>CAZECJ010000093.1:0-10241 GCA_964510645.1 uncultured Verrucomicrobiota bacterium | reverse complement strand
AGCTCGACTACTGCGCCGAGATCATCCGCAAGACCGCCGACGCCATCATCAAGGAGAAGAAGTCCAAGGTGAAGTACATGGTCGGCACGATGATCGAGATCCCGCGCGCGGCCCTGACGGCCGACGCGGTCGCCGAGAGCGCCGAGTTCTTCAGCTTTGGCACGAACGACCTGACCCAGATGACGTTCGGCTTCAGCCGCGACGACATCGGCTCCTTCCTGCCGGACTACCTCGACAAGAAGATCCTGCCGGTCGATCCGTTCCTGCAGTTGGATACCACGGGCGTCGGCCAGCTGGTGGAGATGGCGGTCAAGAAGGGCCGCACCACCCGGCCGGAGCTCAAGTGCGGCATCTGCGGCGAACACGGCGGCGACCCGGTCTCCGTCAAGTTCTGCTGCAAGGCCGGCCTGAACTACGTCAGCTGCTCGCCGTACCGCGTGCCGATCGCCCGGTTGGCGGCGGCCCAGGCGGCGCTGGGCAAGTAAAACGGTCGTTTCCGCGAGGAAATTCCCGCGTCCGCCCCCGGTTGTCCGGGGGCGGATTTTTTTATGTCGCCGGGGGGGAAGGTTTGTTTGATTTCAGCGGCGGATTTGGTACGGTCACGGGCATGAAAAGGAGCAGGATCGAGGCCGGGATTTTCGCCGCGTGCGCGGCGCTGTGCCTCGCGCTCGCCAGCGGTTGCGGCCGCGTTTCGGAAGACCGCCGCGACGCGCGCGACCGGAATCTCCGCCGCGCGCAGGCCGCGCGGGACGCGGAAGACCTCGATGCCGCGATCCGCTGGGGCGAGAAGGCGCTCGCGCGCCGGCCGGATTCGCCGCGAGCGCATCGCGAGCTGGCCTTGATCTACGACCATTTCAAGCAGGACTACGTGCCGGCGCTCTACCATTACCGGCGCTATCTGGAACTGCGGCCCGATTCCGAAGATCGCGCGGACGTCGAGGACATGCTGGCGAAATGCGGCCGGGCGTTCGCGGCGCAGGTCGCTGCGGCTCCGGCCGACCAGCCGGTGGCGGTTCCGGCGCGCGCCGAACCGCCGCCCGCTCCCGCGGCGGCCGCGATTTCGCCGGCCCCCGCGTCGTCCGCGTCGGTTCACGTGGTCCAGCCCGGGGAAACGCTGGGCACCATTTCCGCGCGCTACTACGGCACGCCCGCCAAGTGGTCCGTCCTTTTCAAAGCCAACCGGGACCGCGTCCCCGACGCCAACAACGTGCGCGTCGGCACCCGCTTGGATATTCCGCCGCCCTAATACAGGAGTGCACGCAATGGGAACCGATTTTTTCGACGACGATCTGGTCCGCGAGCGCGAAGCCGCGTTGAAGATCAAGCTGGATGGCGAGAGCGGCGGCGCAAAGCGCGATGGCCACATTCCGTCCTCGCGCGATTTGCCCAGCCGCGCGGTGTCCGACCTGACCCTGACGCATCTGGCGCGCCATAAGCAGGAAGTCACCGAACAGATGGTGGACAAGGCCCAGGAACTGAACCGCCTGCGCGCCCGCCAGGAGGAACTGGAAAAGGAACGCCGCGCGCTCGAAGAGATGCGCCAGAAGCAGGAAGCGTTCGATGCGGGCCGCCGCGAGCTCAAGGAACGGCTCGGGGAAAGTTTGGCCCGCATGGAAAAAGACCAGCTGCAGGCGGAACGGTTCGCGCAAATGCTCGATGAATTGCGCCGCGCGCTCCGCGCCCGGCTCGACGAAGTGGACGCGCTGAACGATGCGGAATGGACGGACGACAATCTGCTCGCCGAACTGAACCAGTCCCTGGCGACGCTGGAAGACGTCCGTTCGGACTACAACCAGGCCATGGCCAAGCTCGATGCCGTTCGTCCGCAAGGAATGGCCGGTGCGCCGATGGCGGCGCGGCCGTTGACCTTCGACGCCGGTCCGGGCCGGGCGCAGGAAAACGCGCAAGGCTTCGGCTATTGGCTGCGCGCCGGGTGGGCGTTCACGCTGCCGCTGATGGCCCTGCTGGTGGCGTTGTTGCTGGCCTGGATGGCCTTCGATTATTGGGCGTGACCATGGCGGCTTCCCGAAAACAAAACGACTTGGACCGGCGCTTGAAGGAAATCGAGCGCGAGAAAGCCGAGGTGCGCGCGCGCCTCGACGAGGTCCGCCGCTGGGCCGATGCCGCCCCCGCCGAGACCGAGCCGCGCTTGCGCGCCGCCGCCGTCCCGGACGGATACCGCGGCGATGCCGGCGCCCGCCGTTTCGCCGCCGAAGACGTGGTGGAGCGGGTATCGGAGGGTTCGCCCGACGGCGAGACGCTGGCGTTTGCGCCGGGGCCCGACGGCTTGGACGTCAAGCGCGTGGTGATGCCGCGCCTGCAGCGCACCGATCTGCTGCGGCCCGCCATCGGCGGCGGCACCGCCTCCGCCCGCCTGATGGAGCCGGAACACGACCGGTTCCGCAACTACTTCGGATCCGCCGGCCTCAAGCGCGTGCGCGAGGCCCGCAAAGAACAGGGCAACCAGCGCGTCCGCGCCATCTTCATGATTCTCATGGTGGCGACGCTGGGTTTCATTCTGTTCAAGATGATCACCTGACGCGCGCGGGTTCGCGGCGTTGGGCAACAAGGGGTTGAGGCAGTGAAAGCAGCGGTGGCTTGCGGCGGGACCGGCGGGCACGTGTTCCCGGGATTGGCGACGGCGCGCGAGTTGCTGAGCCGCGGCCACGAGGTGACGCTGTGGCTGACCGGGCGCGACACCGAGCAATCCGCGCGGAGAGACTGGGATGGACCCGTGGTCGAAGTGCCCGCGCGCGGATTTCCGTCGGGGCTTTCGTTCCGGTCTTTGCAGACCGCGTGGAAATTGGTGCAGGCGGTGGGCCAGTGCCGCGCGCAGATGCGCCGCTCTCGGCCCGACGTGCTGCTGGCGATGGGTTCCTACGCTTCGGTGGGGCCGTGCGGCGCTGCGCGCCTGCTGGGCGTGCCGATCGTGCTGCACGAGGCCAACGTGATTCCCGGCCGTGCCGTGCGCCTGTTTTCGCGCTCCGCGGCCGCCGTCGCGGCCGGCTTCGAGGAAACCCGCTACCATCTGCGAAAAGCCAAACTGTCCGTCGTCGGCATTCCCCTGCGCGCGGAATTGACCGAAGCCGCGAAAAGCCTGCCGCCGCGGGACTCCGCCGCCCCTGCGCCCTTCCGCCTGTTGATCGTGGGCGGCAGCATGGGCGCGCACCGGCTGAACGAGGTCGCGGCCGAAGCGCTGGCGCGCCTGCAAAAATCCGGATTCGGGTTTTCGGTCGTCCATCTGACCGGGCGCGCCGACGAAACGGCCATCCGCGCCGCCTACGCGGCAGCCGGCGTGCAAGCCGATGTCATTGCGTTCACGACGTACATGGCACCGCTGTACCACGCCGCCGATCTGGCCATCTGCCGGGCCGGGGCGTCGACCTGCGCGGAACTGGCGTATTTCGGCGTGCCGGCGCTGTTCGTGCCGTATCCCAGCGCGGCGATGGATCACCAGACCGCGAACGCGCGCGCGCTGGAGAAACGCGGCACGGCGGACATGGTGGACGAATCCGCGTTGACGCCCGAATGGCTCGAAGCCTATCTGGCGCAAACCCTGCGCAAGCCCGAACGCCTGGCCCGCCTGCGCGAGGCCGCGCGGCGCGAAGGCGTGAAGGACGGCACGGCGGCGCTGGCCTCCTTGGTGGAGCAGTGCGCGCGGAAGCCATGACGGCGCAAAACGGCAATTGGCGCGACGACGTTCGGCGCCGGATCCAAACGCCGGGCTCGCGCGTGCATCTGCTGGGCGTGGGCGGCATCGGGATGGCCGGTGTGGCGAGGCTGTTGGCCGCGCGGGGATTGGCCGTGACCGGCTGCGACGGCGGCGCACCGCGCACGCTGGCGTGGCTTCGCTCGTGCGGCATTCCAGCCACGACGGGACACGATCCGGCGCATCTGGACGGCGTCGACTGGGCCGTCTTCAGCCCGGCGCTGCAACCGGGGCATCCGGAACGCGCCGCGGCGGAACAACGCGGCATTCCGCTCTATCGCCGCGGCCAGGTGCTGCCCGTGCTGGCCGAAAACTGGAAAACCATCGCGGTGTCGGGTTCCCACGGCAAGACGACGACCTCCGCGATGATCGCGCACGTCCTGCGCGCCTGCGGCGCGGATCCTTCGTGGTGCATCGGCGGAGAACTGCCGCCGGACGGCGCGCCAGCGGGGATCGGGAAGTCGGAATGGCTCGCGATCGAAGCCGACGAAAGCGACGGCACGCTGGCGCATTACGCGCCCGAAATCGCGGTGATCGCGAACGTCGAATTCGACCACATGGAGCATTTCGCCTCGAAAGAGGCGATGATCGAATGCTTCCGGGCTTTCGCGCGGCAGGCGAAAGCCGTCGTGTTCTGCGCGGACGATCCCGAGGCGGCGAAAATCGGCTCGGAAACGGGCGGCACGTCCTATGGTTTTGTGCCGGGCGCGGATTTCCGATCCGAGATTCTCGAGTCGGGTCCGTCTGGCACGCGGTTTACGGTGCGCGGGCAGGCGGTGGCGTTGCCGTTGCCCGGCCGGCACAACGTGGCGAACGCGCTGGGCGCGCTGGCGGCGTGCGACCGGTGCGGGATCGCGCTGGACGCGTCCGCGGCGGCGCTGGCGAGCTTCGCGCTGCCCAAACGGCGCTTCGAGCTTGTGGCGGACGCGCGCGGCATCCGGGTCGTGGCCGACTACGCGCACCATCCCTCCGAAATCCGCGCGCTGATCGACGCGGCGAATCAGGCAGGGGCCGGACGGATCTGGGCCGTGTTCCAGCCGCACCGCTACACGCGGACGCGGGCGCTAGGGGCGGATTTTCCCCCTGCCTTCGACGGCGTTGCCGGCGTGATTCTCTTGCCGGTCTACGCCGCCAGCGAGCCTCCGCTTGCCGGCGGCACGTCGGAAGATCTGCTGAAACAGTTTTGGAACCACCACGGCGTGCCCGCCGAGTTGGCGAAAACGCTCGAAGAAGCGGCCGACCTCGTGGCCGCCCGCTGGAAATCCGGCGATTGGGTGCTGGTGGTCGGCGCCGGCGACGTCGAAAACCTCGGCCCGACATTGAAACGGCTTCTGTCCGAATCGGAAATCCGTTAACCACAGAGGACACAGAGTTCCACAGAGAACATCGTGTGAGATTCTCTGCGCTCTCTGTGTTCTCTGTGCTCTCTGTGTTCTCTGTGGTTAAAAACGTTCTGTCATTCCCGGCGCGAACGCGCGTACACGTCCCACAATGCGTCGCGGGCGGATTGCGGATCGGGACCGTAGGCGATGATTCCGTCCTCGTGGCCGGCCATGACCAGGACCGCGACGGGAGGCAGGCTGGCCGCGAGCCGGCCGACCGCGCGGGCCATTTCGGGCGTGCCGAACGCGGCGTCGGCGGGGGTTTGCGGCGCGCCCTCCTGGATCAGCAGCCGGAACATGAGGCAGTCGTGGATGTGGATCACGGCGTTCGCGTCGGGCCGAGCGGCGTAGATGGAGCCGTGGCTCATGGATTCCGAAGAGGCCGGCAGCGGCCCGCGGCAAACCACGCTGTTTTTTATCGACGTCGAACGAGACGACTTCGCAGAAATGCCTGGCGGCGATGGGGAATTCCAGTCCAGTGCCGCTGCCGGTGACGATGAAGCGGTGGGTGCCGGCGATGCGCGCGCTGACGTTGCCGTAGCCGATGCCGTCGGGCAGGACGCCGATCAATTCCCACTCGTGCAGGTCGTCGCGGATGCGCATGAGGTCGTGGAGCCGGGGGTGCGACGGGGCGGGGGCCGCCTCGTGCGCGAAGGTGAACTTGATGTACCCCTCGTCCCTATGGATGGAGGTCGGCATAGAGGGCGCGCAGTCCGGCGCGCGTGGCCGGGGCGAGGCCGCGTTCGGTGAGGATGCCCGTGACGAGGCGGGCAGGGGTGACGTCGAAGCCGTAGTTTGCGGCGGGGGTTTTCTCGGGGCAGATACGGACGGTGGCGGGGCGTTTCGCGGCGTCGTCCCAGCCCGTCATGAAGCGCACTTCCTCGGAGCCGCGCTCTTCGATGGGGATGTCGCGCACGCCGTCTTCGATGGACCAATCGATGGTGGAGGACGGCAAAACGGCGTAGAAGGGGATGCCGTTGTCGCGCGCGGCGAGGGCTTTGAGATACGTGCCGATCTTGTTGGCGACGTCGCCGGCAGCGGTGGTGCGGTCGGAACCGACGAACACGATATCCACCATGCCGTGCTGCATCAGATGCCCGCCGGCGTTGTCGGGGATGAGCGTGTGCGGTACGCCGTGCTGGCCCAGTTCCCAGGCGGTGAGCGCGGCACCTTGGTTGCGCGGACGGGTTTCGTCCACCCAGACGTGGATGGGGATGCCGGCGTCGAACGCGGCGTAGACGGGGGCGAGAGCGGTGCCGTGGTCCACGAACGCCAGCCAGCCGGCGTTGCAATGGGTGAGGACGTTGACAGGCTGCCCGGGCTTGCGCGCGGCGATCTCGCGCAGGAGCGCCAAGCCGTGCTGGCCCATGCGGCGGCTGAATTCGGCGTCTTCGTCGGTGATGGCCTGGGCTTCGCGCCGGGCGGTATCGATCCGATCGGCCGGCGCGCAACCGGCGAGGACCTTCTGCATGCGGACGAGCGCCCACTCCAGGTTTTTCGCGGTGGGGCGGGTGGCTTGGAGCGCGGCGGCGGCCGCGGGCAGTTCGGCGCCTTGGACGGCCGCCAGATACAGGCCCCAAGCGGCGGCGCAGCCGATCAGCCCCGCGCCGCGCAAATTCATGTCTCGGATGGCGGCGCACATTTCCGCCGGCGTGCGCAGATCCATGAACGCGAATTCATGCGGCAGGCGCGCCTGATCGATGATCCGCACGCAGCCGGGGCTCTCCAGCCAAATGGTGCGGTAGTGTTTTCCATCCACGTTCATGGCACGGTTTTCCCTTAAAACCGGCGGGGCGTCAAGCCACGGGGGCGGGCGATCTTGAGCGAAGTGTTGACGCTGGCGGCCATAAAGGGCGAACATTCTAAAACAGGGAAAAAGCGTGAACAAGAAACGGTGCATTCTGGGTTGGCTGTGCGCGTTCGCGGTTCCGGCTTGGGGCCAGGTGGCGGACATCTGCGCCGAGACGAATTCGATTCGCCTGGAATGGTCGGCCATTCCGGGGAATCCCTACCGCGTGTACGCCACGCCCGACTTGGTCGAACCGGCTTGGGCCAATCTGACGCCCGCCGGAACGGCGTTCGCGGATGCGCAAGGATTCCACGTGGCGCCGATGGGGGACGAAACGCATTTCTATTGCGCCGTGGCCAGCGACTACTTGATCGTGGATCTTTCCGCGGGTCCTGCGGCTCCGAGCTATCCCGTCAGCTACACGAACGCCCCGCCGGACGGCGGCTGGACGGACGAATACAAGACCACGAAGCTGGTGCTGCGGCGCATTCCGGGCGGGACGTTCGCGATGGGGTCGCCGACCAATGAATGGTGGCGCTGGGACGAAGAGGTGCCGCACGCGGTGACGCTATCGAAGGACTATTACATCGGCGTTTTCGAAGTGACGCAACGACAATGGGAGCGGGTGATGGGCTACTGGCCGAGCTATTTCACCAACGCGCTCTACCGCGAGTTCCGTCCCGTCGAGCGGGTGGCCTACCACGACATCCGCGGAACCGTGGCGGGCACGAATTGGCCGGCGGACGGCCAGGTGGACTCCGACTCGTTTCTGGGGCGGCTGCGGACGAAGACGGGGCAGGCGTTCGACCTGCCGACGGAGGCGCAGTGGGAACGCGCGTGCCGGGCGGGGACGACCACCGCGTTGAATTCGGGATACGACCTGACCAACCTCTATGCGGACGCCCACATGAAAGCCGTGGGGCGCTACGCGTACAACGGCGGTTCGACCTATACCGCGAACAGCGACGCGAATTCGGGATCGGCCAAGGTGGGCAGCTACCAGCCCGGTCCGTGGGGCCTGTACGACATGCACGGCAACGTGGGGGAGTGGTGCCTGGATTGGTACGGGGATTATGCCGGCGCGGCGCGCGACCCGGCCGGAGCGGTTTCGGGTTCGTCCCGTACGGAGCGGGGCGGCGGGTTCAACGAATTCGCGGCGTACTGCCGTTCCGCGAATCGCTCTGCCGCCGCCCCGGACGAATGGTACTTCAACCTCGGTTTCCGCCTGGCCGAGACCTTGCCGTGAACGGACGGCGATCGGGCCGGGCCCGTTGCGGAATCGGCGTTGAAAGGCGGGGGGCGGGGGCGTAGAGTGGGCGGCAGTTTTCCACGGTGTGGAAAACTTTTTTCCACACCGTGGAAAAATCCGGAAACGTTTTCCATAGCGTGGAAAGAATGTAGGACAGGGCAACATGAGCGGCCAGAAAAGATTTCGGAAAGTGGCGGTGCTGCTGGGCGGGCCGTCGTCGGAGCGGGCGGTGTCGCTGCGCTCGGGCGCGGCGGTGGCCAAGGCGTTGCGGGAGCGGGGCTACGAGGTGGCGGAGGTGCTGGTGGGCGAGGACCGCTCGTTCGCGGTACCGCCGGGCACCGAGGTGGCCTTCGTGGCGATGCACGGGCATTTCGGCGAAGATGGAACGATCCAGGCGATCCTGCGCCAGCAGGGCATTCCGCACACGGGTTCGAGCCCGGAGGCCAGCGCGCGGGCGTTCGACAAGCACCAGAGCAAGCCGGTGATGGCGCAGGCGGGGATTCCAACTCCGGCGTTCGAATTCCTGCGCAAGGGGCAGACCCGGACGCTGCCCTTGCCGGTGGTGGTGAAGCCGGTGCGGCAGGGGTCCAGCGTGGGGGTGTCGCGCGTGTTCCAGGAGACGGACTGGGCGGCAGCGCTGGATTTGGCGCTGGGCCTCGACGACGTCGCGCTGGTGGAGGAATTCATTCCGGGCCGCGAGTTGACGGTCGGCGTGGTGGGCGACGTCGTGTTGCCGCTGCTCGAGATCGTCGCGCCGGACGGGTTTTTCGACTACCACGCGAAATACACGAACGGGGTGTCGCAGCACGTGCTGCCGACGGACATTCCGGAGGCGACGGTCCAGGCGTGCCAGGCGGCGGCGCTGGCGACGTTCCGCGCGCTGGGTTGCTCGGGCATGGGCCGGGTGGACATCCGCCTGCGGCCGGACGGCCAGTTCTTCGTGCTGGAACTGAACAACATTCCGGGCATGACGGAACTGAGCCTGCTGCCGGACGCCGCGAAACGCCACGGCTGGAGTTTCCCGGAACTTTGCGAAATGATCCTGAATAGGGTATGATCCGACGACAACCGAGGAGAACACCATGAAAGTATTGAGAGTATTGGCGAATCCGAAACCCGTGGAGAAGTCGGCGAGCCTGCAGATCGAACAGGCGTTCACGGCCGCGCTGAAGGCGAAGCATCCGGAAGCGCAGATCGAGACGCTCGACGTCTACCAGGACGAAGTCCCGCTGCTGGACGCGAAGCTGCTGCCGGCGTTTTTCGGAGCGCCGCCGGCGGACGCGGAGACGGAACGCAAGCGTGCCCGGCAGAAGGCGATCCTGGACCAGTTTCTCGCGGCCGATCTGGTCGTGATCGCGACCCCGATGTGGAACTTCAACGCGCCGCCGATGCTGAAGGCGTTCATCGACACGATCCTGGTGGCGGGCAAGACCTTCAAATACACGGCGACGGGTCCGGTGGGCCTGGCGACGGGCAAGAAGGCGGTGCTGTGCATCGCCAGCGGCGGCGTCTACGAGGGCGCCATGGCGGCCTACGACACGTTGACGCCCATGCTGAAGACGCAGCTGGGGTTCATCGGCGTGACGGACGTGACGGTGCTGAACGCGCCCGGACAGGGCGGGGGCGGCGAAAAGGCCGCGGCGAGCACGGCGGCCGCGGTCGCGAAGGCGAAGGAAGCGGCGGTGAAATTCTAGTCAAGACCCGGCTCACCGCGCCGGGCTACAAAAAAACGCCGCGTCCCGGAGGGGACGCGGCGTTTATGTTCGATGGTTTGCGGGCCTGTTGCCCCGCAAACTGGTTCACCCACCACGCGAGGTGGTGGGGGTCCCGATCGAAGGAATTACTTCTTCGAAGCTTCCTCGATGGCGACGGCGACGGAGACGGTGGCGCCGACCATGGGGTTGTTGCCCATGCCGATGAGGCCCATCATTTCGACGTGCGCGGGGACGGAGGAGGATCCGGCGAACTGGGCGTCGGAGTGCATGCGGCCCATGGTGTCGGTCATGCCGTAGGAGGCGGGGCCGGCGGCCATGTTGTCGGGATGCAGGGTGCGGCCGGTGCCGCCGCCGGAGGCGACGGAGAAGTACTTCTTGCCCTTTTCGACGCATTCCT
>CAZECJ010000092.1:0-10357 GCA_964510645.1 uncultured Verrucomicrobiota bacterium | reverse complement strand
CAACTGCGAGGACAACCGCGACGGCGACAACCACAACCACAGCGACAACTGCGGCAAGGAAGGGCCCACGGACGATCCGACGATCCGCGCGCGGCGCCTGCGCCGCCAGAAGAACCTGATCGCCACGCTGTTCCTCTCGCAGGGCGTGCCGATGCTGCTGGGCGGCGACGAATTCGGCCGCACGCAGCAAGGCAGCAACAACGCCTACTGCCAGGACAACGAGATTTCCTGGGTGGACTGGAGCCTGCTGAGGAAAAACCGCGAGCTCTACGAATTCACGCGGCAAGCCATCGCGTTCCGCCAGGCCCATGCGGCCCTGTGGCGCAGGAGCTTCTTCAAGGGCAAGAACCAGGCCGGCGACCTGCCGGACATCCGCTGGTACGGCCCCGACGGCGCGCCGCAGCCCGACTGGGAGAAGGGCGTCGCGTTCGCCTGCCGCATCGATGGCCGCCGCGAGCACACCGGCGCGGACGGCGACGACGACCATCTGTTCCTGATCTTCAACAACGGCGAAGCGAAACAGGAATTCGAGCTGCCGCCCAACGACAGCGGCGCGCCGTGGGCGTTCGCCTTCGGCACGGCGGAGCAGGAGCCCCCCGTGCGCCGCGCCGGCCGGCCCGTCGCGACCATCGCAGGCCAGAGCCTGGCGGTCTTCGTCGCGCGTTGAACCGGGGGGGGCGATCCGTGGACCGACTGCAGCGGGAGTTGAAGTTTACCTTTCCGAACAACCGGGCCGGCGGGTTGCGGAACTGGCTGGACGCGCGCTGCCGGCCGGATCCGGATTTCGCCGCGGGCCGGATCGCCAGCATCTATTTCGATCTGCCCGGCGGCGAACTGCTCGGCGAAAAGGTCAACAGCGACTACCTGAAGACGAAGGTCCGCCTGCGCTGGTACGGAGATTGGCAGACGGGCGCGCCGGCCGGAAGCGTGTTTCTCGAGGTCAAGCAGCGGATCGGCAGCAGCCGGAAAAAGTTCCGCCAGCGCCTGGAATGGACGGCGGTAGAGCTGGAGCGCATGGCGTTGGAGGATGTCCGGCTGCTGGACGTGAACCGCCGGGTCGCCGCGGCCGGATTTCGGTTCGCCGGTCCACTGCGGCCGGCGATTTGCCTCGCGTACCGCCGCCGCCGCTATCTCGAGGCGGCGACGGGCGCGCGGATCTGCCTCGACCACGACATCGCCCCGGTGCGGATCCACGGCGCGGCGGGAATCGCCGCGCGCGGCCTGCCGATCGCCGACGGGGTGTTCGAAGTGAAAGGGACGGCCGAGTGCTTGCCTACTTCGCTCCAGCCGTTGATTGCGCTGGGTTGCCGGCGGGAATCGTTTTCGAAATTCCAGCGCTGCATGGCGCAGGGCTTGGCGCCGGCGCGGACGCCGGCATTCGCGTAAGGAGAAGGAACCCATGAACCATGCGGAGTGGATGAGCAAACTGGCCGACCTCGGCGGCCGCAAGATGCAGGAAATCGGATTTGTGCCGTTTCTGGTGGCGGTCGGCATGTCGCTGCTGTGCGCGCTGTTCATCTCGTTCCTCTACGTGCGGTTCTACCAGAATCGTTCCACGGGGAGCATGGTGCACCGGGCCTTCCCGCTGCTGGGGGTGTCCATCACGGCGATCTTCATCGCGATCCAGTTTTCGCTGCCGCTGTCGCTGGGGCTGCTCGGCGCCTTGTCCATCGTGCGCTTTCGCACGCCGATCAAAGAGCCGGAAGAGATCGGCTTCATCATGCTGGTGGTGGCGACCTCGCTGTGCTGCGCGACGTTCAACCTCCAGTTTCTGGGAATCATCCTGGCGGTGGCGGTGGGCGGATTGCTGCTGCAGGGATTGCTGCGGCGGGTCTGGCGGTTCCAGCGGCCGCAGGGGCTGCTGGTGGTGACCGCGCCGCGCGCCGCCTACGACGCGCAGGCCGCGGCGTTTCTCGCGGCCTTCCGCGGGCGCCTGCCCCGGGCGCGGCTGGAAGGAATTTCCCGCGTGGGCGAAGAGGTGCACGTGTCCTGGGGCGTGGGCGATCCCGGCGAAGAACTGGCGGCGCGCCTGCCCGAGCTGGAACAGCTGCTGCCCGGCGCCTCCGCGCAACTGTTCTGCCACCGCGCCACCGAAGTCTGACGCGCGTGCGGCGTCTGGCGGTCAAGTGGCTCGTGCCGGTGGGGCTGGCGGGTTTTCTCGCCGCGGGTTGGGGCCTCGAACGCGTCGCCGGCTTCCAAACGGCGAAGGCGGCGCTGCGCGATCCGGCGGTGCCGACGGCGCTGCTGAACCACGGCTCGCTGGGCCGTCTGTTGCGGCATCTGCGGCTGGTGCGGTCCGTGCCGAACGACGGTTCGCTCCACCCCAAGAGCGCCTACGTCAAGACGGCGCTGGACGCCGGTTTGTTCCAGAAGAAGCGGGTGGTGGGCGCTTGGCTCTACGAATCCAATCCCGAATGGGTGGACGAACTGGCCGCCGGGTTTCCGGAGCAATCCAAAATCGATCCCGGCTGGTTGCGGCCCGGCTGGCCGCTGATCGCCCTCGACGTCGCACCCGAGGATCTGGCCGGATTGTTGCGCCGGCCGGAAGGTCGCGGGAAGGAATGGGAGCGGCCGGCCGCGCTGGCGTTTTACCGGGACGGCCAACGGGTCTTCGCCGGCCGAGTCGGCGTGCGCCTGCACGGAGGGCGCAGCCGCCTGCCGGGTCATGCGCACAGTTTTCGGGTGTATCTGCGCGAGGAATACGGGCCGTCGACTTTCTTGCCGGATTGGATCGGCGGCGCCACCGGCCGGCGCTTGAGCCGGTTCGTGATCCGCGCGGACTGGCCGGACCGCTATCCGTTCGCCGGTCTGCTGGCTCTCGACGTCGCCGAGCGGCTCGGTTGCACGGTGCCGCGGACGCAGCCGGTGGCGCTGGTGTTGAACGGCCAACTCCAAACCAACGTCTACCACCTGTCCGAACACGTGGGGCGCGCGGCCTGGGCCGATCGGCTGGGCCACAAGGATTTCCGGATGTTCATCTACAAGGGACAATCGGAAGAAACGGCGGAGAAGGCCTACGGCGAATGGAGCCACCGGATCATCTGGGATCCGCTCGATTACGAAGGCTTGGGGCGGGAAGTGGATCTCGACAATCTCTGCGCCTATATCTTCGCGGTGGCGTACGCCGGGGTCACGGACGGTTTCCAAGGCGCCGCGATCCGGAATTTGCGGGCTGAACGGCCCCGCTGGGCCTGGATCAACTGGGACATGGATCATGGCTTCTGGGATTTCTTTGGAAATCGATTCCAGCGTCCGGCGTGGGAGCAGGAGTCCTGGGAACTGGCGTACAAGCGGCACAACGACCGGAACTATGCGTTTTGGCGGCGCTACGGCGACGTGCGCTCGATCCTGTTTGCCCGGCTGATGAACGAAGTGCCCGCGTTCCGCGAGCGGTTTCTCCGCTTTGCGGCCGATAGCCTGAATCACCGCCTGTGCGCCGAGTTCACGGAAGAGCGTATCGGTCATTACGAGGCGCTGGCCCGGGCGCTTGGTCGGACCGATCTGGGCTTCATCGCGGAGTACCGGGAATTCGCGCGGCAACGGCCGGCGGTGCTGCGCGCCGGCCTGCAACGGCTGTTTGGCGCCGGCGAGGCGCGCCGCGTGGACGTGCGCGTGCCGGCCGGAACGCCGCTGCGCATCGACGGGTTCGACCACGTCGGGCCCTATTCCGGTGACTATTTCGACGGGCAGGCGGTGGCGATCGAATGGGCGGGGGCGGACGGATTCCGGGGCTGGACGCTGGACGGCGCGGACGGCGGGGACGGTCCGCGGTTGGATATCGTCGCCGATGGCGACCGAATCGTCGCCGCCGGCGCAGCGCCGTAGCATCGCGGCGGCGCCGGCCACACGGGGGAAAAGGATTGCAGGAGGGGGGGGAGGGCGGTAGGATAACGCTTCAATATGAAGATCGTCAAAGATGGCTATTCGCTGATCGTCGGCATCCCCGTGGTATGCGCGGTGGCGGCGGAACTCGTCCGGCGCTACGCGCCTGCGGCGCCGGGCATCGCGCTGGCGCTGTACGCTCTCGGGTTGGTCGGCTGCTTGTTCATGCTGTACTTCTTCCGGGATCCGGAACGGACCCCGGCGGGCGGGCCGGACGAGTTCGTTTCGGCGGCCGAGGGCGTGGTTCGCTCGGTGGAATACATGGACGAAACCCGCTTCCTGAAGTGCCCGGCGGTGCGGATCAGCGTCTTTTTGAGCCCGCTCAACGTGCACGTGAACCGCCACGCGATGGGCGGCGTGATCCAGGAAGCGGGCTACACGCCGGGACGGCACCTGTTCACGATGGATGCGCGGTCGTCGGAATACAACGAGCACAGCTCGATCCTGGTGGTGGGGGACAAGACCCGTTGCCTGGAGCGGCAGATCGTGGGGCCGATCGTGCGGCGCGTCGTGTATTGGCAGGAGGCCGGCCAGCGGGTCGAAAAGGGCCAGCGGCTGGGCATGATGAAGTTCGGGTCGCGGATGGACGTGTATTTTCCGGCGGCGGAGGTCGAGGCGACGGTGAAGCGCGGCGACAAGGTGCGGGCGGGGGAGACGGTGATCGCCCGGCTGAAGAAGGCGGGGGCGTGATGTCGGCGGCGATGCGGCGATTCATTCCGTGCGCGTGCACGTTCCTGGCGCTGTGCGCGGGCGTGGGGAGCATCCTGGCGGCGGGCCAGGGCAGCTATCTGCTGTCGGCGCAACTGATCTTGGTTTCGCTGATCTTGGATGGCCTGGACGGGACGCTGGCGCGGCTGCTGCGAGGGCAGACGGTTTTCGGGGCGGAACTGGATACGTTCGTGGACATCACGAGCTTCGGCATCGCGCCGGCGGTGCTGCTGTATTTCTATCCGGGCGGCTTGCAGACCGTTCCGGCCTTGGGCCTGGCGCTGGCGTTTCTCTACGTGATGTCGGGCGCGGCGCGGCTGTCGCGTTTCCGCGCGGTGGACCCGTACCGCGGCCAGCGGGGCTATCTGGGTTTGCCGATCACGACGGCGGCGGGGTTCCTGGCGTCCTATCTGATCGCGCTGGAAAGCCCGTGGGCGTCGCGCGTTCCGCTGCTGTCGCTGCGGGAAGGCCCGGTGGCGGCCGGGTTCTGGGTAGCCGTGCCGGCGATGCTGGTGTTGCAGGTTTCGCGCATCCGCTATTCCAAGCCGACGAAGAATCCGAAGGTGCTGATTCCGTTCATGGTCTGCGTGGTGATGCTGTTCATTCCGGCCGTGGCGATCTATTCGGCGGCGCTCATGTTCGCCTATGGCATTTGGTTTGCGTTCATCTCGCCGTTCTTTTTCCGCCGCTTCCTCGCGCACTTGCCTCCGGCGGAGGAGATGGAGCCGGTCGCGGACAGCGAGGAGGACGCGCCATGAGCCGGGCCGTATACGCCGGGACGTTCGATCCGATGACCTTCGGGCATCTCGACGTGGCCGCCCGCGCCGCGCATGTGTTCGAGCACCTGACGCTGGCGGTGGCGGAAGATCCGCGCAAGACCCTCCTGTTCAGCGTCGAGGAACGCCTGGAACTGGCCCGGACGAGCGTGGCCGGCCTAGCCAACGTGGAAGTGGTGCCCTTCGGCGGCCTGCTGGTCAATTGGGCGCGGAATCGCGGCATCCATACGCTGATCCGGGGGTTGCGGGCCTTTTCCGATTTCGAATACGAGTTCCAGATGGCGTTGACCAACCGCAAGCTGGCGCCGGACATCGAGACGATGTTCCTGATGCCGAACGAGGATTTCAGTTACGTCAGTTCCAGCATGGTGCGGGAAATCGCGGCGCTGGGGGGCGACGTCGACAAGTTCGTGCCGGCGGCGGTGGCGGCGGCGCTGAAGAGAAAACTGGCCCCCAAATAGGCAGCGGGGCGCTTCCGGACCTCCGAGTCCGGTTTCCACAGACCGAGAGATGTTCCATGATCCGCATTGAAACCACCCAGATCGGCGAAGACGGCTATGCCGTCTCGGGCGAGGAACCGGGCGATTTGCTGGATCTTGCGCAGGATCCCGTGGCGCGCGCAAATGGGCCGATCCGCTACGAGCTTGCGGTGGAACAGGCTGGGCAGGAACTCGTCGTGCGCGGACAGATCGAGGCGCCCCTGACGCTCCGGTGCTCGCGTTGCGCGCAATTTTTCTCGACAACCGCCCGGGTTTCGTCATTCTTGCACGCTTACGAGTGGGCAGAGCATCCGGAGTTTTTGGACGTCTCGGCCGACGTGAGAGAGGATTTGTTGTTGGAAATTCCTGGATTTCCCCTCTGCCACGATGGTTGCAAGGGGCTTTGCGCCCAGTGCGGCCAGGATTTGAACGAAGGCGCCTGCGGTTGCGTCCCCCCCGAAAAGGGGCCGTCGCCGTGGTCTGCGTTGGATAAATTGATTGCAGGCCCAGGCCCTCGGCCGCCCAACGGCGGTACCGGCCGGGGCCGGAAGTGAACTGAGGAGAAAGAACATGGCAGTCCCGAAAAGAAAACCGTCGAAAAGCCGCATCCGGATGCGCAAGGCCGCATGGGCCAGCAAGATCCCGCAGGCGACCACCCAGGCATGCCCGGAATGCGGTGCCCCACGCCAACCCCATCGCGTTTGTCCTTCGTGCGGCAAGTACAACGGCCGCCAAGTCGTCATCCAAGAAACGCAGGATTGATTTCGGGCCGTCCCGCTTCGGCGGGAATCCACGGAACGCCATGCGAATCGCAGTGGACGCCATGGGAGGCGACTTCGCCCCCCAAGCCATCGTCGAAGGTGCGTTGCTCGCCGTTCGGGCATGCGCGGCCATCGATTGCCTGTATCTGGTCGGCGATGAATCGGCCATTCGGGCGGAGCTCGCGCGCTGCGGCGGGAATCCCGGCCGCGTGGAGATCCGCCACGCCTCGGAAGTGGTCGGCATGGGCGAATCGCCCGCCACCGCCGTCCGGCGCAAAAAGGATTCGTCCATCAACCGGTCGATGGATCTCGTCAAGAACGGCGAGGCCGATGCCGTGTTCGCCGCCGGCAGCACGGGCGCGGCCGTCGCCGCCGCCACCCTGAAGATGCGCACGCTGGAAGGCATCCGGCGCCCCGGCATCGCCGTGGCCATGCCGACGCCGGCCGACAAGCCCGTGATCGTGATCGACGGCGGGGCCACCACCGATTGCACGCCGGAGATTCTCCTGCAGTTCGCCATCATGGGATCGGCCTATTCCCAAAAAGTGATTGGCCAAGCGGAGCCCAAGGTCGGGCTCATGAGCGTCGGCACCGAGGAAGCCAAGGGCAATGCCCTCAGCAAGGAAGCCTTCGATTTGCTCGAAAAGGCCCCGGTCCGCTTCATCGGCAACGTGGAAGGCCACGATATTTTCGAGGGCATCGTGGACGTGGTCGTTTGCGACGGCTTCACCGGGAACGTGATCCTCAAAACCAGCGAAAGCGTCGCCCATGCCATCGGCAAGTGGCTGAAGCGCGAACTGACGCGGAATCCCATCCGCATCCTCGGCTCGCTGCTGCTCAGCGGCGGCCTGCGCGCGCTGAAGAAGAAAACGAGCCAGAAGACCTACGGCGGCGCCCCGCTGCTGGGCGTCAACGGCATCTGCATCATCGGCCACGGCAGTTCCGACAAGATCGCCGCGAAGAACGGCATCCTGCAGGCCGTGCAGGCGGTGGAACACCGCGTGAACGAAGCGATCCTGGAAGGCGTGCGGAAGTGCGCGGTCCAGGCCGCCCCGGGAGGAACCGCGACATGAGCCCAAAGATCTATGCCGCCATCGCCGGCGTTGGCCACTATGCGCCCGAAAAGGTGCTGACGAACGCCGATCTCGAGAAGATGGTCGAGACCTCCGACGAGTGGATCCAGACCCGCACCGGCATCCGCGAGCGGCACATCGCCGCCGCCGCCGAAACCACCTCCGCCATGGGGCTCGCCGCCTCCCGCCGCGCGCTGGACCACGCCGGCGTCGCGCCGGCGGACGTGGAAGCCATCTACGTGGCCACCTGCACGCCCGACATGATTTTCCCGAGCACGGCCTGCCTGATTCAAGCCGCCCTCGGCGCTTCGCGCGCCTATGGATTCGATCTTTCTTCCGCCTGCGCAGGTTTTCTGATGGCGTTGGACGCCGCGGCCGCGGCCATCGAATCCGGTCGCATCCGCAACGCCCTCGTGGTCGGAACCGAAAAGCTCAGTTCGGTGACGGACTGGACGAGCCGCAACACGTGCGTGCTGTTCGGCGACGGCGCGGGCGCCGTTCTCTTGAAAGCTTCCGACCGTCCCGGCATTCGTTCGAGCCTGCTGGGCGTCGACGGCAACCAAGCCGATTTTCTTTCGATTCCGGCCGGCGGCTGCAAGCTGCCCGCTTCCGAAGAAACCATCCGGAACCATCTGCACACGATCCACATGGCGGGACGCGAGACGTTCAAGATCGCCGTCAACACCATGCTGGGGGCGGCCCAGGAGGCCATCGCGCGGGCAGGCCTGACGGTGGCCGACATCGACCTCATGGTGCCGCACCAGGCCAACATGCGCATCGTCGAAGCCGTGGCCAAGCGCTTGGGCGAAGGCGTCATCGACAAGGTTTTCCTGAATCTGGACCGCTATGGCAACACGTCGGCGGCGTCGATCCCCTTGGCGTTGTCGGAAGCCGTTGCGTCCGGCAAAATCAAGAGCGGCGACAAAATCCTCATGGTGGCCTTCGGCGGCGGGCTGTCGTGGGGCGGCACCGTGGTGGAGTGGCTATGAGCAGTCTGCTGTTGTTTCCGGGGCAGGGGGCCCAGGCGGTCGGGATGGGCCGCGAACTGGCCGAAGGCCTGGACGAATGCCGCGCGCTGTTTGCCCGGGCAGGCGACGTCTTGGGTTTCGACCTGCTGAAGCTGTGCCGGGAAGGGCCGATCGAGGAATTGACGAAATCCGACGTCGCGCAGCCGGCGATCTTCACCGTAAGCGTGGCCGCGCGCGCGGCGCTGGCGCATTTTGCCGGCGGCAAGCTGCAGGTAGCCGGCACGGCCGGCCACAGCCTCGGCGAATGGACGGCCCTCCACGAAGCCGGCGTGGTTTCCTTCGAAGACGCCTTGCGCGTGCTGCGCGCCCGCGGGCAGTTCATGCAGGAAGCCTGCCAGGCCACGCCTGGCGGCATGCTGACGATCATCGGGCTGCCGTTGGACAAGGTACAGGAAGTCGCCCGGACGGCGGGCCTCGAGGTCGCCAACCTGAATTCGCCCGTGCAGACGGTGCTGTCGGGCCATGCGGACCGGATCGCGGCCGGCGAAACGGCGGCGAAAGCCGCCGGCGCCAAGCGCGCCTTGCGGCTGACCGTGGCCGGCGCCTTCCATTCCTCCCTGATGAAGCCTGCGGCGGAACGGCTGGCCGATTTCCTGCAAGGCGTCGAATTCCATGCGCCGAAATGCCCCGTTTGGTCGAACGCGACGGGCAAGCCGCACGCGGATCCCGACGAAATCCGCCGCCGGATGGTGGCGCAAGTCATCTCGTCCGTGCGCTGGACCGACTGTTTCACCGACATGGCCGCGGCCGGCCTGACCGCTGGATTCGAGTGCGGACCGGGTACCGTTTTGGCCGGATTGGCCAAACGCATCGTTCCCGATGCGTCCATCACCAGCATTTTTGACTTGGCGGGGGCCCAAGAGGCCGCCAAACTGTTCGCCTGACCCTAGGAAACTGGATCCATGAAGCCATTGGAAAACAAAATCGCCTTGGTGACCGGCGCGGCCCGCGGCATCGGACAGGCCATCGCCTTGCAGCTCGCCGCCGACGGGGCGGATCTGGCCCTGTGCGACGTGAAGGCGGAATGGCTGGCGGACACCCTCGCCAAAGTCAACGCCTTGGGCCGCCGGGCGGAAGGCTACGCGATGGACGTGGCCAACGCCGCCGCCGTGGGCGAGGCCGTCGCCAAGGTGCTCGCCGATTTCGGCCGCATCGACGTGCTGGTCAACAACGCGGGCATCACGCGCGACACCCTCCTGATCCGCATGACGGAAGAAGATTGGGACGCGGTGCTGGACATCAATCTCAAGGGCGCATTCCTGACGACGAAAGCCGTCGTGAAATCCATGATGAAGCAGCGTTCCGGCGCGATCGTGAACATCGCCAGCGTGGTCGGCATCATGGGCAATCCGGGCCAGGCGAACTATACGGCGTCCAAGGCCGGCCTGATCGCCCTGACCAAGACCACCGCCAAGGAAATGGGAAGCCGGAACATCCGCGTGAACGCGGTCGCTCCCGGGTTCATCCACACGGCGATGACCGACAAGCTTTCGGAACCGGTCAAGGACGCCATGCTCAAGATGGTCCCGCTGGGCCGCTTGGGCGAACCCGAAGACGTCGCCAAGGCCGTCGCCTTCTTGGCCAGCGACAACGCGGCCTATGTGAACGGGCAGACGCTGGCCGTCTGCGGCGGCATGGTGTGGTGATTTA
>CAZECJ010000091.1:0-10397 GCA_964510645.1 uncultured Verrucomicrobiota bacterium | reverse complement strand
AGCGCGTCGGGGCGTTCGCGGCGGATGATGGCGGTCAGGGCTTCTTCGGTGAGCGGCTCGACGTAGGTGCGGTCGGCGAAGCCGGGGTCGGTCATGATGGTGGCCGGGTTGCTGTTGACGAGCACCACCTCGTAGCCTTCTTCGCGCAGGGCCTTGCAGGCCTGGGCGCCGGAATAGTCGAACTCGCAGGCCTGCCCAATGACGATGGGGCCCGCGCCAATCAGCAAAATCTTCGAAATGTCGTCCCTGCGAGGCATTTCCACTCCATGCTAAAGCGTTTTACTTATTTCACCACACCCCGCCTTATTTGGCCACTAAAAAGTGAGTTGTGCCCCCCAACGACCGTTTAAAGCCCGTTCACCAGCTCCGCGATGAAATGGGCGGCCTCGACCAGGAGTTCCCGATCCAGTTGCGCCACCGTATCTTGCGAGGTGTGAGTGATCGACATGACATCCTCTCTCAGGGTCGAAGAGGTCACCGCCAAACATGGAACGCCCCGGAAAACGAAAATGGAATGGTCGCCTTCCACCCATTCCTGCCCGCGTTCGACCGTCTTGTATTTCGCGATTTCGGCATTCAACCAATTTTGCCGATCCGCTCCCAAATTATAGGCCGACACGGCGGTCTTGGATCCCTTGGCGCCCGGAGCATCGATGTTGATGCCCAGCCGGATCGTCCCCATCTGTTTGCCGTAACGTTCCAAATAGCTCAGTTGTCCTTTCGCCATGGGCGAATCCTCGCCGTTGAAAGGAATGAACTCCAGGTCATAGGGTCCCGCGTAATTTTTCAAACGCTCCATCACCGCCAGCAGCACGGCCACGCCCGCCGCGTTGTCCAGCGCCCCCGGGGTCCCGTAGGCCGTGTCCATGTGAGCGAAAACCGCGATTTTCCCCATCGATTCGCCCACCGCCTTTTTCCGGGCCACGACCTGCTCGCCCGTCTCGGGAAAGGTCTTCGAATCGAGCATCAGGCGCATCTTCCCCTTCCCCGCAACCACCTTTTCCATCGCCGCCGCATCCAGATAGCCCGACGGAATCTTGAAATTCGCATCGTCGAACAGCGGATACGGTTCAAGTCCGCACGACGGATGTTTTCCGGTCACGGCCAGGACCGCCGCCGGTTTCCGCTCATCCAGCAAGGCGTAGATTTCCCGATGCGCATCCGGGAAATAAAAGGGATAATCCAAGGGCATCAGCGGTTCCTTCGCGATCTCGCCGAGCAGAAAGACGATTTTTCCCTCGCACCGCGTCCGCTTCAGTTGCTGCGTCGAACTCAACGCCACGGCCTCGCACCACTTGTCGAAGGCCGGCGAGAAGGGACCGGCGAACACCTCCACCTTCGTGCCGCCCCGATCCAGAAACGACGGGCCTTTCACCCACCGGACGCACTTGAACGGCAAGCGTTCCACCTCGTAGCCCATCCGTTCCGCTTCGGACACCAGGAACGCCGACGCGTTGCGGTTGGCTTCGGTCCCCAGCGGACGCTCCCCAAACTCGAAAATCCCGCCTCTTGCCAACATATTCATGGCCAGCAGGATCGCCAAGATGCGGACGGTGGGCAACAACGTCCAAAGCCCGCGCGATCGATCATCCATTGCCTTCCCGTTCAACATGCGGCGAAGATAAGCCATCTTCGCCCGATTGGAAAGCCTGTCTGCACCGGATTCCGAAATCGAATCAGACTGCCGCATAAATCAGATGAACCGTTTGTGCCAGAAGGCATGGCCGGAACCGGATTTGAAGTAGCGTTCCAGCACAAGCGCTGTTTCGCGTTCCCGGACGGCGACAAAGGCCAGCAGGTCCTAAGGGGCGTAACGGGCCGTGGAGGGTACGCGCTGCTGGTTGTGAACGGCCAGGCGCTGACATGGGTCCAGTTCGGTGAATCCCGCGTAGGTTTTGCCGGGCCGCAATTGGCTGCGCAGAAAATAGACGTGGTACACGATAGCCCTCCTGCGCGCGGCACCCGTCGGGTTTGCGCTCCGAAGGGCATTCTTCGCGCGTTTGCATCCTAAATGGCCTGCCATTCGAAGCACAAGGCCTGATTCCGTAAAGGAATCAGGCCTTGCGCGAAGAATGGTAGCGGGGCTTGGATTTGAACCAAGGACCTTCAGGTTATGAGCCTGACGAGCTGCCGGGCTGCTCCACCCCGCAATCTGTTCAAGAATGCGTGCGAACTATACGTCGCCGGCGCCGAAGCGCAAGCCTAAATTCGAAATTTCTTTATATTTCTTTATATGCCACCGCGTCATCGGCTACCCTCGGGCGCATGAAACTCCGCTTGCCCCTCCTGCTGTTCGCGATCTATCTCGTCGAATTCGCCGTCCTGGCCATCCAGCCCGTTTCGCGCGGCACCTGGATTTCCGAAAACGTCACGGTGCTATGCATCGTCGTCCCGCTGGTCTGGATGTATCTCAAGGGCATCCGCTTTTCGAACGCCGCCTATCTGCTCATGTTCGTGCTGATCTTCCTGCACACGATCGGCGGCCACTACACGTTCTCGCTCGTGCCCTTCGGCTGGGTCACGGACCTGATCGGCGCCGAGCGCAACCACTTCGACCGGATCGCGCATTTTTCCGTGGGTTTCTACGCCTGGGCGCTGATGGAATTCGCCGAAACCCGCCGCCTCAGCACGCACCGCGCGTTCAGCTTCGTCTTCGCCGTGGCCGCGATCTTCGCCGTGGCGTCCCTGTTCGAGATCGTCGAATGGCTCTACGCCGTCTCCGCCGATCCCGTCGCCGGCGCGGAATTTCTCGGTTCGCAAGGCGACATCTGGGACGCGCAGAAGGACATGCTGGCCGACGGACTCGGCGCGATTCTGGCCGCTCTCGCCTACCAGTTCGCCCATCGCGGGCGATTCCCCGATCCCGTCAAGGCGCCGCGCGCACCTTGACGCCGTAGAAAAACAGCCGTGGGTCGGGCGCGTTGGTGAGTTCCAGCGCCAGATCCGCGCCATCGACGTTGGTGACCGGCGTTCCCTGCCAGAAGCCGTTGGTCGCCGCCAGATTCGTGGTCCCGAAGGCCCAAAACACGCGGCCCGATTTCCCGCCCACCACCAGTTGGGTGGGCTGGAACGAGAGGATCGAATAGACCTCGTTCGTGAGGTCGCCGCCGGCGGACGTCACCGTGATCGTCACCGCGTTCGTGCTGCGCACCCCCGTGCCCGAATCGGTCAGCACGGACGTCAAAATATGGGCCCCGATATCGGATTCCTCGGCTCCGTCCGCGATCCGGAATCGCCGCTTGTCGCTCACCGACGGGACATGGAAAAAGGCGGGATCGGCGCTCCACGCCGTCGTCCAGTTCGTCCCGACGCCATGCAGCGCCACGTTGGTCACCCAGACGTCCACGATCTCGCGCACGGCGACGTTGGTCGCGACGGGGGCCAGGGCGAACGTCGGCGGCGACACCACGCGGATCGCGAAGCTGGTCGCGCCCGCCACCACGTCGTCGAAGCGCGCCGTAACGGCTACCGCGTAGGTGCCCCACTCGCCGGCGTCCGCCGGCGAGAACCGCAGGCGCAGGTTATGGTCCGGCAGCACCTCGAACGCGGCGTTCGCGTTCGACGGCAAGAGGGTCGCGTCCCATGTCCGCACGATGCCTTCCGCGTTCAGCAGCGTGAAATCCAAGACCGTTTCCCACCCTACCGGGACGTTCGTGGATCCGTTCCAGACCAGCCGCGGCGGCACGTCGCCATATTCGCTGACGCGCAGATCGTCGAGATTGGCGCGCTGGTCGAAATTTCCCGTCGTGAGCAGCTTGACGTACACCGGCTCCGCGCGCTGCACCTCGAAGGAAAACACGCCGTTGGTGATGTCCGCTTGGTTCTCCACGCTGAAGAGGCCATTCGTGGCCCAGACGGCGCCCTCGTCCTCGCCTTTGGTCAGGACCGCGACCGTCACGACCCGGTTCGACTGGTAGTAGGCGCCATGCACGGAAATCGCGCCGACGCCCTCGAACGTCTCCAGGCTTTCCATGGAAGCCGGCGCCGCCAGCGAGGAGTGCCGGAACCGCGCCGACGTCGTTCCGATCCGGGTATCGGTCGCATCGCTCGTCTGGACGTTGAAAAACCGCCACGGCATGCCGTTGAGATTGGTCGTCACGCCCGAGTTGGTGTCGTATCCGAAAGACGCCGTTTCGAAATCCACGAACCGGGGATTGGGTGCTTCGAGCACTTCCATCCAACAGCTGGCCCGGTGCGCATAGCCCGTCCCTTCCGCATCCGTCGCCTCATAGGCCAGCTCAAAGGTTTTCCCGATGTCCGCCGTCGCCGGGATCAGCGTCAGATGGGGCTCGTTCGTGTCCGAGGCCGTCCCCGCGAACGCGGGCGGGATCTGCCAACCGCCGGACACCGCCTGTCCGACGTCGAACACCTCGTTCGTCACGTCGAACTCCTGCCCGGCATAGGCCAGGTTGGTTCCCGTCTTGTCCAGCCGCACGAACAAGCGAAACGGCTCCCACGCCAGATCGTCGAGGGCCACCACGCCGGCCGTCGTTACGCGATTGGAGACCGTCAGGACGAAATCGTTCGTGAACGGAATCCGGTTGGTGGGAACAAAGGCTTCGAAGGCCACGATCTCCACGGTCCCCGACACGCCGGACGACTGGTAGTTGCCGATCAAATGATCGTTCACCCGCATGTCGCAATCCACGGCGGCGGCCGCCCCCTGCTTGAAGGCCGCCGAAACGCGGCCCACGCCGCCGGTGAGCGTGGCCGATCGCAACCAGCCCTTGGGAGAGCCTCGCAAGACCAGGGCTGGATTTCCGTCGTAGACCGTGGGAATGCCGCGAGCATTGGCAAACGACCAAACGACGTCCTGCTGGCCGGTGAACGACCCGGCGTTAACCCACGCGCTGCCGCCGCCGAATCCGGTGTTGTCGAAGGTTTCGGTCCCGGCGCGCGCGATCCCGGCCGCCAACAGCCCGCCGGCCGCCACTCCCATCGCGAGGATGCGCCACGCGTGCATCGTCGTCAGCCCTCCAGTGCGGCCGCAGCGTCGGGAAAAGGTTCCAGCACGCGAGGGAGCACTCCTTTCAGGTGCGAAATGGCGACGCCGTAGTTGGTCATGGGGACGCCTCGCGCGCCGGCGGTCTGCAGGCGGTGGAGCATTTCCCGGCGGTTGATCATGCACCCGCCGCAGTGGATCGCGAGACGGTACTTCTCCAGATCCGCCGGCCAGTCGCGGCCCGCTACGACGTCGATCTGCAGGTTCTTGCCGGTCCTCTCCCGCAGCCAGCGCGGGATCTTCTGCCGGCCGATGTCGTCCTCCAGCGCGTGGTGCGTGCAGGCTTCGCCGATCAGGATCCGGTCGCCGTCCCGCAGGTCGTCGATGACGCGCGCGGCCTTCACCATTTCCGGCAGATCGCCCTTCAGGCGCGCGAGCAAGATGGAGAACGTCGTGCAGCGGACGGCCGGCGGGGTCTCGGCCACCATGCGATCCACCACTTGCGAGTCGCAGACGACGAGGTCGGGCGGCCCGGACAGCTTGGCCAGCGCGGCGAGATATTCGATTTCGCGCGCAACGACGGCGACGGCGCCCAGATCGAGCGCGGCGCGCACGGCCTGGGCCTGCGGCAGGATCAGGCGGCCTTTCGGCGCTTCCTGGTCCACGGGGATGATCAACACCACGGTGCCGCCCGGCGGCACCGCGCCGCCGAAGAGGTCGGCCACGTGCAGGACGCCCTCCGGCGCCAACTGCCCCAGCGCGGCCTTGAAGGCGTTCACCACGCGTTCGCGCTGGCCCGGCGCGGCGTCGGATTCGATCACGTGCGGCGACGCGGCGCGCAGTTTTTCCATGAACGCGGCCGCGGGTTTTTGCAGGTCCGTCTTGCCCACCACGACCAGAAACGGGCGGTGGGCGGCTTTGAACTCGGCCAGCAGCCGTTCTTCGTGTTCGGACCAGACGTCCGGTTCGACCAACAGCACGGCCACGTCCATGCGGCGCAGGGCCGCGAACATCTTTTCGCGGCGCTTGTCGCCCAGCGCAGTCGCGTCGTCCACTCCGCCCGTGTCCGTAAAAACCACGGGGCCAATCGGCAGCAATTCCATCGACTTCTCGACGGGATCCGTCGTCGTGCCGGCCTGCGGCGAGACGATGGCGACGTCCTGGCCCGCCAGGAGGTTCAGGAACGTGGATTTGCCGACGTTGGTCCGGCCGAAGAGGCCGACGTGCAGGCGCATGGACTTGGGGGTCTGTTCTTTCATTCGCGTCCGAATTTGCGGTTCAGTTCGCGCATGCCGAGCAAAATGACGGTGGGTTTGCCGCGCGGCGAGGTATACGGCATTTCCGTTTGCGACAAATCGCGGATCAGCGCGTTCAGCTCGGCATCGTTCAGTTCGCGCTGAAGACCGACGGCCTGGCGGCCCGCGATATCCGCGACGAGCGGCTGGGCCCAATCCTTGGCCGCGCCTTTGCCGCCCTGCATCAGGCCATCGGCGATATCCGACAGCAGCGGTCCCGGCGCGACGCCCGCGACACCCGCCGGCAGCGCATCGACCAGGAACGTGCCGGAACCGAACTCGGCCACGCCGAAGCCCATTTCCTTGAGCAGTTCGAGATGCTTGCGCAAGGCCGTCGCCTGCGCGGGCGTGACCGCCACGGTAGCGGGCGACAACAACCCCTGCGACGGCACGGTCCCCTGCTCCATCGCCCCCAGCAGGCGCTCGTAGATCACGCGCTCGTGCGCCGATCGAGGATCCATCAGGACCAATCCATCGGCGGTTTCCAAGACGACGTACATCCCGCCCACGCGCCCCAGCAGGCGATATTCGGCCCACGGCGAGGACGGACGGCCGATCCCCGCAGAATCCGCCGCCGGCACGGGCGGCGGCGTCCAATCCAGCTTGGGCTGCGTAACGGCCACGGGAGCCGCTGCGGGCGGCGCGGAAAGCGCGGGCGGCGCGGGATCCGCAGGAAGCGAGGTCGGCAGATAGACATGCGGCCGCGAAGACTCGCGAGGGAAACCGTCGCGCTTGCCGCGCGGCAGATCGGTTCCGGTGACGGCTAGGCGGATGGCTTCGACGATGACGTCGCGCACCTCGGTGGGCCGGCGGAAGCGCACTTCCTTCTTGGCGGGATGCACGTTCACGTCCACCAGATCGGCCGGTAGATCCACATGCAGGAAAATCGGCGCGTAGCGTCCGCCCGACAGCACGTCGCGGTAGGCGTTCTGGATGGCGAAATTGACGACCGGCGAGCCGGAGGGGCGGCCGTTGATGAAGACGACCTGCAGTTCGCGGTCGAGCCGGCTGCACGGGGGGATGCCGGCATAGCCGCCGATCTCGACCACCCCGTTACCGAACCGGATGGGCCGCAGATGGTCGGCGATTTCCGCGCCATACAAGTCGCGGATGCGGTCGAGCAGGCGCTCGGTCGAAGGCAGGCGGTAGATGTCCGCGTCGTCGGCGCGCAGCGCGAACTCGATGCCGACGTGGGCAAGCGCCTCCAGCAGGAACGCCTGCCGGATATGCGTGAATTCCGTCTGGGCGGACCGCAGGAACTTGCGGCGCGCGGGCACGTTGAAGAACAGGTTGCGCACGGCGATGTCCGTGCCGCGCGGGGCTCCGGCATCGCGCACGTCCTGGATTTTGCCGCCGAAGATGAGGATTTCGGTGCCGGCCGGCGAATCCGCCCGGTTCGTCACGAGCGTGAATTGCGAAACCGAAGCGATGGCCGCCAGGGCCTCGCCCCGGAAGCCCATCGTCGCGATCGTGTCGAGATCCTTCAATTCCCGCAGCTTGCTGGTGGCGTGGCGCTCGATGGACAGCAAGGCGTTGTCGCGGTCCATGCCGCCGCCGTCGTCCCGCACGCGCACGAGCCGGCGGCCGCCGTCCACCACTTCGACCTCGATGCGCGCCGCGCCGGCATCGATGGAGTTCTCGACGAGCTCCTTCAGGACGGAGGCCGGACGCTCGACGACCTCCCCCGCGGCGATCTGGTTGATCACCGCGTCGGACAGCACGTGGATTCGGCCGGAGGAAGTCATGCGGGGATTTCTAGCAAAGCGCGGGGTAAAACAAGAGCGAAAAAACGCGCGCCTGAAAAGGCGCGCGCGGCACGATCGGCAGAACCGGGCGGCGGCTACATGATCTCGATGGTCACGTCGTCGCCGGACGTCTGGTCGATCTTTTCGACCTCGATCGGCTTGTAGGTGGGCAGGAAGCGGTAGTAGACCTGCAGGGTCAGGGCGGCCAGCGTGGTTGCATAGACCGGGTGCATGTTCTCCCGTCCGGTGGCCCCGGCCCCGAGCTTCAGGCCGGGGGAATTCCAGCTGCCGTCGGGGTTCTGGTTGCGGATGAACTGCGGGGCGAACTGGTTGTTCCAAGCGGTCCAGGTGGCGCCACCCTTGTGGAACTTGGTCTGGGAGATGTAGTACCAGGCATACATCGGCCAATCGGGAGGACTCTCCCACTTGCAATCGGCGCCGCCCAGGAAGTCCATCCCGCGGCTGACCTCGGAATCTTCGGCATGTCCGAGCAGCTGCATGCTGAGCACCGCGACGGCCGTGATGCTGTGGGTGGAATGGCTCGCGGCGATTTTACTGTAGTAGAAGCTGCCGTCTTCGGCCTTCTGGACGGATTTCATGTCCTGGACGGCCTTTTCCATGGCGTCGTGCAGGCCGGCGTTTTCCGCCCCGGCGATGTAGGCCGCCTTCATGGCTTGGCAACACCAGCCGCCGAGCGAGGTGTCGCGGCGGTCTCCCTTGGCGAACTTGTAGTCGTAGCCGCCCTTGGCCTGCTGGCCATCGATCAGGAGCTGGGCGCCCTTTTCCATGACGCTCTTGAGCGACGGGATGCGGGTCATGCCGTAGGCCTCGCTGATCGCGTAGACGCAGATCGCCTGCGAATAGGTGCCGGCCGTGGTGTCGGTCTTGTCGAATTCGCCCTTTTCGTTCTGCTTGGCGACGAGATAGCGAATGGCCCGCTCGACGGTCGGCCCGTATTTTTCCGACGCGGTGGTTTCACCGTGGGCCAGGAAGGTCAGGATGCCCAGGCCGGCCATGGCTTCCTTGTCGTTCGTGCCCCACGATCCGTCCTGGTTCTGGTTGATGCGCAGCCATTCCAAGGCGCGGAGAACCGCCGCCTCGGCGTATTGCCCCCACTTGCCGCCGTAGGTGCCGATAGCCGCCGCGCGGCCGGAACCGCTGCGGTTGGCCATCTGGCCGGGCGCCAGCCCTTTCATGACGATCGGGCTGATCGCGTCGGAGGCGATGTTCAGTTCGGTGACCGTGTCCTGGACGGGCGCGGCGTTGAAATCCTCGACCTCGGGCGGGGTCATTTCCATGTCGACGTCCGGCGGCGTAACCGTATCCACCAGTTCGGGCAATTCCTCGGGGGGTTTTTCCTCGAGCAGCTCGTCGAGCTTCTGCTCGTCCACCTCGATCATCGTTACTTCGATTTCCGGGTCAGGTTCCTTCGGGGTGATCAAACTCGCGAAGAGGAACAGAAGCACGATTCCGACGATATGGAGCGTGATGGACCCGACCGGCCCCGCCGCCCACTCCATGAAATTCTTGTGCAGGGCTTTGATTGATGCATCCATGGCGATCTCCGTGCTGCAAACCTACGACAACCTAGTTCGACGCGCTCACGACCGACAGGCTCTTCAGCCCGTTCTTCGCGCACAAGTTCAGGGCTTTGACCAATTGTCCATGCTCCGACACGGCCGACACTGTGATCATTATGGTCGTGCCCGCGTCGTTCGCCGCGATCTTGCCCAAGGCGATATCCAACATTTCAGGCGTGGCCTTGATGTCGTTGATCGTGTAGCCGTCCTGGTAGACCCCTAGCCGGTTGAGGTTCGGCGGCTTGTCGGTCTGCGGCTGGGTAATGTCCGGCGCGGGCCGGAACACGTCCAGATTGGTGATCACGTCGATCGGTTTGGTCGTCACGATGAAGTAGATCAGCAGCTGGAACACGACGTCGATCATCGGCGTCATTTCCAGTTCGGCCTGGGCCCCTTCGGGGCGTTTTCGTTCTCTGGCCATGGGACTCCCTTTCCTAGGCTTTTTCCTTGAGGGCGGCGAAGCGGATCTTCCAAAGGCCCGCCTTGCCGCAGATGTCCATCACCCGCTTGATCGCCTCGTGTTTCGTCGTCAGGTCGCCGCGGATCACGATGGGCGTGCTTTGGCCCGCCGTTTTGCGGGCGTTGTTGAGGACCGTGAAGAGCTGCCCTTCGCTGATGCGGGTCTTCATGATCTGGATCGTGCCGTCGGCGACGACGTCGACGGTCACCGTGCGGGGGTCCTTGACGGTTTCGACGGGGCCGTTGGGGGCCATCGCCATGAGGACGTTGGTTTCCATCGCCTTGTCCTGCATGGCCGCCGTCACGACGAAGAAGATGATGAGCTGGAACACGACGTCGATCATCGGCGTCATGTCCAGCTTGGCATCCGGATATT
>CAZECJ010000090.1:2491-10536 GCA_964510645.1 uncultured Verrucomicrobiota bacterium | reverse complement strand
CCTCAGCCTTTCGCCAGATAGCCCTGCACGTAGTCGCGGATGCCGTCCTCCAGCGCCGTGAACGGCTGCGCATAGCCCGCCGCCCGCAGCTTGCCCATCTCCGCCTGCGTGAAATACTGGTACTTGCTGCGCAGCGCCGGCGGCATGTCGATATAGACGATCTTCGGCTCCAGCCCCATCGCCGCGAACGTCGCCTTCGCCAAGTCGTTCCACGAGCGCGCCTGCCCCGTGCCGCAGTTGAACAGACCCGACGCCTGCGGGTTTTCGCCGCAGAACAGCGTCACGGCCACCGCGTCCTTCACGTACACGAAATCGCGCACCTGCTCGCCGTCCTTGTAGTCCGGACGATACGACTTGAACAACTTGACCGCGCCGGTCTCGCGGATCTGGCCGTAGGCCTTGTGGATCACCGAGCGCATGTCGCCCTTGTGGTCCTCGCCCGGGCCGTACACGTTGAAATACTTCAGCCCGGCGATCTTCCCCATCACCCCGTTCCGCAGCGCCCAGAGGTCGAAGAGGTGCTTGCTCATGCCGTACATGTTCAGCGGCACCAGCGACGGCGTCGCCGCATCCGCGTCCGAATAGCCCTGCGCCCCATCGCCGTACGTCGCCGCGCTCGAGGCATAGACGAACCGCGCGCCCTTGGCCAGGCACCACTCGCACAGCTCGCGCGTGTATTGAGTATTGTTGTCCAGCAGATAGCCGGCATTCGTTTCCGTCGTCGCGCTGCACGCGCCGAGATGATAGACCGCCTGCGTCGGGGGCAGCTTGTCCGCCTGAACCGCCTCGCGGAACCGAGCAACCGTGTAGATTTCCTCGAACTTCAACCCCCGCAAGTTCTTCCAGCGCTCGTCCGAGCCCAGGTCGTCCACGATCAGGATGCGCTCCGCGCCGCGGCGGTTCAATTCCGCCACCACGTTGCGCCCGATGAATCCGGCGGCGCCGGTCACCACCGTCCAAGCTGGACTATCCATGCTGGTTTTCACGGCGCCCACCCTAGCATCCCCGCCGCGCCGCCTTCAAGCCGCATTTCCAGCCCTGCGCCGCGGTTTTACGTACTACGTAAAACCGGGCGCTCAGGCCAGGCCGGCCAGGGCGGCGAGGCGGGCGGGGGTCAGGCCGGCGAGCCGTTCGACGACGGCCGCGGCGCCGGCCGCGCGCAGCACGGACGCGGGCAGATTCGTTTCCACCGCCACCACTGGAAGGCCCGCGCCGCGGGCCGACGCGATGCCGTCGCCGGTGTCCTCGATCGCCACGCAGGCCGCCGGCACAATGCCGCGATCCGGAAATTTCGCCGCCAGCCGCACCACGCACAGGCGGTAGCAGGCCGGATCGGGCTTGCTGGCCGGGACGTCTTCGGCCGTCACTTTTTCCGCAAAGCAATCGGCGATGCCCAGCGCGGCCAGGACCGGATCGACGTCGCTGCGCAGTGCACCGCTGCACAGCCCCACCGGTCCCGCCGCCGCGCAGGCCCGGATCAGGTCCGCCGCGCCGGGAAACGCCGGCACCCGCCCCGCCGCCGCGTGCTGCGCGAAGAGTTCCGCCTTGCGCGCGATGCGCCGCCGGACTTCTTCCGGCGTCGGTTCGATGCCCGCGCGCTTCAGCAGGACCGCGAACGCGCCGCGGTCGTCGAGTCCCATCAGGTTTTCGCGATAGAACTCCCACGGCACGGCCGGGCCCTGCCCGGCCATGGTTTCCACCATCGTCTCGTGGTGCAGCCGCTCGCTGTCCACGATGACGCCGTCGAAATCGAACAGGACCGCCGCGGGCGTGGCCATGTCAGCGCAGATCCCCGCTGCCGTGGATCTTGCCGGCTTCCTTGCGCGCCGCCAGCTTGGCGAGGTTCCCCGCGGCGATCGCCTCGAGGTCCAGCCCCAGCTCGGTCGAGAGCGTGGCGATGTACCACAGCACGTCGCCCAGCTCCTTCGCCAGCAGCGAACGCCGATCATCCGACACCTTTCCGCCGTCGTCGCGGATGGCTTTCTTGAGCTTCTCGCAGACTTCGCCCGTCTCGCCGGCGAGGCCGAGCGCGGGATAGGTGAAATTGCCTTCGCCGCGGCCGGGGTAGACCGCCGTCGTCATGGCTTGTTTTTGGTACGTCGCGAAATCCAGCATGGTGCGTTCCTTTCGTTGGGGGTTCACGGTTCAGGGTTCACGGTTCAACGGTTGCCCAACCTTGAACCTTGAACGGCTGAACCTTGAATGTAATTCCTGGTCACTTGGCATAATACGGAAATCCGTCCTTCGGCAGGCCCGGCGGCACGTGCCGCCAGCGCTTGTAGCTCCACAGCCAGCAATCGGGATGGGCGCGGATGGCTTCTTCGTAGAAACCGGTGATGCGCCGGGTCAGTTCCTGCGCGGCGGTCTTCCGGTCCAGCGCCGCGATTTCCGCGGCCGGAATGCGGTGGGGCATTTCGCCCAGATAGGTTCCGTCGGGCTGCGGGAGGGCGTAGGCGAAAATGATTTCCGCGCCGGTCAGGGAAGCCAAGCTGCCCGCCGCAGGCGAAACCGAGACCGGCTTGCCGAAGAAATCCGCGAACGTGCCGCCTTCGTCCGGATCGGTGTTCTGGTCGAGCAGCAGGCCGACGGTGCCGCCGTCGCGCAAGCAGCGAACGAGTTTCTTGAGCGCGCCTTCGCGCGCGACGATCTGCTGGCCGGTCAGTTCGCGCGCCTCCCGCAGCAGCTCGCCCACGGCGGGATTTTTCAGCGGCATCGCCACGCTCGTCAGGCCGCCGGCGGCCAGCGCCCAATAGCGGCCGATCAGCTCCCAATTGCCAAAGTGCCCGGTCACGCCCACGCGCGCCACGCGGGTGGCCATCGCGTCCCGCATGCCGGGCGTCACCGCCAGCCAGCGCGCCATCCGCGCTTCGGAATTCCGCGAAAACCACAGCAGATCGAGCATCGTCAGCGAAAAATTCCGCAGCGATCCGCGCAGGATGCGCCGTTTTTCCGCGGGCGTCATCGCCGCGCCGAAGGCGAGGTCGAGGTTGGCCAGCCCGAGGCGGCGCGAACGCGCCGAAAACAGATAGGCGCCGTTCCCCAGCATCCGGGCCAGCGCCAGCACCGCCCCGCGCGGCAGGCGCGGCACGAGGGCCAAGCCCAGGCGCATCAGCGGCGCTTCCAGCGCCTGGCGCAGCCGCAACCATGGAGTTTTTCTGCGCGCCATCCGTCCGCTCCGCTACGGCGCCGCCGCCGCGGCCGCCGCTTCCGGGGGCCGGCTCTTCCAGCGCTTGTGCCACCACAGCCATTGTTCCGGATGGCGCCGGATTTCGTCTTCGATGGTTTTCGTGCAGGCCTCCGTGAAGGCCCGGATCGTCTCCGGCTGGCGGTCGGGCGGCGGCTCGATCGGGGGCAGGGCTTCGACCATGTTCCGGCCGTCCGGCAAGCGGCGGATGAACACGGGCAGCACCGGCGCCCCCGCATGCGCCGACATCACCGCGAGCCCCGGCGTCGTCGAAGCCGGCCGGCCGAAGAAGTCCACGAACACGCCTTGGTCCGCCGGGCGGTTCTGATCCAGCATAAAGCCCACCAGATTGTTGTCTTTCAGCGCGCGCACACTGGCCCGGTAGGCGTTGCGCGCCGGAATGCCGTTCACGCCCGCCTGCCGCTGCAGCTCCCACCACAGGGCGTTGAGCGTCTCGTTCCGCAGCGGCTTGGCGATCACCGAAAGGGGATATCCGAACAGCTTGGGCACCTGCAGCGCCAGCAGCGCGTAGTTGCCGAAATGGGCGATCAGGACCAGCACGCCCTTGCCCCGCGCCCGCGCCGCTTCCACGTGTTCCCGGCCGCTCACCTCGAGGCGGGCCTCCAGTTCCGCTTCCCGCCCCCCCGCGTAGCGCAGCAATTCCATCATGCTGAGGACCTGCTGGCGGCAGACCTCCGCATAGATCGCCTGCCGTTCCGCGCCGGTTTTTTCCGGCAGGCAGCGCGCCAGCGTTTGCAGCACGTAGGTCCGGCGCAGGCGGACGACGTTCGCCAGGATCCAACCCACCGCGCGCGCGAGGGCCGTCGCCCCGCCCAACGGCAGGGCCGCGACCATCTTCGCCAATCCGCGCAGCACCCATGCAAACATGCGGGCCATGCTACCCCACCCTCCATCTTCCCGCCAAGCTCCGTTTGCGGAACAACCGGAGCCGTGCTATCCTTTTCCAGCCATGGAAAGAACCTCCTTCATGAACCAGATCGTCCCCGGACTGCTGCTCGCCCTGCTCATCTCCTGCGCCCCGCGAACCGGCCGCGCGATCGAATGGCGCACCGATCTGCCGGCGGCCGCCGCAGACGCCCGCCAGGAACAGAAGCTCCTGCTGTTGAATTTCAGCGGCTCCGACTGGTGCGGCTGGTGCCAGCGGCTCGACGCCGAGGTGTTCTCCACGGACGCCTTCCGGGCATACGCCGCGGCGAACCTCGTGGCCGTCCTCGCGGACTTCCCGCGCCGCACGAAGCTGGCGCCCGAGCTCCAGGCCCGGAACGAGCGCCTGATGCGCCATTTCCAGGTGCAGGGTTTTCCGACCGTGCTGTTGTTCAGCCCCGGCGGCGAACTCATCGCCCAGCTCGGCTACCAGCCCGGCGGACCCGAGGCGTTCGTCGCGGCCATCCAGCAGGCCCGGTCCCGCTACCCGCTGCGCCGCCCCGATCTGCCGCCCGGCCCGACGCTGCCGCTGGACTAGCGCATTTCCGGATTTGTTGGAGCTGCCGAATCCGGGACGAGGTCGTCCCGGCTCCAAACAACCATGAATCCACGTCTTTGGAGCCCCCGACGACCCCGTCGGGGGAAGATGCGTTTTCCGGGATTGCCGAGCCGCTCCGCTTGTGGCTAAATCCGTCCCCATGCAAGAATTTTTCCGGAAAATGCTCGTCGCGATGGGCGAAGACCCCGACCGCGAAGGCCTGAAAGCCACCCCGAAGCGGGCCGCCAACGCCTGGACCTACCTCACCCGCGGCTACCAGCAGGACCCCGCCGCCCTGATGAAATCCGCCGTGTTCGAGGTCGAGGCCAACCACATGGTCATCGTCCGCGACATCGAGATCTATTCGCTGTGCGAGCACCACCTGCTGCCGTTTTTCGGCGTCTGCCACATCGGCTACATCCCCCGCGGCAAGATCGTGGGTGTCAGCAAGCTCGCGCGCCTCGCCGATCTCTACGCCCGGCGCCTGCAAGTCCAGGAGCGGCTCACCAACCAGATCGCCCGCACGATCATGGACACCCTCGAGCCCGAAGGCGTCGGCGTGATCATCGAGGCCCGCCACTTGTGCATGATGATGCGCGGCGTGGAAAAACAGAATTCGCGCATGGTGACGAGCGCGATGCTCGGCAGCTTCCACGACTCCGTCGCGACCCGCAACGAATTCCTGCATTTGTCCCGCCACCACGACCTCAACTGACCGATCATGGTCCGCCGCCTGCTGCCCATCGCCCTGCTGTTCTGCGCCGTTTCCGGCGCCTTCGCCCGCCCCGCGCGGCTGCCGCTCGACCCCGCCATGCTCGCCGGCGCCGAAGTCTTCACCGCCGCGGAGGCGCACGTGGCCGCCGCCGCGCAGGCCGCCGGCCTCGCGTTCGCGCTTGATCCGCGCCCCCTGCCGCCGCAGGTGCTGCTGACGCTCGACACCGCCGCCGGCGACCTGCAAAAACGCAACGGCCTGGTGTACTGGCGCGGCGACATGCTGCCCGACCAGCTCGCGCCCGGCGAAACCGGCACCCTCGTGCGCCGCCACCGCGCCAAAAGCGGCGCCTGGAAAACCGTCCGCACGCAGGCCGGCGTCGGTCCCGCCGCCCGAACCGATCTGGTTTCCGTCGCCCGCACCGCCGGAGCAATCGTCCTGCCCCCGCTGATCATCGAGACGTCCTACCAGCTGGGCTCCGCCGGCGCCTGCGCCGCGACGCTCGTGCTCTGGCGCACGGCCAACGAGGACAGCGCCCCCTTGGCCGGTTGCATCGTCCTGTCCGAGCCCCCCCCTGCGCTCGCCGCCGCCCTCGCCGCGCGCCTGCCGGACTTCCCCGCCCGCGCCGCCTGGGCCGCCGAGTTCGACGCCTTCGCGCGCTGACTTTCGGTCGCGACGCCGATCCCAGCCCGGTCAACGACCGGGCCTACAGAAATCCAGCCCGGGCATGGCCGGTCCCGTTGGGGCCAGCCAATCGGAAACCGCCTACGGCAACCCGAACCAAGAATGGATCATGGGATAAAGCAGGGTCGGTTTGGCCTCGCTCCAGCCCCAATTTCTCACCGTAGTTTCCCCGGTTGTCGATTTGAGGACATACCAATTTCCGCTTTGGGGATGATATACGGCCAGATCCGCCTTGCCGTCGCCGTCGTAGTCCGCTTCCACGGGAATCGTGGCCGACCAGCCAAACTGCTGATATAGGCTGCCTCCGCCGGAATATTTGATGCGCCAGGTGCCCGTTCCCCGATGGAGAACGGCGATGTCCGCCCGACCGTCGCCATCGTAATCCGCCGGCACAGGAATTGCCGTGCTGAAGCCATGAGCTTGCGTAAGCTTTTGACCGTCGGATGATTTAAAGATGTACCAGTTTCCGGAAGCCGCATGGTACACGGCAATGTCCGTTTTTCCATCTCCATCGTAATCCGCCGGAACGGGTATGGCCGCCGACCAACCCCATTGCACAGTATATCTCCCCGCCGTGGTGCAGAGGAAATACCAGCGCCCCTCGGCGGGATAATAAACCGCCAGATCTGCCCGCCCATCCCCATCGTAGTCGCCCGGCAACGGAACCAGCGCGCTCCAACCAAATTGAGTTTGGAGAGTTTGACCGTTGGAACTTTCGCGGACGTACCAGTTGCCAGTGGCGGGATGGTACACGGCGAAGTCTGTCGCGCCATCTCCGTCATAGTCGGCGGGAACCGGCAGAATTTGCGACCAACCGAATTGTTGCAACTGGCCGCCGCCGCCGCCAAAGGCGAGATGCCAATTCCCCAATTTCGGGTGGAAAACGCCGATGTCTGAAACACCGTCGCCGTCGAAATCGTTTGCTTGGCTGGGGTCATAACCCGGTCCAGTTGGCCACCACACCACCTGATCCACCCAGCCACAATCGGAACCGGCTGAAATAATGTAATCCTCCGTATATGCCCACCGGAGCGTATGCAATCCCGATGGGATCGAATACGAGGCTTGCTGCCAATCCACTTCCCCAGAAATAGAACCGCTTTGCTCTGTTCCATCTATATAGAAACGCAAATAATCATATCCGTTTTCCGAGGACACTTTTCTCCAGAACCGAATGAATCCAGGACCTGTTACACTGGTTTCCATCCAGCTTTCTTGACTCAGCCCAATAGTTCCACTCCGAGCGGCATCTACCCCATCGTGAGTGGTGGAAGTCTGGCTAAACCAATTCGCGCTTCCGCCCGTCGTCCATGTCAAATCAGAGGCATCTAAGGCTTCGTTCAAAGGGGATGAGTTGTCGTTGGCGGGAATGGTCACGGTGGCGGACGTCGGCGATCCCAGCGTGGCCCCCGTGGCGCCGCTGATGCTTGCCGAGAAGCTTTCCGATCCTTCCGTAGAACTGTCGTTGAGGATCGTTACCGCAAAGGTTTTGGATGCACTGTCGCCGTCCGCCCAGTTCAGCGTCCCGTTCTTGGCCGTGTAGTCCGAGCCCGCCGTCGCCGTCCCGTTGGCCGTCGCGTAGTTGACGCTGGCCGCGCCGGAACTTCCGCCCGTCCGCGTCACCGTCAGCGTCACAGTTCCCGCCGCCTCGTCCACCGTGTAGGTCGACGGATTGAATTGCAGCGTGCCCGCCACCTGGTCGTTGGCAGGAATGGTCACCGTGGCCGTCGTCGGAGAACCCAACGCCGCCCCACTGGCACCGCTGAGATTGACGGTGAAGCTTTCCGCCCCTTCCGCCGTGCTGTCGTTGAGGATCGTAACCGTGAAGGTCTTGGCGGCCGCATCCCCGTCCGCCCAGTTCAGCGTCCCGCTCTTCGTCGTGTAGTCCGAACCCGCCGTCGCCGTCCCATTGGCCGTCGCGTAGTTCACGCTGGCCGCGCCGGAACTTCCGCCCGTCCGCGTCACCGTCAGCGTCACAGTTC
>CAZECJ010000090.1:0-2391 GCA_964510645.1 uncultured Verrucomicrobiota bacterium | reverse complement strand
TCCCGCTCTTCGTCGTGTAGTCCGAACCCGCCGTCGCCGTCCCATTGGCCGTCGCATAGTTCGCGCTGGCCGCGCCCGAGCTGCCGCCCGTCCGCGTCACCGTCAGCGTCACGGTGCCGCCCGCCTCGTCCACCGTGTAAGTCGACGGATTGAATTGCAGCGTGCCCGCCACTTGGTCGCTGGCGGAAATCGTCACTGTCGCGGAAGTTGGCGATCCGAATGCCGCATAGGTAGTGTCATTAGCGAGAAGGTATGTAGTAAAGGTTTCACTTGGTTCGCTGATGGCGTCATCAATTATTTCGAAATCCACATGTTTAGTCGAATGATCGCCGTCGGCCCAGCTGACAAAAGGATCACCTAAACCTTTAAAGTCGCTCAACCACTCCGCCGTACCACTAGCAACGCCAAGGCCCACCCCGGTATAGCCCATTGCACCCTCAACTCGTTCAATATAAATCCTTACATATCCATCCCCTTCGTCCGAATAATACGCAGAGGGATTGATGCGAATCTTACCCCGTGAGTCCCGAATGTTGATTTCAGTCTGGGTCGGACTTCCCAGAGATGCCCCACTGGCATCAAATATATTAAACCAAAACGCTTCCGTGCCTTCGATAAGGCCGTCCTTTACGAGGGGGACATTTACGGAACGATCCCCAGATGAACCATCTGACCATGTCAGAGTGCCGGATTTTGCGGTGAAATCCGCCGGCGCGGTTGCTGTGCCGTTGGCGGTAGAGTATGAGACGGAGGCCGCGCCATAACTACCGCCGGAACGACGCACCCATACTTGAATGAAACCCTCATCTTCGCCTGACAAGGTGTCATAGCCTTGTATGGCGATGGTCCCCCGTTGGGGCGGCGTCAAGTAGCCGCTATCGACAGAACTGAATGCGCTCGTGCTACCGGCGCTCTTGGCCTTGATCCAATAGTAGTATGTTATATCAGGAGAGGCTGTTGTATCGTCGTAGGATGTGCCGGTCGGTTCTGCTCTTTTCGAGGCCGATCCGGAGTTGTTGCTCGTGTGTCGCCAGACCTCGTAGGCCGTTGCTCCACTCGAACTGTTCCAAGTCACGCGAACCTTATCGGCATACGTGCCCTTGGTGGCTGCCACGCCGGTTGGCGGAACATGCTTCCGGACGCCCGGACCGCTGTCGGCAGACAAACCCGATGTGCCATCGGTCATATACGGAGATATTCGATAATATGCCACAATGCCTGGCAATAACGATGTGTCGTCATATGTCGTCGGCAGACTATCGATCAAATAGAAAAATGGGCCGGAAGGGCCATTGGTCGAGCGCGAAATTGCATACCCGGAAGCGTTGGCCGGGGCAATCCAGCTGACTCTAATCTTGTCTGTAAAGGTTTCCTGCGAGGCGGTCAGACCAGTAACCTTGAATGGCGTGTAATTCAAAATCAATTGTGGCGAATAGGCCGATCTGTGGCCGTAAAACCCCGCGTTGTCTTCGTTGTCTACCTCCAGTCCCAACCCGATCCAATGCTTTCCATTATTGCCGCTTACGCGCAAAGCATTCTGTATGTCCGTAAGCGCCGCCGGGAATAATGATATTGATTTCCAGCCTGTACTGCCAGCAGTGAAACTGCCATATTGATCCCCACCCCACGCGTCATCGTATATTTGTTGATTGTAGCCTGGAGTTGCGAATGCATAATCCATTTCCTGCATGTCGATCAGTTTGGTGGAACTTTCGGTGCAATACAGTTTCACTGTTGCCGAATTGATCACCGCTCCCCGAATCGCTCCCTGGTAAAAACTTTCTGAATCGAAGTAGACAAAGCCCCGGCAATTTCCATACGAGGCGGAGCCAACAATAATGTCCCACATATACAAGTCCGGCCCCGTTAAACCTTTCCACACATAACCACTCTCACTAAACCCGCTCTTATTAGTAATGACTATGGTTTCTGCGGATGCTTCCAATGTAAAGACCCATGTGGCAAGCAATATTCCCGCAATTAGCTTGTGAATATTTCTATTCACGATAGGGAAAATCATTCGATTTCTGTTATTCATAGAAAACGCCTTTCCTGCCAAGCTCCGGTTCGTTTGAACATCCTCTATTGTTTAGAACGTACTAAATCGGATTTGGCGCCGTCCACCGTGTTTTCCACGAATATATCCTAGTGGTTTCCGCCATTCCCATCAAAGATCTTCTGCCCATCATGGCATGGGGGAACGAAATGGGCGAAAGCGATATGCGTAAAAACAGATCGATGGTATCGATTGCCACCCCCATGTCGGCGGAAGCGAGGTTTGGGGCTTTTCGGCGCCTCGCGGAAAATCATCGGGCCGCGCTTTGCGGGGCCGGAGCGCTAGAGCATATTAAATAATGTTGTAGCCGGTTGTTGGGGGTGATAGGGTTTCGG
>CAZECJ010000089.1:0-10597 GCA_964510645.1 uncultured Verrucomicrobiota bacterium | reverse complement strand
CACATCCTCCCAAATGCCTCACCCCCTCAAATCACACACTTTCGGACATTCCCAACTTTTTTCAGCCGCCCCGTTGACCCGTCTATCGCTTCACGGTTTAGGCTGTCTTCCGTCGTGGCCATTCAGGCCGCGGCACAACCCTCAAACGAAGGAGTTAACCATGGGTTCGAAAATGACGGTGAAAGAGTTCGCGCAAATGTTCCGCGAGATCGGCCTCGACGAGGCGGCCATGCAGAAGTGGCACGCCTTCTTCGAGCAGCGCCATCCGGACAGCCACAAGAGCTTCCTCGAATGGCTCGGGCTAGACGCGGCGCAGATCGAACAGATCCGCGCCCGCAGCCGGGGCTAATGCCCCGCGGGGCGGCGGGGTTTCCCGCCGTCCCGTCCCTGTGATAGGCTGTCCCCGCGCATGAAGACCTACCGCATATCCGAATTGGCCCGCGCCTTCGGCCTTTCCCGCAGCACCCTGCTGCACTACGACCGGATCGGGCTGTTGTCCGCCGCCGACCGCTCCCGCGCCGATTACCGGATCTACGGCGAGCAAGACCGCCGCCGCCTCGAACGCATCTGCCAATACCGCTCCGCCGGACTCCCCCTCGCGGACATCCGCGCCCTGCTGGACGCTCCCGGCCGTCCCGCCGCCCGCCTCCTGGAAAAGCGCCTGCGCCAAACCAGCGAGGAAATCGGCGCGCTCCGCGTCCAGCAGCGCCTCCTGGCGTCCCTGCTGCGCGTGGCCGGCCAGAAAATCCCGCCGGCCGTGGACAAGGACATGTGGGTTTCCATGCTCAAGGCCGCCGGCGTCAGCCCGCGATCCATGGAGCGCTGGCACCGCGAATTCGAACGCCGCGCGCCGCGCGATCACCACGGTTTCCTGGCCTCTCTCGGCATTCCGGAAGCCGAAATCGCCCGCATCCGCGCCTATTCCGCCCGCGTTTGACGGGGTGCAAGTTATCCGCCGACATTCCGGACTTGCAAAACCGGCCCACGGCCGCCAGACTTTTCAGTCGGATGGATGATTTTGGAACCGACCTTGCATGCTCGTGAAAATCCGATGGCCCTGCGAATCGTCGCAGGCCTTTTCGTGCTGCAAGGACTCCTGACGGCGGTCGGCGTCATCCTTAAATTGTGTCGCGGCCATCTCGACCTGAATCTGATGTTGTTGTGCCTCTGGATTGGTCCCGGACTGCTGCGTCACAACCCCACTTGGCGGAAATGGGCCCTCGTCGTTCTTTGGTTCAGCTTTTTCGCGATTTCCCTGCTGGCCGTCTTCGCCCTGCTTCGTCCGCCTTTGGATTTCAAGATCTTCGGGTTCCCCGCCGCCTCCGTGCCCCCTGTCCTCACCTTGCTCTTCCTTCTCGCGACGTTTTTGCTGACGTTGTGGCAATATCGCGTCTTGATCCGGCCGGACATCCATGGCCTCTTTGCTCCCGTCCCTCCCCACTTCGCTCGGCCGCGCACCTGATCCGAACCCGACCCGGCAACCGCAGGAATGAACAACCCGAAGCAACGCACCGCGATCGCCATGCCCGACTTCCTGCCGATGAGCCGGGCGGAGATGGACCGGCTCGGCTGGGACGAATTGGACGTCCTGCTGGTCACCGGCGACGCCTACGTCGACCATCCGGCGTTCGGCCCCGCCTTGCTGGGCCGCTGGCTGGTCGCGCACGGATTCCGCACGGGGATCGTCGCCCAACCGCGCTGGGCGACGGGCGGCGACGTCCAATGCATGGGCCGCCCGCGCCTGTTCGCGGGCGTGACCGCCGGGGCGCTGGATTCGATGGTCGCGCACTACACCGCCTTCCGGAAAATCCGCCGCGACGATGCCTATACGCCGGGCGGACGGGCGGGGGCCCGCCCAAACCGGACCTGCATCGTCTACACCAATCTGCTGCGGCATGCGTTCCCCGGCCTGCCCGTGGTGCTGGGCGGCATCGAGGCCTCCCTGCGGCGCACCACGCATTACGATTTCTGGTCGGACGCCATGCGGCCGTCGCTCCTGATCGACAGCAAGGCCGACCTGCTCATTTACGGCATGGCCGAGCGCGCCATCCTGGCCCTCGCCCGCCGGCTTGATTCGGCCGCGGCGGAAGGTCCCGAGGCCGCTCCCCTCGGCCGCGCGCTGCGCGGCCTGCCCGGCACGGCCTGGCTGGAGTCGGGCGCCCCCGCGCTGCCCGCCGACGCGCAGGTCATTCAGTTGCCCTCGCACGAAGCCATCGTCGCCGATCCCCGGCAGCTCATGACGAGCACCGTCGCGCTGGAACGACAAGTCCACGAAGCCCGCTCCTACGCCGTCCAGACGACGGGACGGCGCTGCACCGTCGTGGCGCCCCCGGATCGGCCGCTGGATACGGCGGAATTGGACCGCCTCCATGCTCTGCCGTTCGCGCGCCGCGCGCACCCCGCCTACCGGGAACCGATCCCGGCCGAGGAGATGCTTCGGTTCAGCATCACCTCGCATCGCGGCTGCGCCGGCGGCTGTTCGTTCTGCTCGCTCGCCCTGCATCAGGGCCGGCGCATCAGTTCGCGAAGCCGCCGTTCGCTGCTGGACGAGGTGCGCAGCCTGACGCAACACCCCGCCTGGACCGGGGCGATCACCGACGTGGGCGGCCCCACCGCCAACATGTGGGGCAGCCATTGCGCCGCCGATCCCGGGGCCTGCCGCCGCGAAAGCTGCCTCTGGCCGGCCATTTGTCCGCATTTCAAGACGACCCAAGCCGACTTGGCCGACCTGCTGCGCGACGTCTCCCATCTGAAAGGCGTCAAACACGTCCGCACTGCCAGCGGCGTTCGCTATGATCTGGCGATGACGGAACCGCGCTATGCGCAGCGGCTCGTGGCCGAATTCGTGGGCGGACAGCTCAAGCTGGCCCCCGAGCATTGCGTTCCCCACGTCCTGGACCTGATGCGCAAGCCGCGCTTCGACGCCTTCGAAGCCTTTCTCAAGCTGTTCGACGATGCTTCGCTCCGCGCCCACAAGCAGCAGTACGTGATTCCCTACCTGATCAGCGCCTTCCCCGGCTGCACCGACGACGACATGCGCGCGCTGGCCCGTTGGCTGAAGAAGCAGCACTGGAGCCCCCAGCAGGTGCAATGCTTCCTGCCCACGCCCGGCACGGTGGCCACGGCGATGTACGCCGCCGGCATCGACCCGCAAGGCCGCCCCATCCACGTCGCCCGCAGCGATGCCGAACGCCTGCGCCAGCACGCCCTCCTCGCGCCCGACGCCCCGCGACCGCCCCGAAGAGATCCGTTTCCGCGGCCAGCGGTTCCCGCTCAGAAAAAACCGTTCCGCCCGCCCAACCGAAAACGCCGCTGAGCGCCATGAAAAATTGGGTTTGGATCCTTCTTTTCCTCCTTCTCCTGCCGCTTTCGGCGCGAGCGCAGGAGGATCGGCTGTGCTTCGTCCAATTCATCCATCCCGGCCTGGAGCATGAACCGGATTCGGCCATCGGCCGTTCGTGGAACGTCGAGATGCACCGGCGCAAGTTTCTCAAGCAATCCGGGCGCTATTGCTCGTCCTTGGACGCCGCGCCAGCCGCATCCAAGCTGGTGTTCTGGGGCGAGTACGAGCCGCCGACGGCGCGGGTGAAATCCTACGCCCATCCCGTTCCGGACGGCCCGCAATTCCTGTTTGCCCCCGCGCCCGTGGCCTTTCATCCCAACGATCCCCCGCTCATGAACACCGATCCCTTCGTGTTCGGGGAGCGGTTTCTCTACAGCATCTGCAAGCAGAACAACAAGCGCGGACCCACGGCGATGCAGCGTCTCGCGCGCGGGTCGGTGATCCTGTTCGGTTCGGGCCAGCACCGCTCGCAGTTCGTCGTGGACACGGTCTTCGTCGTGGCGGATTATGTCGATTGGAATCTCTCCAACTACCGGGAACGCCTCAAGGAGGTGGTGCCGCCGGAATATTTCCACGCGACGCTGGAACCCATCGCGTACGAAATGAAGGTCCGGGACCTGTCTCCGTCGCAGACGTTCCGCCTGTATCTCGGCGCCACCCACGAAAAGCCCTATGAGGGCATGTTTAGCTTCTTTCCTTGCTTGCCCGCCCAGGTCGGGGAGGCCAAGGGCTTCGCGCGGCCGGTCCTCCGCCGCGCGGGCATCGTCACCGACAACCTGACCCAAGGCCAGCGCTTGAATCCCCAGCCCGATGTCGCCGCCGTCCGGGCGCTATGGACCGACGTCGCGCGCCAAGTCCTGGATCAGGGACTCTGCCTCGGCGTGCAGGCCGACTTGCCGAAACTGAAAAATCCGTAGCCGCGGCTTCCGCCCGGCGCTTCACGGCTCCGCAGGCGCGAACAGATTTCGCCCTTCGAATCGCTTGGTGCCGTTGACGTAGCTGTAGTATTTGCGGCACTCGCAGCAAAGATACTCGACGTCGATCGGCGTGAACGTCCGGCGCGCGTCCGGCCAGTATTCGGCCTGCAATTCGATCATCCGGCGCATCGTGGCCTCGTGGCTGGAAAGCCCGAGGTGCCGCTGGAGGATGTCCATATACGGCGCCGAGCCGATGCCCGTCGGAACCGGGCTGTCCGGCCGGAAGAGCGCAGGATCGAACCAGGCGACGTCGGCGACGGCCATGAAGATCGGAAAATCGTTGCTCATGCCAAACCGCGCATTGATCGCGCGCGTGGCGGCCGCGACGTTGCCCGCCGCGCCGCGGACGCAGGCTTCTAGGAAATCCAGGCAGCGCGGAAAGAGTCCGACGCACCCTTCGAGGCGGTCGTAGCTCTTTCCTTCCCAGCGGGCGTCCACGACGGGGTAGGCTTCCGACCACCAGGGCTGCTCCACCTCGTGGAGCAAAAACCGCCGCAGCCGGTCCGGTTGGCGCAGCCATGCGGGATCCATCCGGTCGAGCGTGAAATGCAAATTGCACCAGCGGGCGAAGAACAGGGCGTGCAGGAGTTCCGGTACGGACGAACCGGCCCGGCCGACGAACCGCCGGATGGCCTTGGAGCCCTTGTCGTCCTCGCGGAAAACGTTCAGGAACCGGCCGCGCTGGAAGATGGGATCGGCGGACCACGGCGGCGGCAGCCCCTGTTCCCGCCGGACGCGGATGCGTTCCCGCTCCCGGCACCAATCGAAAAACGCCTGGACGGGATCGTCCAGTTGCAGGCCGCGGAGCGCATCGCGATATGGATTCAACCCGTCGTTCATGGAGAATACCCGTCCCTTCCTGGGAATGCGGACATGCGCCCGCGCGGCCGGCAAGGCTCAATGCGGCAGGACCGCCTGCGACTTTTCCATTCGTCTCCCCTCCCATTCGCATTCCTTGCGCTGGATCTCCGCTCCGCGGCGCCGGTTGACACTTCCGACGAGCCATTCTATCGTGCCCTGCATGAATCGCGAGAGCGCGAAAGGAAAACCGTTCGGGATCGCCCTCCTCGTTTTCGCGATTGCCCTGCTGGCCCGCCTCCCCTTTCTGGACCGCGCGGCATTGTGGGGCGATGAAATCCTGTTCGTCCAGTACATGGCCGACGTTTCCCGGTCCCCGTGGCAGACGTTTCTCGGGTACTGGCAACACTGCATCGATTTCGGCCAGCTGCCGCTGGGCGGAGTCGTCCTGAACGTCTGGATGCATGCCGTCGGCCGGTTCGTTCCGGACGTGGCGCATCACGTGCTGGCGCTGCGGATTCCGGGCGCGCTGGCCGGCGCGTTCGCCGTCGTCGGCACCTATTTTCTGGGACGGCGCCTGGTGCGGCCTGAAATCAACCGCGCGGCCACCGCCATGGCGGCGTTTTTCTTTTTTCCGGTCTACTATTCCCGCGAAGTCTACTGCTATCCCTACGTCCTGCTCTGCGCCGCCTTCGCCTTCCTGTTTTTCCACAAATCCCTTTTCGACGAAAATCGATCCCGCGCGACCGCCGCGGCGCTGGCCCTGTGGTCGGCCGCGCTGGGCCTGACGCATTTCGGATGCAGCGTGGCGCTGGCGGCCATGGGCGGCGCCGCCGGAATCCTGTGGATTTGGAATGCGCGGGCCGGGCGCGCGGTGCCCGCGCGCCGCGCCGCCGAAACGGCGGTCGCCTGCGCGCTGGCGGGACTGGCGGCGGCGCCGTATTGGGCGCGCATCCTGCTCGGCAACAGCCCGCACGTCGCCATGGAGTCGCCCTACTCCCTGTTCCGCATCCTGAACGACATGGTTGCCAAGTTGTTCCTCGGCGACCGGTGGGTTCCGGCCGCGCTGGCGTGGGTGCTGTTCGGGACCGGGCTGGTCGCGCTGGCGCGGCGCCGGGACGATCCGATCCCCGGCCGCGTCGCCGTCGGCGTGGTCGGCGCCACCGCGCTTGCGCTGGCGTTTCTCGCGCAGAAATCCCAGTACACGTCGGTCCGGTACTTCGCGATGCTGGCGCCGCTCGTTTATCTCGTCTTCGCGCAGGGGCTGTGGACCGCCGCGCACGCGGCGGCCCGGGCCGGCCGCCGGGAACGCGCCGCGCGCGGCGTTTTCCGCGCCGGCGTCGCCGCGGCGATAGCCATCCACGTCGGCCTGTTCCTGCCGGAACTGTATCGCCTAGCGGAAAAAGGCGCGCCTTACGCCACCACGGCCCGCTGGCTCAACGACAACCTGCCGCCCGGCTCGCCGTATTTCTTCGATTGCGGCGGCTTCGACCTGCGCTACATGCCGAACTACCACGCGACGCCCGGCCTGTGTCCGGCCGTGCGCATCGCGGGCAACGGGCCCGGCTTCATGGACGACGTCCGCGCCCTCCAGCGCCAGCTGATGGCGCGCTTTCCCGTTTCGTGCTTCATCCGCGATTCCGCCAGCGCCTGGAACGAGGCCGACGGGTTTTACCGCAACGCAGTGGGTTTCCAGAATCCGCCGCTGCGGAAACTCCGCGACCGCGGCATTTTCCCCGACGTCGAAACCCGCCGTTTCAGCGACGGGTTCGATCTTCTCTACAACACGCCCGAAGACGCTCTCGCCATGGCCCGGGAGGCCGGCCTGCCCATCTACGTCGACTATCCGGGCTTCCGCTGCGCCCCCGTCGTCGAGGAAGTCTATGGGCGCGTCATCGACGGCCGCGAAGCCGAGTTGCTCGTCCACAACTTGCGCGAGGTCCCCCTGCGCGGCTTTTTCCGGATTTCCGGTGCCATCTCCTCGATCGACCCCGATTCGGCCGTCGTCCTCTCGCTCCCCTCGGGCGAACGGATGGAGGCCCAGCTGCCCTGCGGTAAAATCTGGACGCTGGAAACGCCGCCGAGCCTGCTTCCGGCGGGCGCCTCCCTCCTCCGCCTGGCGGCGGCCAGCCCCCGGACGGAAAAACTGCTCGTCCTGGACGTCCAGTTCCTCGAGGCTTCCGAAGCGCGCTAGCGCGAGCGTTCCGCGCGGCGGCGGTTTTTACGTAGCGTGGAAAACTTTTTTCCACAGTACGTAAAACCGGCAAGCCCCGCCGCGGGGCGAAAGGGGGTTCAGCCCCGGACGGGGCATTGGGCGGCGTGTTCGAGCGCCGCGCGAGCGAGGGGGCCCGGGCGCAGGATTTCCACGGCGCCGGCGGACACCTTGACGACCGTGCTGGCTGCGCCCACCGCGACGGGTCCGGCGTCCAGCGCCAAGGCCACGTGCGGGGCGAGGGCCGCCCACGCCTCCTGCGCCGTCCGCGCGGCGGGCGAGCCGCTGCGGTTCGCGCTGGTCACGGCCGGCACGACCCCGCCCAATTCCCGCAGCCAGGCCAGCGCCACGGCATGGTCCGGCACGCGGAATCCATCCCAGCCCCCCGCCGCGTTCGGCAGCACCATCGTGAGTGGCCCCGGCCAAAACGCCGCCGCCAGCCGTTCGGCGATTGCATCCACGCGGACGCCCGCCGCGCGCACGGATGCGATGCCGTCCGCGAAAAGCGCGATGCGCTTGGATTCGTCCCGCCCTTTGGCCGCGCAGAGCTTCGCGAGCGCGGCCGGCGAATCCGCGCGCGCGGCGACGCCGTAGACCGTCTCGGTCGGCACGACGACCAATTCCCCCTGCTTCAGCAACTGCGCCGCGCGCCGGACGTTGTCCGGGGTGGCCGGCACGAGGCCCGGCCGCTCAAGGCTGCGCGCCATAGCCGAGCGCCTTCAGGCCCAGCAGCACGTCCGTCGCCCGACGCAGATAGGTGTCGTTGCGCGTGCGGTCCCGCAGCGCCTTGTCTTCCTTCTCCTCGTCGGTCATCGTCTTGCCCTTGCGCAGCACGGGCGCTTCCGGCTCGTAGACGGTCTCGTCCAGCGCGGAATCGGTAATGGCCACGTCGGGCGCCACGCCGTTCGCGCCGGAATACGTCGCGCCATCCGCCGTCTTCAGCTGGCGCGTGGCCAGCAGCGCGTAGCGACCCGTGGACAGCTTCTTCGGTTCGCGGATCATGGGGTCGCCGGAGGTTTCGCGGCCGATGACCATCGCGCCCTTCACGCCGCCGCCCAGCACCGCCGCCAGCAGTTCCGCCGCGCCGCTCGTTTCCTCGTCCACCAGCACCATCAGCGGCAGCGAGGCCGCCGGGATCTCGCCTGCCTTCACGGAAACGAGTTCGTTCCCTTGGCGATCGTCCATCGAATAGAGCACCGCGCCCGCCGGAGCGAATTTCGCCGCCACGGCCGGGATCTCGCCTTCCGCCGTTCCATCCGCGCCGCGCAAATCCAGGATGACCCCGAACTTGCCCGCCGCCTGCCATTTGTCCAGCGCCGCGGCGATTTCCGCGCCCGCGCCAGAGAAGATCCCTGCGGCCCGCAGGTAGCCCATGCCCGCGGGCAGGTCTTCGACGTCGGTCAGCGACGTCTCCGCGCGCCGCACGCGCGCCACGGCGACGGTCCGGCTCTTGGCGTCCGCACCGCGCACGCCGACCTCGAGCGCGGCGTCCTCGCCGTCGGCCAGCAACCCTCGCACCATCTTGAGATTCGCGCCGGTCAGGATGTCGCGCGAACCGATTTTTTCGATCATTTCGCCCGGCAGGATGCCGGCGGCGGCCGCCGGCGAATCCGCCCGCACCGCCGCCACTTTGGGCAGGCCATCCGCCACCGCCACCAGCGTCAGGCCGGCATCCCATTCGCGGTCCGAGAGCCGCTGGGAACGGGCGGCGAGTGCCTCCTCGCTCAAGAACACCGCGGAGGGTTCGCTGGCGCGAATCAGCGCTTCCAGCAGCGCCGCCTTCGCGTCCGCGTTGGCGGGAATCAGGCGGTTTTCGACCAGCAGCCGCGTGCCTTCCGCGACGGCGTCGCACAGCTCCCGCTCGAAATCCACCGGCGCGGAAAGGGCCGGCGCCGATCCGGCGGCCGCAACCGCCGGATCGACGGGATCCGGATCCGCCTGGGCCAGCGCCCGGATCGCCATCCACGTTGCGGCGGCGCACAGCGCCGCTCCCCTCTTGATTGTCCGATCCATGCGATTCCCTTTTCCGCGGATGCTAGAACTGGTATCCGCCGCCCAGCGAGAAGACCGCGTATTCGTTCTCGATGCCGGCAATGTCGTCGTCGCCGCCATGTTCGCCCGTCGAGGCGTCGTAATACTCCATGTCGCCGACGATCAGGTCGATCGTCTGGACGTCGAACGCCGCCGTGAAGAACGCGCCCTTCAGGATGCCCTTCGTGAACGCATAGCGGACGTCCAGGCCGAAGCCGAGCATGTCGCCGCCTTCGAACTCTTCCTCGAAGTGGATGTCCCGCGCCAGATGGTCGTCCCAGTCCGTCGCTTCCACGGACGGGCTGTAGGTGAAGCGACCCGAAACGGTGAAATTGCCCGGCGTAAAATCGAAGCTCGCGCCGAGATACGGCATCCGGAATTCCTGTTCGTAATTGATCATGTTCTCGCCGTCGAGATCCTGCGGAACGTAGCCGTATTCGGGATACAGCAGATAGTTACCGCTGTCTTCCCAGGTCCAGCCGTTCTGCTTGTAGCCCACGAAGGCGCGGGCCGTCAGATCTTTCCACGCCACCAAATCCCAGGCCACGTTCAGGTCGAAGAGGTACCCTTCCGTCACGTCCACGTCCGACAGCGAATAATGCGTCCAGTCCTCGGAACCCGTATCGAGCCAGTCGTAGTCTTCCATCTCGCCGCTGCCTTCCGACAAGGCGTTCCAAAAACCGACGTTGAGGGTCAACGCGTCCAGGAGGTCGTGTTTGATCGGACGCACCGAGACGTTGACGCCGCCCATCGCGACGTTCTTCAGATCCCAATCCAGGCGGCTCAATTGCCGGCGGCTGCCGTCGGCCGTTTCGTAATCGTAGACATGCTCCTTCGCCTCGCCGTTCAGCAAGCCCAGCGAGAGCTGACCCCCGACCGAGATCGGAAAATCTCCGATGGGCGGCGCAATCACGTCCGCTTGGAAGGCCCAGACCGCCAAGGGGAGTCCCATCGCCGCCAGCATAACCAGAATCCACTTCTTCATCGTCGTTTCTCCTAGTTGGTTTCGACCCCGGTTGCACCCGGCGGCGGGGGTCCAGCGCCGCATATGATTACGGGGCAGTGTGATACTCCCCCCCTGCACCGTAAAGCAGAAAAAGCCCCCTTCTTCCGGTTTCCGCTCCCCCCCCGTTTTCTTCTTTTCCTTGTCCATCTCCGTCTCCCGAGGCACAATCGGGTTTCTATGGATCCGACTTCCCATATGCCGATCCTGCTCCAGCCCGTGTACAAAGAGTA
>CAZECJ010000088.1:0-10715 GCA_964510645.1 uncultured Verrucomicrobiota bacterium | reverse complement strand
CTGCTGCAGGAAGGCGTCGGCGATGCAGTCCTTCACCACGATCTTCCGGCCCGTCGCCGGGTCCGTCAGCTCGTGCCACGGCCCGCCGTCCATCGGCTTGGCACCGAATTCGTCGCGCGCCGTCGCGTAGCCCCAATCGCGGAAGGCGCCTTCCGTGAATTTCATGATGTTGCCCTTGTGCACCAGGGTCACGCTCTTGCGGCCGTTCGCGAGCGCGTAGCGGATCGCCGCCCGCACGAGGCGCCGGGTGCCCTCCTCCGACACCGGCTTGACGCCGATGCCCGAGCTGCCCGGAAAACGGATTTTCTTCACGCCCATTTCCTTCGTCAGGAATTCGACGACCTTTTTCACTTCCGGCGTCCCGGCCGCCCACTCGATGCCCGCATAGATGTCTTCGGCGTTTTCGCGGAAAATCACCATGTCGGTCTTTTCCGGATGCTTGACGGGGCTGGGCACGCCTGCGAACCAGCGCACCGGCCGCAGGCAGACGTAGAGATCCAGCTCCTGCCGCAGCGCCACGTTCAGGCTGCGGATGCCCCCGCCCACGGGCGTCGTCAGCGGGCCCTTGATCGACACCAGATAGTCGCGGCACGCCGTCAACGTCTCCGCCGGCAGCCAGGTGTTCGGACCATACACCGCATTCGCCTTTTCGCCTGCGTAGATTTCCATCCAGGCCACTTTGCGCTTCCCGCCGTAGGCCTTTTCCACGGCCGCGTTCCACGCGACCATCGCCGCGCGGGTGATGTCCGGCCCCGTGCCGTCGCCTTCGATGAACGGCAGAATCGGCCGGTCCGGCACCTGCAGCCGCCCGTCCGCGCCCATCGTGATCTTCCGCCCGTCCGCCGGGACCTTGATTTTGCTCTCGCTCATGCTGGATTTCCCTTCAAATCGGTTTTTCCACGCCGTGGAAAACGCGCCCGGACTTTTCCATACTGCGGAAAAAAGGTCAAAACAAACCGCGGCGGCCATCAGTCGTCCAACAAGCGCAACATGGCCTGGGCCAACGGGTGCGCATTCGGCGCCAGTTCCCAGCCGCGCTTCCCCTTCCGGACCATTTTCCCTTCCCGCAACACCTGCAGATGGCGAAATAGCGCCATCTCCGACATGGGGACCATGATCGCCAGTTCGGTGAATCCGCGGGGACTTTTCCCCAGTGCTCGCACGATCTGCAACCGCCGTTCATGCCCAAAGGCTTTTGCCACGCGGATGATATCTTCTGGGGGATGCTTGGCCAGTGCCGTTTTGGCTGCCGCGAGCAACGGCTTTGCCGACGCAACGAGCGGATCGGGCACCGGCCGATACGAGACGGAAGCCCCTTCACGGACCGCCTGAACCAGCCCCCGCGCTTGCAAGCGCCGCAGTTCCTGACTCGTTCGCGATTCCGACAAGCCCGCCGTGGCGGCCAAATCCGTGACGCGAACATCCGGGGTTTCGATGATGAGCCGCAATAGGTCGAGCCGGGTCGCGCCGGCCAGCATGCGGCTTGTTCGCCAAAGCGTTGGAGTCAAAGCCATCTTGTCTCTCCCCTCACGCACTACCGCATATTATAATATCCGTTAGTTTCTTCAAGCGAAATCTCCTTCGATTCCGAACCAACTAGCAACTATCGGTTATTATAATATGCGTTAGTTCATGACCGAATGGGCGACGGGCGCCGCGCATTCTTTGCACTGTTCAAATCCCGCATCCCGGCCTAATCTGGCAACATGAAACCTGCGCTGAAGGAATCGGCCGCGCCGTACGAGATTTCGCTGTCGCGCATCAAGGATTTGCCGGGCCACCGGCGCCCCCGCGAAGTCGCGCTGGAGGCGGGCATTTCGAACGTCCCCGATGAAGTGCTCGTGGCCATCCTGCTGCGGGCGGGCACCCGCGGCCAAAGCGTGATCGACCTCGCGCGCCAGGTCCTCGACCGCCATCAGGGTTCCCTCGCCCGCCTCGCCGCCGCCGGCCACGACGAACTGCTCGGTCTCCGGATCAAGGGCCTCGGCCCCGTCAAGATCCTGGAGCTGCGGGCCGCGCTCGAGCTCGGCCGCCGGGCCGCCGGCGAGCGCAACGAGGCCCTGCCGCTGGTCCGCGAGCCGGCGCACGTGCTGGCGCTGCTGCAGAAGGAAACCGCCCAGCTCGACCAGGAAACGTTCTGGGTGCTGATGCTGGACCAGAAGTACCGCCTGCGCCGCGCGCCCGAAGCCGTCACCAAGGGCATCCTCGACGCCAGCTTCGCCCATCCCCGCGAAGTGTTCCGCGAGGCCATCCGCATGGCGGCCGCCGCGATCATCGTCGCCCACAACCATCCGTCCGGAGATCCCACCCCCTCGGCCGAGGACGTCCGCAGCACGCGCCAGCTCGTCGAAACCGGCAAGATCATCGGCATCCAGCTGCTCGACCATATCGTCATCGGCGGCAAAAAGCCGCATCCGGCGCCCTACGTCAGCCTGCGCGAAGCCGGCCTCGTGGACTTCAAATAGCCCCGTCTTGCATTGACAAATCGGGCGCGGTCCCCTTGAATGTGCGCGTTTTCGATCCTTCGGGAGAACCACGACCCCATGAAAAACACATTTCTTCTGCTCGTCGCCGCCGCGTGGCTGACGGCTTCCGCCCTGGGCGCCTCCGCGCAGGAGCTGCGCGTCTTCGCGGACAAGACCTTTCAGCCCGCGTTGAAGGAAATCAAACCGCTGTTCGTCCAGCAAACCGGCTTCGCGGTCGATTTTTCCTGGGGCCACTCGCCGGCGCTGGCTGATAAGATCGTCCGGGCCGCTACGCCTCCCGACGTGTTTTTCCCCGCCAGCGAAGGCGACATGCAACTGGTCGTCCAAAAGGGCTTGGTGGACGTCTCGCTCAAGCGCAACATCGTCGTCGTGCCCTCCACCGCGCCGGTCGAGGAAGGCCTGACGCCGGAAACGGAATACACTTCCGCCGCCGTTTTGCTCAACGCCACGAACCGCTTGCAGGCGATGGCGTTCCTCGAATTCCTGACGTCCGAACCCGCCCGCGCGGCGTTCGCGCGCCAAGGCTTCGCGCTACCATAGCGCCGCGGCGCGCGCGGCGGCCTCCGCCGCTTCCTCCGTCCGCCCCTGCCGTTCGAGGCAGATGGACAGGTCGTACCAGCCTTTCGCCCCCTCCGGGCGCAAGTCCACCACGCGCCGCAGCAGGCGCTCCGATTCGTCCAACCGGTTTGCGCGGCCCTCCAAGATGCCCCAATTGGCCCATGCCGCTTCCGCCTGCGGATTCGCCTCGGTCGCCGCGCGGTAGAATTCGCGCGCACCGGCCGCGTCGCCGGCTTCTTCGCGCAGCAAGCCCAGCCAGGTCGCCGCCGTCGCGCTGCGCGGATTCTGGTAATAGGCCGCCGACCACAGTTTTTCCGCCGAAGCCCACTGTCCGAGGCGCAGCGCCAGCAGCAGCGCGAAGATCGCCGCCAGCGCCGCCAGGCCCAGCGTCCGCCCCCGGCGCGACTGGTGCGACAGGATCCACGCCGCCAGCAGCGCGAATCCCGGCGCGAGGGGATAGAGATAGCGGTCCGCCACGGGATGCAGCAGCGGCCACAGGTTCGAAACCGGCGCGAAAAACGCCAGCATCCAGACCAGCCCCAGCGAGATTTCCGGCGCGGCGCGGTGCGCCTTCCATGCGCCTACCGCGGCCAGCGCCAGCCAGGCCAGGCCCCAGAACGAACGTAGCGACGTTGGTGAAACCACCGGCGCGAACCCCGGCGTGACGTTCAGCGGCCACGGCACCAGCAGCAGGCGCAGCGAACGCGCCCATAGCGCCGGCACCGAATACACCGTGGCCGGGAATTGCAGCGATTCCCCGTTCCATGCGCCGCCCGCCGCCTGCAAATCCGCCGGCAACAGCGCCCACAGCGCGAAAAACGCGGCCGCCAGCCCGGCGCTCGCCGCCCACCAAGCGGCCTGATTCCGGCGCGGTGCCGGAAAGGCCGCCGGGAACAGGATCATCAGCGCACCCAGCGCGACGGGCGCCGCGACGGCCATTTCCTTGGACAACAGCGCCAGCGCCAGAAACACCAGACCCCCGACGTGGCAAATCGCGGCGCGATTCCCCGAAGACAGGAAGGCATGGAGAAACGCCAGCACGAAGAACAGGCACAGCACGTCGGCGCGGAACCCGGGCGCATGGACGGCTTCCGACAGCGCGGGGTGCAGCGCGAACAGCAGGCCAGACGCCGCAGCGAAATAGGGACGTCCGGTCAGGCGTCCCATCAGAAGCACCAGCAGCGTCGCACACCCCAGATGCAGCAGCAGGCTCGTAGTCCGCCAGCCCGCCGGTTGCAGGCCATACAGGGCGCGATCGACGAAATAGGTCGCCAGCACCGCCGGCCGGCGGCCGTTCACCACCTGCGGATCCGCCAGCGTCTGTCCCGAAAGCACCTTCCCTAGGTTCGCCGGACTTTCCAGAAACGCGTTTTCCGCGATCATCCCGACGTCGTCGTAAAGGAACGGGGACGATAGGCCAATCAGCCACGGCGACGCCGCCACGGCCAGCCACAGCATCCATTTCCACGCACGAACCATGCCGCGCATTGAAAGCGCGGCCCGCCCGCTTGTCAACGCCTCCTTTTTTGCTTTTCCCTATCCGGCGCCTTCCCCTACACTTGCGCCGTGAAAATGAACCCCTCCCGCCTGCGCCTTCCCGTCCTCGCCGCCGCCCTGTTCGCCCTCGCCGCGCCGGCCGACGCCCTCGCCGCCAAGAAATGGCGCGAATACACCGGCTGCCGCGTCATTCCCAATGCCTCCAACGACGGCGACAGCTTCCACGTCAAGCCCACCAACATCAAGACGCGCAGCTATCTCTTCCGCCTCTATTTCGTGGATACGCCGGAATCCGAAACCTCGCTGCCCGAGCGCCTCCAGATTCAAGCCGACTACTTCGGCATCGCCGATCTCAAGGACGTCGTCAAGGTCGGCAAAGAGGCCGTCAAATTCACGGAAAGCTTCCTGGCGGACGGCAATTTCACCGTCTATTCGCGCTTGTCCGACGCGTTGGGCCGCTCCGACAAAGACCGCGATTACGCCATGGTGATGAACGCTGCCGGCGAGGATCTCGGCACCGAACTGGTCCGCAACGGCCTCGCCCGCGTCTTCGGCCAAGGCAGCGACCTGAGCGACTTGGATCCATATAAACGGGACGAGGACGCCTGGTTCCGCCGCTTGCGCCAGGCCGAGCTTGAAGCCAAGAAGGAGAAGCGCGGGGCTTGGGCCTATGCCGGCGGTCCCGTCGATCCCCTCGCCGCGCTGACGGCGCCGCGCGATGTGGCCGAGCAGGACGTCGTCCTCGCGCGGGCGGTTTATCTGTATCCGCTCGCCAATCCCAACGGCGCCCCCATGGGCCAGCTCCGCGCCGGCTTGACCGTCCACGTCGTGAAGGGCGCCACGCCCGACAAGGCGCACGTGCGCTTCACGTCCTCGTCGGGCCAGGTCTACGAAGGGCTCGCCCGTTTCGCCGATCTCGGCATCTGAGGCCGCCATGTTCGACCTGAAGAACTATCTGGTCGACGGCGCGCGCTGGATCGAAGCGGCGCTGGACCGCCTCGTGCCGCCGGCTTCGGCTCGTCCCGCCTCCCTGCACGCCGCCATGCGCCACAGCTTGTTCGCCGGCGGCAAGCGCCTGCGCCCCCTTCTTTGCGCCGCAAGCGCGGAAGCCTGCGGCGCGCCCCGCGACGCCGCGCTTTTCCCCGCCGCCGCCATCGAATGCCTCCACACCTACACGCTCATCCACGACGACCTGCCCTGCATGGACGACGACGATCTGCGCCGCGGCGTCCCCACCTGCCACAAGGTCTACGGCGAGGCCATGGCGCTCCTCGCCGGCGACGCGCTGCAGGCCTTGGCCTTTGAACTCGCCGCACGCGCGCCCGTCGCGGCGCTGGATATCGTCCGCGAACTCGCCGCCGGCTCCGTCGGCGTCGTCGGCGGCCAGGTCGAAGACATGCTCGGCGAGCATCTGCCGCCCGACGAAGATCGGCTGCGCTTCATCCAACAGCACAAGACCGGGGATCTGATCGTCTGCGCCTGCCGCATGGGCGTGCGCGCCGGAGGCGGTTCCCCGGACGCGCTCGCCGCCGCCACCCGCTATGCCGGCGCCGCCGGCGAAGCTTTCCAGATCGCCGACGACCTCCTCAACGCCACGGCCACCGCGGCACAGCTCGGCAAGGCCGTCGGCACCGACGCCGCGCGCGGGAAAACCACCGCGATCTCCGTCTACGGCCTGGCCGGGGCGCAAACGCGCCTGAAGGAATTGATCGACGACGCCCTCGGCGCCTTGGCCGAATTCCCCGGCGACGCCGCCCCCCTCGCCGCCCTCGCCCGCCACGTCGCCGACCGCAAAAACTGACGGGCGCAGCCCCGCGGCGGCCGGATCTATTTGTGCCGGAAAATCTCCACGGCCACGCTTTGAGTCAGCGGCAGCGCGCCCGGCTTGTCCACCACCACGCGCACGGCCCGCACCTGCGGATGCTTCAGGCACACCGCCGCCACGCTCTCGGCCAAGGCTTCGACCAGCTGGAACCGCCCCTTTTTCGCGACGGCCACGGCCTCGGCCTCGATCGATTCGTAATCCAGCGTGTCTTGCAGCTTGTCCGATTTCGCCGCCTTGCGCGTGCTGCATGCCAGAGAAATGTCCATCCAGACCGGTCGATTTTTCGTCCGCTCCGCCGGATACATCCCCAGCACGCATTGCATTTCGACCCGCCGCAGATGGATCCAATCGCTTTCCGCCGGTCCGGTTTTGTTTTTGTTTTTGTTCATGCTGCCAACCTATTTTCAGGAGAAAAGCCTTCTGTCTGCCGGCCGCGGTGGCACCTCGAGCCTTTCAGATCCAACAGCATAGCCCCCTTCGTTTTCATTCCGCAACCCCGCAGCGGTCCGCAAGGGTTAAAATCACGTGACGACGCCCGCACCGCAGCGCGCGCTTGCGATGGCGCGGCGCATCCGCTAGTTTTCTTCAAACCCAGCCGGCGATCGGCCCCAGCTCCGTCCAGCCCGATCGCCCTCGGTCCACAAACACGCGAAGGAATCCCCATGGGACACAAGCTCACGCCCAAGATCATCCTCGAAGGCACCCGCCTGACCTTCAAGACGGACATCGCCTTCGCGCTCAACGAACATCCGCGCATCGTCGGCCCCCGCCGCTACCGCTACCACTCACCGCTCGTCTCCGGCGAATGGTGCGCGTTCACCAACTTCCCCTGGGGCCGCGGCCTGATCAACTTCGAGCCGCAGGAAGAAGCCACGGCCATGGAAACCTACGCGACTTGGACCCGGCTCTTCGAGCTCCAGCGCTACTACTCCTGGATCGTCGACCGCTTCCACCTTTCCACCCGCATGTTCCAGCTCATGGCCCGCGGCAAGGACTACGACTTCCGCTGGCTGGAAGAACGCCTCCGGCCCCTCAATTTCCGCCTCGTCTACTGCACGCGCTCGCCCGACTCCTTCGCCGCCGCCCGCGCGAAACGCCTGGAGGTCTCCGGCAAGCCCGACCAATACGACGACCTCTCGCTCTTCGTCCGCGAACAAGAAGTCCTCGACCGCCTCGTCGCCCAATCTATTCTTCCCGTCTTGAAACTCGACGTCTCCGACAACGACGTCGACGCGGCTGCGAACCGCGTGGCCGACTGGATGGAAGCCTCCGGCGGATTGTGGATGGAGACATAGGAATGGAACAAACCCCGTCTGCGGCCCTCGGCATGCGAACATGATAGGCGGTCACCTCGCGCTGGCGCGGCTTCTGGACACGCCCCTAACCTGCGAGCTCAGCGGGCGAAAACGGCGGACCGGTGGATAATATCAATTTATGAAAGTGCCCTCACTACTAGAACTCAGGGCGCAGTCATAAATGCCTTCATATCGAGAATGGCTTGCGCCTTTTTAAGGCTTGCCCTGCTAACTTCATCTCTTGCGGCATTCTTCATAGTTTCCAAGACGGCCGCTACATAGTCGCTTCGATTGCCAAATATTCTAACCAAAGCCACGACAGCCAATCGTCTTCGCAGTTCGGTCGTTTCTTGCTCAGTGATACCTAGAAGAAACGGGATGCAAGGCGAACCAATTTCAATGAGGGAGCGGAGGGCAGGATAGTAGGCGTCTAGTGTCTTCTTCTCTTCAATTCCCTCGTCAGCCATTTGCAGAGTCATCTCTATGTTCTCAACGAGGAAGGGCACACACTCGGGTAATCGCAGGACACCTGCCGCCCTGACCAAGGTTGTCATTTTGTCATTTTGTTGAAAACGCCTATCATTGTCTCCAAGTGGAAGACGCTTTAATTCATTCAGAATAGTGGCACCCGCCTGATCATGTTCACGCATGATGTATATTAATGCCGTTTCACGCTCTTCCGTCACATCACTGGCAAGACAGCTTATCTGTTCCGGCTGAGCATAGCCGAACGGAGCACCGACGCCGATTAACCAAGACACAGCGAGAAGGGAAACCCGATAGCGGACAGAGATCATAGTGAGTTCTCCTAGTATTCGAAGCTATTGTTCTTATTATCGACAAGGTTGGTCTGACCTAGTTCAAGATTCCATGCATCGGTCATCCGTTTAGCGTGATAATGCCAGCGCCAGTCACCCCAATCGGAGCAGCGATACCACATGTTTTCCAGTTGAACACGAACGAACTCGCGACACTGGAAGTGCCTGCGTACCGTATCCCCGTTCTCGCCGGGGCTGACGCGATTGTAGTCTTCGTTGTCCGCGCACCAATCGACGGACTCGTCGTTCGAACGTAGTGTTCCCGTGAAGACCGGCGGGGCTCTTCGCGGCGTTCTGCTGCGCTCTTCCGCCCTGTGGGCTTCGGGTGGTGCGAATTATTCCGCAGGTATTTGGGATCATCTGGCTCCCCATGCCGAATGTGCTGCTGGAACTTGTTCAGTGATGACAAGTTCAATTTCCCGGGAAGGCGCGCTAAGAATGCTGCTTGATCCTGGCACGCTTAAACGACGCGAAAATGATAGCCAATAGGTTCCAGCTTCACTCATGTCATAATATCGATTAACCAAAAAGGCCTCATTATAAGTGTCATGGGGTTTGATGCCGGACGGCTTAATTTGAACATTTCGCGATCTAGCAAAAGCTTCTTTCCCATAGCATGTAAGCGGGACATCAACATTATCTCTCTTGTGGATGCTGATCTCATAAAGCAATTCCGGCCTCCCGGCGGGAATAATCTGCATTTCATCGGAAGTATTTGTAATGGAAAGATAAACTACAATCGGTTCTACTGGGCAATACTCAGTCTTTGAAGTTATTGCTGAGAATTCAAGGCCGGTTGTTGTTGTGACTCCAGGGGCAGATGCCGGCATAACCACTGGGGCTTGAGCGCCGCACCGCATTCCGCACATGAGAATAACACTTGCAAAAATATAAAAAGCCTTCATGTTAAAATACCTCCCAAGCGTTTGCGTGCCATTTTGGATGATCTGTTGCGTCAATATCAAAGCCATGCCACGGCATACTTAGATCAATTTGCCAATTCGTTAGACAATTCCAATTTGTGGCTGTTGGATTAATGTTGGTTACACATCCTTGCCAGCACCATGAGACTTTTCGGAGGGGAATAGGTTCTGATGCTAATCCAGAGTCGATGGGATCTGGGGTAAACATCAAAAACATGGTGTTGTTCAGATCTTCATATAGAGAGAGAGTGTCCTCATGCAATCGATTCTGAGGGCTATCTTCTGATGAATATGCATCAAAGCTCCCCCCCCCATATGGACATGCACCATCAAGCCCATTTCTCGCACTCTGGATTGTAATAGAAGTTGTGACTTCAATAATGGAAACACTGTCCACTAATTGTACCCAGAAGCAATTATCAGCGTCACCAAACCCCCAAGGTGCATAAAAGTCATCGTTGATAAATTCCATCCCTGGATTATTAGTAGTTCCAAGGAACGAATACTCGCCAAAGCAAAATAGGGGATCGCCATTGGGCCCATCATTTACGAGCAGGGCAACACCAGTATTAACAGAAATGGTGGCGGCCGGCTTTTTCACGTCAAAATACGTGATAGTGCTACCGGGTACGCCTTCTATCACGAATGTATGAACGACATCGAAAATGCAACCTATACCCATGTTCGTGTTGCCGTTAATCCAATAGAAATCGATTTGTTCACTGGTTGTATTGGTGAGTGGGACAACATAGCCAAATTGAGGAATGGTGTTTTGGTCAACATCATAATGTGCCATTACTTGCCCTGATACAGACCACTGATGATTTGTAACAATTAATCCCTCGGGCTCAATAGAGCTAATTAATTTAATGTGGTGTCCGGCGCAGACTGTGTTGGTTAAATCACTAACAACACCATTACCATTGATGCCATTCCAACGTATATCGGCTTTAAATACAGTGACATTAATCACATCCGCGCAGTCGGATTGCCCGGAATAGCTCCATGAGAGGGTGCTGATGCCTGGGGCGATGCCCTCCACATAGAGATTCGTTGAATTGAATTCGGCGAACGGCACGCTGTATTGCGCCATGGCCGTTCCGCCCGTCGGCGATGCGTAAACCTGAACCACCGAAGGATTCCATGAAAGAACCAAGTTTCCAGACGACCCGTAGGGGCCGCAGGCTTCCAAGGTCAACGCTGCGCGGGAAGCGTTGGTGTGGGCGGTTCGGTCGGCGATGAATCCGCCGGGAGCTTCCTCTTCGTTCTCGGCCACGCCCGCAAGAGTGGCATTCACGCCGAAGATTTGGAGG
>CAZECJ010000087.1:0-10744 GCA_964510645.1 uncultured Verrucomicrobiota bacterium | reverse complement strand
CGATCGTGGGCCGGCCCAACGTGGGCAAGTCCGCGCTCTTCAACCGCCTCGTGCGGCGCCGGCTGGCGATCGTCCATTCGGAAGAAGGCGTCACCCGCGACCGCCTGATGGCGGCCGCGGAGTGGCTGGGCCAGAAATTCCGCGTGGTGGACACCGGCGGGCTGTCGCTAATGGACCGCGCCCAATCCGGGGACGAGATTCTGCAAGCGACGGCGGATCAGGTCCAGGCCGCCATCGAGGATTCGGCGGCGGTGATCCTGGTCGTGGATCTGACGGCCGGCTTGCAGGCCTTGGACGAGGAAGTGGCGCGCCTGCTGCGCACGGCGGGGCGTCCCGTCGTCGTGGCCGCGAACAAAGCGGATCTGCCGGCGCAGGATGAACAGGCCGGGGATTTCGCGATGCTGGGATTCCCGGCTTTCCCGGTATCGGCCGCCCATGGCCGCGGCATCGAGGAATTGATGGCGGCGGTGCTGCCGCACCTGCCGCCGGCGTCTGGCGAGCCCGAACCGGCGCGCCTGAAGGTGGCCGTGGTCGGCCGCCCCAACGTCGGCAAATCGTCGTACATCAACCGGTTGACGGGCAAGCAGCGGGTTATCGTGTCCGCCGTGCCAGGCACGACGCGCGACAACATCGACGTGCCGTTCACGCTGAAGGCGGCGGACGGCGGCGAGCGTCATTATTGGCTGGTGGACACCGCCGGCATGCGCAAGCAGGGCCGCGTGCATGAATCCGTCGAGAAATTCAGCCTGTTCCGCGCCGAGCAAGGCATCGCCGAGGCCGACATCGTCGTGCTGGTGCTGGACGCGGAAGAGGGGCCGGGCTCGCAGGAAAAAAAGATCGCGGCGCTGATCCGCGAGCACCACAAGGCCTGCGTCGTCCTCGTGAACAAGTGGGATCTGGCCAAGGGCACGGGCGTGAAGGCGGCGGACTACGAAGAGCGGATGCGCAAGGAGCTGTTCTTCCTGGGCGACATCCCCGTGCTGTTCGCGTCGGCCGCCAGCGGATTCCAGATCCGCCGCAGCTTCGAGGTGATCGACGCGGTGGCCGCGCGCCTGGAGACGAAGATGCCCACGGGCGTGCTGAACCGCGTGATTCGCGATGCCTTCGCCCGCTCGCAGCCGCCGTTTGCCAAGGGCAAACAGCTCAAGTTCTACTATGCGACGCAGACCGGGCTGAACCCGCCGCGCGTGACGCTGTTCGTGAACGATCCCACGCTGAGCACGACGTCGCATCAGGCCTTCCTGACGGCCCGCCTGCGCGAGGCCTTCGACCTGGCGGGCGTGCCGCTCATCCTGCGCTACCGCTCCAGCCACGGCGAGAAGGAAAGGAACTCCCGCTGAGGGGCGGTCGCCGGGGGCAGCATGTTCCGCAGATGGTCCAGCCTGAAGCCGCCGCCGAGTCCCGGCGGCTACCGCGAAATGGTCCGCGTGGCGTCGCCCATCATCGTGACGATGGCCTCGTTCACGACGATGCAGTTCGCCGACCGCATCTTCCTGGCGCACCATGGCTCGGTCTCGCTGCGCGCCGCGTTCCCGGCGGGCATTTTGGCGCTCACGCTGACCATGTTTTTCCAGGCGCTGGCGGGCTATTCGGGGACCTTCGTGGCGCAGTACCACGGCGCCGGACAGAAGCCGGAATGCGGCCGCGCCACGGCGCAGGGCCTCTGGGTGGGGCTGCTGACCTGGCCGCTGGGGCTCGCGCTGGTCCCGTTCGGTTTTTGGCTGCTGTCCGTGGCCGGCCATCCCGCGGACGTGCTCGCGGCGGAAAAAATCTATCTCGGCATCCTGATGCTCGGCTGCGGATTCTGGGCCATGGGCAACGCCGCGTCGGGTTTCTTCTCGGGCCGCGGCGACACGCGTACGCCCATGATCGCGCACATTTTGTCCAACTTGGCCAACATCGCGCTCGACTACGCGCTGATCTTCGGCCGCTGGGGCTTTCCGGAGTGGGGCATCGCGGGCGCGGCGGTGGCGACGGTGATCTCGTCGGCGCTGGGGCTGGCGGTTCTGCTCGCGCTGTATTTCCGCAAGGAATTCCGGGAGGAATACGCCACCTGGACCGGCCAGCGCCTGGACTGGCGCCTGATGGCCCCGCTGCTGCGCTACGGCGTGCCGGCTTCGATCAACTCGCTGCAGGACGTGGGCGCGTTCACGTTCTTCGTGGTGCTGCTGGGGCGGTTGCCGGCGGCGGACATGGCCGCCAGCAACATCGCGTTCAGCATCAACAACGTCGCCTTCATGCCGCTGCTGGGCATGGGCATGGCCGCGACGATCCTGGTGGGGCAGTACCAAGGCGCCCGCAAAGCGGCGACGGCCGAACGCGCCGGAATCACGGCGCTCAAGATCGGCTGGGCCTACATGGGGTTCATCGCGCTCACGTTCGTGCTGTTCCCGCAGCCGTATTTCGCGCTGTTTACGGGCGAGGCGCCGGGGATGGTGACGCTGGGCGAGGTGCTGGACAAGGGCCGCTGGTTGCTGGCGATGATGGCGATCTGGGGCCTGCTCGACGCCATCAACCTGATCGTCGGCGGCGCCTTGAAGGGCGCGGGCGACACCCGCTTCGTGCTGATCTATTCCGCGCTGACGACCTGGCTGGTGTGGATGCCCGGCGAGCTGGTCTTGCTGCTGTGGCTCGATGCCGGCCTGATGGCGGCGTGGCTGTGGATGACGCTTTTCGTCTTTCTGCTCGCCGGCGGTTTCTGGCTGCGCTTCAAGCGCGGCAAGTGGAAGACCATCGAGATGATTCCGCAGGCGCCGGTGGTGGTGCCGGTGGCGGAGGCGGCGATATGAAAATCACCGTCCTGACGCCCAACTTCAACGGCGGTCGCTGGCTGGCGCGGTGCATGGATTCGGTCCTCGCGCAGGAACTCGCGCCGGGCGACGAACTGGAATACCTCTTCCTCGATGGCGGCAGCACCGACGATTCGCTGAAGATCGCCGAAGCCCGCCGCGGCCGCCTCGCCGCGCTCGTCAGCGAAAAGGACGCCGGCCCCGCCGATGCGCTGAACAAGGGGTTTCGCCTCGCGACGGGCGACCTGGTCGGCTGGCTGAACGCCGACGACGCCTATCGCCCCGGGGCGCTGGCCAAGGCCATTGCCGCGGCGAAGGCGCACCCCCGGGCCGCGTTCTTCTTCGGCAAATGCCGCATCGTGGACGAGAACGGCACCGAGATCCGCGGCTTCCCGACCTTCGTGAAGAACGCCTGCTTCCCGTTTTCGAGCCGGTTCCTGATCCAGTGCATCAACTACGTTTCCCAGCCGGCCTCATGGTTTCGGCGCTCCGCGTTGGCGGCGGCGGGCGGGCTGCGGACGGATTTCAAGGCGGCGTGGGACTACGATCTGACGCTGCGCCTGTGGCGGCAGGGCGGGGGCGTGCGGATTCCCGGCGCGCCGCTGGCGGATTTCCAGTGGCATCCGGGCTCGATCAGCGGCACCCACTACGAGCGGCAGTTCGAGGAAGAATGGCGCGCCGCGGCCGCCGACGCCGGCCGCTTCTCGCCCCAGGCCGCGATCCATGGGCTCGTGCGCCGCGGCATCGTCGCCTGCTACCGCCTCATGAACCGGCCCAAGCCCTAGAGCGTTTTGCAGAATACCGTAGCCACTGCCCCCCCCGACGGGATCGTCGGTGGCTCCAAAGGCAAAGAGCCCGTGGCTGTTTGGAGCCGGGACGACCTCGTCCCGGTCGGATACAGCGGCTACAGAATAGATGAATTTGCTCTAGCTGCCCCGCGCGGGGAATCGCGGCTCGTTTGTTTTTGGTGCCGTGGAAAACATGAGTTCTATGCCACGCCATTTCCGCCGATAGCGTCTGCGGGCCACGGCAAGTTCGATAATCAATGTATGCAAACATTGATTATCCTGGCTGAGACTCCCAGGCCATGACGCGGCAAGTCCGGGGCCGCCGGGGGGCTAGCGGACGGCGGCGCGGCCGAGGGCGAAGGCGCGGAGGTTGACGTCGAGCAGCTTGGCAGGAATGCGTTCGCGCATCGCGGCCTGCCAGTGCTCTTCGTCGAAGGGCACGAACGTGGAAAGCGCGCCGACGAGCACGACGTTCGCCGCGCGGAGATTGCCGGCCTGGATCGCCAGCGGATTGGCGTCGATCAGCGTCAGTCCGGAATAGGCGGCGAGACGTTGGTCCGCGTCCAGGATCGGGGCCTGGAGGCCGCTGGAAACGGTGACGGGGATGCGCTCCATGTCGTTCACGAGGATCTTCGCGCCGGGCTTGGCGAGGTGGGCGTAGCGCAGGGCCTCCGTGCGCTCGAACGAGACGAGCACGTCGGATTGGCCGTCGGGAATGATGGGCGAATGGACCTGCGCGCCGAAGCGGACCTGGCTGATGACGGAGCCGCCGCGCTGCGACATGCCGTGGATTTCCGATTTCTTGACGTCGAGCCCGGCGTGCATGGCCGCCAGCGCGAGGATGTCGGACGTGAGCAGGATGCCCTGCCCGCCGACGCCGACGAGGGAGACGTTGAAGAGGCGGTCGAGAACGTGGGAAGTGCTCATCGCAGGCTCCTTATTTCGCGGGAGAGATGGCGCCGAACTTGCAGACTTGCGCGCAGAGGTTGCAGCCCGTGCAGAACTGGGGGTCGATCCGGGACTGGTAGCGCTTGCCTGCGGGATCCTTGGCTTCGCCGCGGACGATGGCGGGGCAACCGATGCGGAAGCACGCGCCGCAGGCGGTGCACTTCACGGCGTCGACTTCGTTGATGAACTTGCCGGCCCACTTCTCGTGCAGCACGCAGGGGCCGCGCACGACGACGACCGCCGGCTCGCCGCAGTCGAGGCATTCCGTGAAGATCTTCTCCAGATTGGCCAGATCGTAGGGCTCGACCTCGTGGACGCGCGGAATGCCGAAGGCGCGGGCGACGTCGGCGACGCGGACCTGCGTGGAGATTTCGCCGAGCAGCGTATGGCCGCTGCCGGGATTCTCCTGGTGGCCGGTCATGGCCGTGATGCGGTTGTCGAACACCATGACGGTGATCGGGATTTTGTTGTAGGCCACGTCCAGCAGGCCGGTCATGCCGGAATGGAAGAACGTGGAATCGCCCATGACGGCGGCGATACGCTTGTTCGGCAGGCCGGCTTTGCGCATGCCGATGGCCGCGCCGATGGCGGCGCCCATGCAGATGCAGGTATCCAGCGCGGAGAGCGGCGGGGCGGAGCCGAGCGTGTAGCAGCCAATATCGCCGCAAACCGTGGCCTTGAGCTTGGACAAAATATGGAACGGGCCGCGGTGCGAGCAGCCGGAACAGAGGACCGGCGGACGCACGGGGATGCCGGCTTCGGGCTGGGGGGCTTCCGGCGCGGGCGTGCCCAGCAGTTCGGCGCGCAAGGCCGCCAGCCGCGCCGGGTTGAGCTCCATCATGCGCAGCTCGGTCTTGGGCTCGACGACGGGGATGCCGGCCGCGCGGATCTGCTCGGCCAGCACGGGATCGGATTCCTCGACGACGGCCAGGCGTTTCACGCCCGCCGCGAACGCGCGGATCTTCTCGATGGGCGGCGGGCACGAAAGCCCGACCTTGAAGACGGGGGCCTCGGGGAAGACGTCCTTCACGTATTGGTAGGCCACGCCCGAGGCGACGATGCCCAAATCGCCGGTTCCGGTCTCGGCGCGGTTGAAGGGGGTCGTTTCCGTCAGTTCGCGCAGGGCGGCGGAACGCTTTTCGACGGCGAAGCGCATGAGGCGGCCGTGGGCGGGCACCGCGACGTTGCGCTGGGCGTTCTTGGCGTAGGGGATGCCCGGAGCTTCGCCGCGCTCGCCGGAGCCGATGTCCACGAGGGTCGAGGTGTGCGCCGTGCGCGTCGTCGTGCGCACGATGACGGGCACCTGGTACTTCTCGCTCAACTCGAAGCCCGCGGTCACCATGTCGTAGGCTTCCTGCGAGTCGGCGGGCTCGAACAGCAGGCACTTGGCGAATTTGGCGAGCGACCGGTTGTCCTGCTCGTTCTGCGAGGAATGCATGCTGGGGTCGTCGGCGTTGATGATGACCATGCCGCCGATGGCGCCGACGTAGGTGAAGGTCATCAGCGGGTCCATGGCCACGTTGAGCCCGACATGCTTCATCGCGACCAGCGCGCGGACGCCGGCGAGGGAGGCACCGACGCCGATTTCCATGGCGACCTTCTCGTTGACGGACCATTCGCAATTAATGGCGCCCTTGAATTCGGCCACGTGCTCCATGATTTCGGTGGAGGGCGTGCCGGGATAGGCGGCGGCTACGCGGCAGCCGGTGCGGTAGGCGGCCCAGGCGATGGCTTGGTTGGCGGAAAGGAGTTTTTTCATGGGCGGGTCCGGTTCGGGGTTTCCAAAATCAGGCGGCGACTGTAGCACCCGGGCCCCGGGCCGAAAAGCCCGAAAACGGGGGGGGGCGGCCGGGGGGCGTCCGCTCGGCGCGTCCTGCGGTGGAGAGCAAGCTCCCGTCATGTTGAGCGCAGGCGCGCAGCGCCGGAGCCGAAACATCTCCGCTGCACGACAACGACCGACCGGTTGCGCAAGGCACGAGATCCCTCGACAAGCTCGAGATGACAGCCGCCCGGGCTCGAGTCCCGATCCCAAGCCGGATTGTACCCAATCATCCATGCGCAGGTTGTGGCTAGAGAAAAGTTCTGCTAGGGTCCGGTGCCTATGACCACCGCCTTCGAGATGATTTCCACCCCTGCCGCCCTCCGTGCGCTCGTCGACCGCCTGCAGGAAGAGGCCTGTTTGGCGTTCGATACGGAATTCACCTGGGAGCGCACCTACTACGCGCGGCTGGGCCTGGTGCAGATCGCCGCGGCCGACGGCCGCTGCTTCCTGGTCGATCCGCTGGCGGCCGGCGACCTGGCACCGCTGGGCGAGCTGCTGGCGAACGCGCGCATCGCCAAGATCCTGCACGACGCGCCCCAGGACCTGATGATCCTGCGCCGGGCGACGGGCGTTGCGGCTCGCAACGTGTTCGACACGCGGCGGGCCGCGGGTTTCGCCGGATTGGCTTCCACCCTGTCGCTCGCCAATCTGCTGGCGGAGATTCTCGACGTCCATCTGGCCAAGGCGCACACGCGCGCGGACTGGCTGGCCCGGCCGCTCGCGCCGGAGGAACTCGACTACGCGGCCGACGACGTGCGCTACCTGCCGGAGGTCGCCGAACGGCTGCGCGGCCGAGCCCGCGAAGCCGGCGTCGAGGTCTGGCTGGACGAAGACCTCGCCGCGCTGGACGATCCGGCGCTGACCGCCGACAAGCCCGTCGCCGAAGCCTATCTGCGCATCCGCGCGGCGGCCAATCTGGCGTCGCGTCCGCTGGCCGCGCTGCGCGAGCTGGCGGCTTGGCGGGAGCAGGCCGCGCGCGCCGACGACTTGCCGCGCCGCTGGCTGCTGGAAGACGGCGAACTGGTGGCCATCGCTTCGGCGTTGCCGCAAACGCCGGATGGCCTGAAGCTCAAGCCGCCGGCGGTCGCGCGCTGGGGCGCGGAACTTTTGGCGGCCGTCCGGCGCGCGCAGGAAATGCCCGAGACGGAGTTGACGCCGCCGATCTTCCAGCCGCGCCGCGATGCCGCTTTCCGGAAAGAACTCGATCGCGCGCTGGCCGAGATCCAGGCCCGGGCCGCGGACCGCGGCGTCGACCCGGCGCTGGTTTGCAGCCGGAACGACTTGGCCATGCTGCTCCAGGAAGGCGCGGCGGCCCGGCCCGCCGATCACGCCCTGCTGCGCGGCTGGCGCGCCGAACTCGCGGGCGATCTTCGCGTCGCACCGCAACCCTGACCAGCCCGCCGTAGCCTGCGGCGAAGGCGGGGCTCGGAATTTTTCCACAGTGTGGAAAAAAGTTTTCCACAGTGTGGAAAACCGATAGGGTGGGCCCCACGACATGCGGACATGGCTACCTATTTCCGTCGTTTGCGCGTTTCTGGCCTGGGCTGGCGCCGGGCCGGCCGTTTCGGCCGGGGAACCCTTTTTGATCCAGAACGACCATCCCATCGGCCGACTCTACGGGGTGCCGGCGGGCGACGCCGCGGCGCCGGGGGGCGGGGCGGGATCCGAGCTCCGCGCCGGGCTCGACGTCGGCAACAATTCGGTCGAGAAATTCCGGGGCCCGGACGAGCTGGTGCTCGACGGCGAGACGTGGGTGCTGCGGTTTGCGGGGCGCTACGGTTGGAAAAACGGCTGGCGCGTCGGATTGCAGGTGCCCCTGGTTTCCCATCAGGGGGGAGGGACGGATTCGTTCATCGAGGAATACCACGATGCGCTGGGGCTGCCGGACGGGAACCGCAAGCGGCGGCCGGCCGACCGGCTGGAATATCGCTATCGACGGAACGGCGAAACGATCTTCAACCTGGCCGATTCGACCACGGGATTGGGCGACACCCGGCTTTCCGTATCGGCGCCGCTGGCGCGCGACCGGGCCGGCACGCGAGCCCTGGACGCCGTGGCGGGCGTGGAATTGCCCACGGGCGATGCCGACCGCCTGCTCGGCAGCGGCAGCTGGGATTTCTCGCTCGGGCTGGCCGCCGCCGATTTCGCGGCGCTGTCGAAATGGAATCTCGAACTCCACGGCGGCGCCGGGGTGCTGGCGATGACGGAAGGCGACGTGCTGCCGGATTTCCAGGAGCCGGTCGCGGTTTATGGGAATGTGGCGGTCGGCTGGCGGCTGGCGAGCTGGCTCGTGCCGCGCGTGCAGATCGATTTCCATAGCCCATTTTTTGCGGATACGGGGATGGCGCCGCTCGACGATTGGGCGGTGGAACTCGTTTGCGGCGCGACGGTGCGGCTGCCGGGCCGCTTCGCGCTCGATCTCGCCGTGGCCGAAGACGTCGCCGTCAATACCGCGCCGGACGTCGTGTTCCACGTCGGATTGAAAAGGAGCCTATGAAATCGCTGCGTTGGCTGGTGCTGGCGGGAATATGTGCGACATCGGTCTGGGGTGCGCCGGAAGGGGCCTCGACAAACGGGGATGTCCGGCTGCTGGACGACTTCAGCGCCCTGGGGCGGCTCGGATTTTTCTCCAATCAGGACGACGAATTCCAGGATGATCGCTACGTTTCGGAAGGGACGGTGTTGCTCGACTTCGATCTGCTGTCGGTGGGGGAACGCTGGTCGCTGTGGTCGCGCTTCGGATTCGTCGTCGATTTGGGCAAATCGGTGGCCGATAACCTGCCGTTTTCGCCCAAGGAAATGGGCTATGAGATCAGCCCGTTCGTCGAATATCGCCGGGAGGCGCATCTGTATCGGTTCGGATGGAATCACGTCTGCCAGCATTTGATCTACAAGGATCACGAGGAGCCCTGGTACGTGACGGCCGGCAGCAACGCCGTCCCGCCCGACGTCTACTGGAACCGGCTCTATTTGGGCGCGGGCCGGGCCGAGGTCCGGCCGGAGGTTTTCCGCGAAACCATGTTCGGGGCCGCGCCGCCGCGGCTGCTGTGGTACGCGGAAATCGGCGGCTATCTGCAATCGTTTCCAGGCATGGACGACGATTCGCTCTATGGACACAACGACTGGGTGGCCGACGCGAAGGCCGACCTAAAGCTTCGGTTGTTGGCCGGCGCGAAATGGGCGCTCTTCGCGACCAGCCTGACGCACGTGCTGCTCGACGGCGAGAACGAGTTGTTCACGCGCGAGCAGGTGCAACTGGAGGTGGCTTTCGACAGCCGGGGCTACGGTTCGTCGATTTATGCGGGCTGGCACGCCGTGGACGAACATCCGCGCGACGGCAAGGAAGGCATGGTCGAATTCGGTGCGGCGTTCTATTATTGAGGGGAAGCCCGGACAAGGTCGGCGACGACCAGGCGGTGGTCGGATGCCTTGGTCCGGCGAGCGAAGGATTGGACGACGCGGAAATGGCTCGAAGCCCAGATCTGGTCGATCCGGAGCACCGGGATGTCGTTCAGGATGGTGTTGCCGACGCCTTTGCCGGCAACGTCGAAGGCATCCTGCAAGCCGGACGGCAGAAGAGAATAAATCCGGTCGCGTTGGGGGGCATTGAAATCGCCGGCGACCAGCAAGGGAATCCGGGTCGGGAGTTCCGCGGCGATTTCGCGCATCTGATCGAGTTGCTGGCGCCGCCACCGAAAGTGCGTGATCCAGCAATCGGGATTCCAGAGGTTCAGCTGCACGTGGCCGGTGGCCAGCCGCAGGGAGACCAGTTCCATTGGGTCGAAGCCCGGAATGTCCGCAATGGCATGGGAAAAGAATACGAGTGAGCGTGAACGACGCACGTTGGTCAGGTTGCCCCGGACGAGAATGGCGGTATCGACGTCGTACAGGAGGCTGCCGGATGCTCCGAACAGCTGCTCGCAGAACCGATCGGTTTCCGTCCGGGATGGCGGCTCTTGGAGCAGGAGGACATCTGGCTTGAGCGTTAAGGTTTCAGCCAGCGCGTCCGCATGCCCCCCGCCGCAGTTCAAGGTGATGACGCGCAACGCTCCGGCGGGTTTGTCTTCATCGACGGGACGGAGCAAGCCGCGGGCCAGCGTGGATACTTCCTCCACGTGAACGGCGGCGAACAACAGCCATGCGGCACCGGCCAGCATCATCCAGCGGCGATTCGCGCGGCGCCAGATGAAGACGATGGGAAGCGCCAGCGACAACCACGACCAAGCGGGCAGAATGGTCAGGGCGGCAAACGGATCAGGTCGGAACTGGTAGATAACGCCAAGAAACAAAGCCAGGCCGAACTCCGCAGCCAAGAGGATCTTCATGGCGTGGAGCGATTATTCGCCGGCGGGGGCACGGCGGCGAGGAGGGCGGCCTTGTCGGTCTCGCCTTCGAGC
>CAZECJ010000086.1:0-10847 GCA_964510645.1 uncultured Verrucomicrobiota bacterium | reverse complement strand
GCCGCCGCGTTCGTCAGGCGGCTGCGCACTTTCGTCAGCGTGCCCTCCCGCCAGTCGCTCCGGCCAGCCACCAGCCATTCGGCTGAAATCGCGCCGAGCACCGCGTCGCCGAGGAATTCCATCCGCTGGCTTTCGGCCAGTTCCGGGTGCCCGGCCTCGGCGGAGTGCGACCGGTGCGTGAGCGCCGCCGCCAACAGCTCCGGCCGTTCGAACACGTGCCCGAGTCTCATTTCCAATTCCGCTTGTTCCGGCCGCGGTCCGCTGGATTCCATGGTCATGCCCTCGGATGGTATTGGTGGTGGACCGACTGCAAACGCCCTTGGTCCACGTGGGTGTAGATCTGCGTCGTCGAAATGTCCGCATGCCCCAGCATTTCCTGGATCACCCGCAGCGAAGCCCCGTTGGCCAGCAGGTGCGAAGCGAACGAATGCCGCAGCGTGTGCGGCGAGATCTCCTTGCGGATCCCCGCCTGACGCGCATACGTCCGGATGTACCGCCACAGCGTGACGCGCGACAGCGGTTGGCCCGTCCGCGACAGGAACACGGCGCGGCTCGCGCCGCCGCTTTTCGCCGCAAAGGCGGGCCGGCCGCGCTCCAACCACGCCCGCACCGCCGAAATCGCCCGCTCTCCGATCGGCACCACGCGCTCCTTGTCGCCCTTGCCCACGCACCGGACGTATTCCGCGTCGAAATGCAGCGACTCCAGCGCCAGCCCCGCCAGCTCGCTCACCCGCAGCCCCGTCGCGTAGAAGGTTTCCAAGATCGCCCGGTCGCGCAGCCCGCGCGGCGTCGACACGTCCGGCGCCGCCAGCAGCCGCTCCACTTCCTCGATCGAAAGCGTCGGCGGCAGGATTTTCCAGAGCCGCGGCGAATCCATCGCATCGGCCACGTTCGTCGCCAGCAACCCCTCGCGCGCCAGATGGCGGAAGAACACCTTGATGGCCACGAGGCGCCGCGCGAGGCTGGGCGCCGCCAGCCCCTTCTGCTTGCTCTCCATCAGGAAATCGAGGATGTCCCGCCGCTCCACCTCCTGGATGCCGGCCCGGCCCTTGCGCGCCAGGAACGCCAGGAATTCCGACAGATCGTGGCCGTAGCCCATCCGCGTATTCGCGCTCAGCCCGCGCTCCAGCGTCAGGTAATCCATGAACTGGTCGAGCAGGAAGCGCATCGGGCGGGGCGTCAGGGATCCAGCCGCGGGCGCGCCGCCCAGTCCGCCAGCAGGCGCGCGCCCGCCAGCGTCGCGCCGGCCGCGCCATGCGACCGGTCCGTCTCCAGCCAGGCCGTGCCCGCGACGTCCAGATGCGCCCACGGAATGCCTTCGGGCACGAACGCTTTCAGGAACGCGCCGCCCGCAATGGTGCCGGCCGTGCCGTCGCCCACGTTCTTCAAATCCGCGAACTGGCCCTTGAGCATCTCGTCGTATTCCGGCCACAGCGGCAGCTGCCACAGCCGCTCGCCGACGGCTTCGCCCGACAGCATCAAATCCAGCACCAGCCGGTCGTCGTTGCCCAGCACCGCCGTCGCCTCGTGCCCCAGCGCGATGACCACGGCCCCCGTCAGCGTCGCCACGTCCACGATCGCCGCCGGCTTTTCCTCCGCCGCGAACGACAGCGCATCCGCTAAAATCAGCCGCCCTTCCGCATCGGTGTTCAGGATCTCGATGGTCTTCCCGTTGCGGGCCGTCACGATGTCGCCCGGGCGCGTCGCGCCGCCGCCGGGCATGTTTTCCACGGCGGGGATGTACGCGATCACGGGCCGCGGCAGCTGGAGGCGCGCCGCCAGCAACACCGTCGCCAGCGCGACCATGCCGCCGCTCTTGTCGTACTTCATCCATTCCATGTTCTTGCCGGGTTTCAGGCTGATGCCGCCCGAGTCGAACATGACCGCCTTGCCCACCACCACCAGCGGCTTCAGCCCGCGCTTGCCCGCATGCGCCAGCCGGATCAGGCATCCGGGCCGGCGGCTGCCCTGCGCCACCGCCAGCAAGGCTCCGCAGTTTTCTTTCTTCAGCGCGACCATGTCCCAGACCTTGCACGAAAGCCCCGCCCGCTTCGCCAGCTTTTTCGCCTGCGCCGCCAATTCCAGCGGCCCCAGCGCATTCGCCGGCAGATTCGCCAGATCGCGCACCTCGCGCAGGATTTCTCCCGCCAGCTCCGCGCGGCGCACGGCGGCGCGCGCCGGCTTCGCCGCCAGCTCCGTTCCGGCGAATTCGAACGCGAAGGAATGCTCCTTCTTGCGCGTCCGGAACGCCTCGAACGAATATTCGCCCGCCAGCAGCCCTTCCGCAGCCAACCCCGCCAGCTCCGGCGTTTCCATCGGAAACGACGCGGACGCCGGCCATTCGAACGCGGCCCGGCGCACGACCGGCGCCCTTTCCAGCGCGCGGCCCGCCGCCGCCCACGCCCGCAGCCAGCGCGCGGCGTGGAAATCCCGCTTCTGGCCGATGCCCACCGCCAAGACCGGCGCCGGCAGCCCCTGCGGCCACGCCGCGGAGCCCACCTTGCCCTTGAACTTCGTCGTTTCGATCCAACGCTCCAGCGCCTGCCGATCCGTTGGCGGCAGCGAAGGCGGCGCCAGCAGCCGCCCCTCCTGCACCAGCACCACCCGCGCGTCCGGGCGCGCCGATCGCGCCGCCCACTGGAACCGGATCGCCTTATTCATCGCCGCGGCATTCCGGAGACAGCTTGGCGCGCGCTTCTTCGTCGGCCGGCAGGTCGTTCACGGCGAACCCGGCGCGACGCACTGCCACTTCGATGTTCCGACGCCCCAGCCTCACGTTGTCGTAATCCACCCAGACCTTCCGCATCGCCACGTCCGCGCGGACGTCGAGGATGGCCCCTTCGCCTAGGCGCGACACCGCGGCGGAGACCGCGTCGCCGCAGGCCTTGGTCCGCATCGCCGGCACATCGAGCTCGATCGTCGAAACCGTGTTGCGGAAACATCCCGCGCCCAGCGCCAGCACCGCCGCCAGCCCGATCCAACCTGCCGTCGTTTTGTTCATCCTTGCATCTCCCATTGCTCCGCCGACTATTCCACCCCGCTCCCCGCCTGTCAACGCCTGCCGTCCCCTGCCCATCGGCCAAGCCGGCTCATTCCCGGTCCAGTGCCAGCTGCCGCCCGACGAGTTCCGCGGCCAGCCGTGCGCGGGCCGCCAGCTCCGGCAGCGAGGCCGAGGCGGGATCCGCCGCGAAAGCGCGATACAGCTCCAGCGCCTCCTCGCGGCGGCCTTGCTGCAGCACCGCCAAGGCCAGATTCATCCGCGCGTTGGGCGTATCCGGCGCGCGGGCCAGCACGTCGCGATAGGCCGCTTCGGCATCCGCGTACTGCTCCAGCCGCATCCACTCGCCCCCCTGCCGGTAGCGGAAATAGGCGGCGTTTCCGCGCCGCGCCGCCTTGCCGTAGAGCGCGGCCGCCCGGGCGTGTTCCCCTTCCTCGGCGGCGATGCGCGCACGGCGTTCCAGGTCGCCGACGTCGCCGCCCCGGTTTTCGCGCTGGAAAATCCCCCGGCCCAGCAAGACGACGAGCAACGCGGCGCCGCACGCGAGCGAGCCGCGCATCAGCGCGCGCCCGTGCGCGTCCAGCCAGCGAACCGTCGGCGGAATCGCCTCCAAATAGGTTGCGCGGGCCGCATCGGCCCCCAGCGCCAGCACCGTCCACGCGGCCTGCTCGATCGGCGCGGCGCCGGCCGGCAGGCCTCTCCGCCGCATCTGCGCCACCACGCTGTTGTGCGGCGTCTTCAGCAACAGCGCGAAAAACAGGATCCATGCCCGCGGCGGCCAATCCGACGGATCCAGCTCCGCTGCGCGCGCCCGCAAGCCCGCGGACATCGCTTCCGTGCGCGCCTCCCAGGCCAGCGGAAAAAAGCCGCACGCGGAAAAATCAGGCCGGCTTTCGGCGCCTTCGTCCAAGCGATCGAACGCGGAAACCTCCTCGTTCCAGAACGTCTGATTCAGCCAAACATCCAGTTCGCGCTGCTCGCCTTCGGCATCGCCGCTGGCCCTGTCCAGCTCCGCGCGGCCCGTCGCCAAGCGGCAGAATGCGGCGGCTTCGTTCGACAGCAGAATGGCCAGATCCACGGTAAACCGGCCCGGCGCGAATTCCGCCGGAATCAGCGCTTCCGCGGCCGACGTCCAGCGGGGCAGCCCCGTCCCGCCCGCATCGAAGCGCGCAAACGCCCGCGTCAGGATCTTGACCAACGCCGGCAGCAACCGGGAAATCCTCGCCTCGGAATCCGGCCAGGCCTCGACCACGCGTTCCGCCAGCTGGCACGCCACGGGACAGGCCGGCTCCAGATTTCCGTTTTCGTCCGCCAGAACCAGCCATTCTTCCAGCATGTTCGCCGCCACGGCGGGATCCGCCAACGTCCAAGCCGCGATGGCCAGCGGCACGTGCGCTCCCGCCGAAGCCGCCTCCGCCGGCAGCGCCGCCATGGCCGCGGACGCCTCCTTCGCCGCCTTGGCGGGCAACGCGTCCAGCCAAGCCCGGCCCCGGGGCCTTTCCTGCGCGGACTCGGCTTTGGGTTTCATCGCGCCACTATATCCATCCACCGAGCCTTCCACCAAATGAAAAAGTTGATTCCCCCCCATCCCGCCGCTACACTTCCGCCCATGAAACATTTTTTCCATGCTGGCTTGGCCGCGCTGGCGATGCTCGCGACGGCGGCGACCTCCGCCCGCGCCGAGACGCGGATGCAGGTGGCGGCGGGTTCGACGCCCATCTATGCGCAAGCTTCCGCCAGCGGCCAAAAAGTCGGCAACGCCACCTCCGGCGAAATCCTGTTCGTAGCGCGCATCGAGGGCGATTGGGCGGCCATCTCCCCGCCCGACCGCCTCGATCTTTGGCTCAACAAGGATTTCATCGAAGGCAACCGCGTCATCGCCAAGAGCATCCAGATCCGCTCCGGCCCCGGCGTCGAATACGGCGTCGTCGGCACGCTGGAGCGCGGCGCACCCGTCATGCCCCGCGGGGAAAGCGGCGATTGGTGCAAGATCGCGCCGCCCTCCTCCACGACCCTATGGGTCAAGAAAAGCGACCTGTCCGAAATCCAGACGCGCACCGCGCCCATCCAGGAAGTCGCCGCCGTCCCGGAACCGCCCAAGCCCGCTCCGGAGCCGGCGCCCGCCCCCGCGCCAGTCCCAGCCCCTCAGCCGCAATACCACCCCCAACCCGTGGCCGCCGCCGTTCCCGCACCGGAGCCGCCGCCCGCCGTCGCGACGCCGCCGATTTCCGCGCCCGCACCGGCATCCTTGCCTCGGCCTCCGCCCCGGGTGGCCCCCTCCAATCCCAACCAGCCGGCCCTCCCGGCCGCGCCCCGGCCCGCGCCGCCCCCCCCGCCTGCAGCCCCCCCGCCGGCTCCGGTCGCCGCCGTCGCGACTCCCGCGCGGCCGGTCGTCCTGTCGGTTCCGGCGTCGGCGCCCGCCCCCGCACCGGTCGCGGCCCCGGTCCCGCCACCGCAACAACCCCGCGCCGCCGCGACACCGGCGCCCGGCCGCCGCCCCGCGCCGCCGGCCACGGCCGTCCCCACGGCGGCAACGACGCTGCGGCCCGCCACCGCCCTCCCCGGCCAAGTCCGGCGCCCCGTCGCGACGAATGCTACGGCCCGCGCCTCCGCGCCCGCCAAGGCTCCGGCCATTTCCGCGCCCAAGGCCGCTCCCGCGCCGACGCCGGCCGCCGCACCCAAGCCCAAGAAGCTCGAAGTCCAGGTGGACCAAGCCTACGTGGATGAACTCGATCTGGAAGATCTGCCCAACCAAGGCAAATCCGTCCAGGTCGAAGGCGAACTGCGCAACGCTCCCTTCATGGCCGGCTCCCCCTCCCGCTACCGCTTGCAGGCGCGAGACGAAGACGGCATCCTCGAAATGGTCTGCCACGTCCACGGCGATTCCGAAATCCTGCGCGACTACGTCGGCAAAGGCGTCTCCATCCGCGGCCGCGAATACTGGGTCGAGGAAAGCGACATGCCCGTCGTCGTCGTCGGCCAGATCGCCCCCCTCGCCGCCGACGATGACGAAGACGAAGACGAACCGGTGATGTTCTGATGCCCCGCGCCATCGGACTTCTCGGCGGCACGTTCAATCCCGTCCACGAGGGACATCTTTCCATCGCCCGCGAAGCATTGAGCCTGTTCGCCCTCGACGCCGTCTGGTTCATTCCCTGCGCCGTGCCGCCGCACAAGCCCGCCCATAATCTCGCTTCCAACGAAGATCGCCTCGCCATGCTCCGCCTCGCCCTCGCCGGCGAGCCCCGCTTCGACGCCCTCCCCATCGAGTTCGACCGCCCCGGAAAATCCTACACCGTCGACACCGTCCGCGCCTTGCAGGCCCTCCATCCCGGCGACGGCTTCGTCTTCATCATCGGCGCCGACACCCTCCCCGAACTCCACACCTGGCACCAACCCCTCGAACTCCTGTCGCTCGTCCGCATCGTCACCTTGGCCCGGCCCGGCTTCGTTCCCGACGCCGCCGCCCTGCAGCTGCCCCCGCCGTGGCCCGCGCGCCTCCTCGCCGACCTCCGCACCGGCGACCCCCTCGATGTTTCCTCCCGCGACATCCGCGCGAAAATCGCCGCAAGCCTGCCCCTTTCCCTTGTCCCCGAACCCGTCCAACGCTACATTCAGGAGCACAACCTATACCGATGAAGACCTCCAAATCCTCCCCCTCCAAGTCCACCGCGAAAAAATCCGCCCCGAAAAAGGCCGCACCCCGGAAACCCGCCGCCAAGAAGCCCGCCGCGAAAAAGCCGGCGCGCGTCAAACCCTCCGTCGATGCCCTGCGCGCGCGCGTGGAAAAAGTCCGCGCCATCCTCGACTCCAAGAAAGGCGAGAACGTCGTCGTGCTCCACGTGAAGGACGTCTCCAGCATCACCGATTACCTGGTTTTGTGCAGCGGCTTGAACAATCCGCATCTGCGCGCCCTCGCCGACGAAGTCGCCAAGCAGCTCCGCCTCGAGACGCCGCCCGTCGCCGCCCATCGCCGCGCCGGCTCCGTCGAAAGCGAATGGCTCGTCCTCGACTACTTCGATTTCGTCGTCCATCTCTTCACGCCCCAGATGCGCTCGTACTACGCCCTCGAGCAGCTCTGGAAAGACGCCCCCGTCGTCAAGTAGCCCCCGCCCCTCTTCGGTTTGCCGCGCCAAGACGCGGGGAATCGCGGCTCGCGGCGTTTCGCGCGTTGACCCCGCGCGCCGTCCGTCCTATCCTGACTCTGGAGCGGATCCATGAACGGCATTCGGCACATCGCGGTGAAGGCGGGAATTGGGTTCGCCCTGCTGTCTTCCGCCGCAGGCCAAACCGAAACCGCGCAGGTCTTCTTCGGCACGCACGCCTATCCCGCGGCCGTCCTCGACCAACCCCGCGCCGAGACGGAAGCGCAGCACCCGGAACTCATCCGCCCGCCGACCCTCGGCGACGCCTTCGCCTACCGCGTGTTCCGCGGCGGCGCGCTCGCGCGCGAAATCGCCGGCACCGTCGTTTCCACCGACGTCCTCGATTGCGCCGACGGCCCGGAAATCGCGATCCACCCCGGCGACCTCCGGCTCGACCTCCTCCGCGCCCTCTACCTGACCGACGTCCTCCACCGCTCGCCGCAAGTCGGCGGCGAACCGCCCTCGCCGCTGCCGCCGCCTTCCTTCGACGCCATCGAAATCCTGCCCGCCCCGCCCCCCCCAACGCCGGACGTCCCATGAATCGACTTTCCATCGACGACCGCCAGATCGACGCCTTCGCGGCGCACCTGAAGCAAGCCGCCGACGTCCAGCCGTTCGACTTCTGCGCGCGCAGCGAAGGCTTCATCTATCCCGAGCGCGACCGGCCCGGCGTCCTCGAAACCTTCTTCTTCGCCTGCGCCCACCAGTTCGGTTTCTGGACGCTCGCCGGAAACCGCTGGGACAAGCCCATGATCGCCCCGCTCGACGGCCGCGAACTCAAAGGCTCCGATTTCCTCTTCCGCGCCTGCACCCGCGCCTGGCAACGCGATCCGCGCGCCTTCGCCCCCGCCGCGCTGGCGGCCATGAGCAACGCCCAGCTTTCCGATCTCTTCCGCGCCGACGACGGAACCAATCCCCTGCCCTTGTGGCCCGAGCATCTCGCGTTGATCCGGGGCTACGCCCAGTGGTTCGGCGTGCAAAACCTCGCGCCCACCAATGTGCTCCGCCGCGCCGCCGCCGCCCCGAAGCCGCTCTACGCGCTGTTGACGGCCCTCGCCGAAATCCCGGGCTACGCCGAAGACCCGCTCCAGAAGAAGGCCATGCTTCTGGCGATCGTGCTCGAAAACCGGCCCGAGCGTTTTCTGAAGGTTACCGACCCGGAATCCGCCGTCCCCATCATCGACTACCACCTCCAGCGCAGCGCGCTCCGCACCGGCCTCGTGCGCGTCGAAGATCCCACCCTGCGGAAAAAGCTCGCCGCCCGCGAGCTTCTGGCCCAAGCCGATGAAGAGCTGATCCGCGCCGCCACCTACAAAGCCATCGAAAAACTCATGGCCCGCTCCGGGCTCTCCGCCGCCGCCGTGGACTGGTTTTTCTTCCAGAATCGCACCCGCTGCCCCGAAACGGTCGAACCCGATTGCCCCGCCTGCCCCGTGCAGCCCTTTTGCGCGCGCGATACCCGGCTCTTCCAGCCCGTGTTCCACACCACCGCCTATTGATCCGACCGGTTTTCCGAAATCGAAAGCCTCCGCGATTTTTATGATATTTATAAATATCATATATGTTATTTATAAATATCATAATTGCCCGAAGTCGTGAATCGAGTGGATTCCAGGCAAAAACGGTGTTTTTCCGCAGCGGGCCGGACCCAGGTTCCGGCGCGCGTCAGCGCGCCAGGCTGATCCATACGACGCGGAACCCGTCGAGGATCTGCTGCGCTTCCTGCAGGTACAGCCGCGCGATCTCGCGGTGGTTCACCGTCACCAGCAGGTCGTGGGATAACGTCGAGGTGTTGTACCAGTTGAAGGATCCGTCGAGGACGACCGACTCGTCGATGACGCACTGCTTGGAGTGCACCGGCGAATACGGCACGGCGCGGTCGTGCACGCCGTAGACCAGCGCGAGGGCGATGCCCGCCTGCTGCAGCCGCCGCACCGCCGGCAGCAGGTTCCGCTGCAGCTCTTCGTGCATGCTGCGCTCCTTGCCCGGATCGCCCTCCCATGCCAGATGCCCGTTCAGGATCGCCCGCACGTAGACGCCGCGGTTCTTCGCCGCGATCAGCGCGTCGATCACGCTGTCGCCGTGCTCCCCGCGCAGCTCGTTGATCAGGAACAGGCACAGGTGGATCGAATGCTTCGCGCGGTTGATCTCGGCCAGGATCGCCTGGTGCGGCCGGTAGTAGCCCCCGTTCAGCATCGCCGTCCGCCCGAACGTGTACAGCAGGTTGAAGTGCGCCATCGGATCGATCCCGTAGCGCTGGATCACCCCGCCCCGGCACGCCTGGAAAATGTTGTCCAGCAGCCGGCACACGCCGTGCGACCGGAACGTCATCCCCGATTCCCAGTTGCTGCCCCACCGGTCGAAGGTGATGTTGAAGGAACCCACGATCGCGTCTTCGTCGCCGAACACGATGAACTTGTTGTGCATGTCCGTGGCCACCTCGGCCATGGGATCGCGCGTAGTGCAGACCTCGCCCAGCAGCTCGATGCCCGACCGCTTCAGGTCGAGGTAGTTCTGGCTGTTCGTCAGCGTCATCTTCCGCCAGTCCACGATGACCTGCACCGGCACGCCGCTGCGGTGAGCGTGGATCAGGTGCCGCACGAAATCGGCGTCGTCGATGCAGTCCACGCAGACCTTGATGCCGCACGGCCGGCCCGGAACCGTCTGCCGCCGCCAGATCATCGTGTCGATCAGGTCGTGGATGTAGCGCTTGGGATGGTACGGATGCCACGCCTGCCCCTTCGTGAACTTCGGCGTCAGCCCCAGCGACTCGAAATGGTGATTCATCCAGTCCACGTCGCGCTGGAGCTGGCCGGCATCCACCTCGTGCGTGCGGTACGGGTTCGGCGTGGCCCACTGCTCGGTCACGTGCCGCCGCACCTCGCCCTCGTTGCGGAATTCGAACCCGTCCATGAAAATGTATTCGAGCCGCGACGGAATCGACCGACCGTGGAGATGCAAAACATAGGAAAACTTCACGCAGGTGACGCGCCCCTGGTGCAGCGACTGCGGATGGACGAAGAAGTCGCGCGTCTCGCGCCAGTGCCGGTTCCATTCGCCCCCGCAGGGATCCGTGTGCGCCAGATACTGCTCAAACGTGCCGTCCTCGTGGAAGACCTTGAGGACGACCTTCACGTTCATCTCCCCGCCCCAATCCACGCGGAAGCGGATGCGCCCCCAGCGCAGGTAGAACAGCTCCTTGAACTCGTTCCGGCGCGGATAGAGCGGCCCCAGGATGGCTTCGGTCGGCGCGGCGTATTGTTCGGCGAATTCCATGCGTCGGCTCCCGATCAATGCCTCGCCCAACCGGGACGAGGTCGTCCCGGCTCCAAACAGCCGCGGACTTCTTGTCTTTGGAGCCCCTGACGACCCCGTCGGGGGATTGGAGATCTATCCTTCATCGCAGCTCGAATTCCACGAGATAGCCCGTGTGGTCGGACACCCGCCCGTAGCGGCCCAGCGTGAACAGCTCCTCCGCGGCAATCGCCCGCAGCGCGCCGCCGTTGCGCAGCCACAGGTAGTCGATGCGCCCGTCGTCCGCCAGCAGGCGCAGCGCGTCGGGCGCGCGCTCGCGGAAAATTTTCCGGAACGCGCGCGGATTCGCGATCTTGAGAAACTGGTCTTCGAACTCGCCCGTATCCACGACGGTCCGGTAGGCCTCGCTGCCGGCCGAAATATTGAAATCGCCGCACACCAGCGTCGCG
>CAZECJ010000085.1:0-11074 GCA_964510645.1 uncultured Verrucomicrobiota bacterium | reverse complement strand
TCATCGCCAAGTTCTACCGTCCCGGCCGCTGGACCCGCGCGGCCCTGCAGGACGAGCACGATTTCCTCCTCGAACTCGCCGCCGACGAAGTGCCCGTCGTCGCGCCCCTCGCGGACGGGGAGGGGAAGACCTTGCACGATGCGGACGGCATTTCCTTCGCGCTGTTTCCGCGCCTGGGCGGGCGCCCTTGCGACGAACCCTCGCGCGCCGAATGGCTGCAGATCGGTCGCCTGATCGGGCGCATCCACCAGATCGGCGCGCGCAAGCCAGCGGAAAACCGGCTCGTGCTCGACCCGCGCCAGTCCGCCTGCGCGCATCTGGAATTCCTGCGCAGCTCCGGCGCGATCCCGCGCGAGGTCGAAGGCCGCTACCTCGACGCCGCGCAGCGCTTGCTCGACCGGATCGCGCCGCTGTTCGCCGGCGCGGCGACGCAGCGCCTGCACGGCGACCTGCATCGGATGAACCTGCTCTGGCGCCCCGGCGAGGGCTTCCATGCCATCGATTTCGACGACATGGTCACCGGTCCAGCCATCCAGGATCTCTGGATGCTGCTGCCGGACCGCCTGCCCGCCGCCCGCGCCGAGTTCGAACTGCTGCTCGAAGGCTACGACACCTTCGCGGAGTACGACGACGCGCAGACGCGCCTCATCGAACCGTTGCGCGCCATGCGCTACCTGCATTACGCCGCCTGGTGCGCCCGCCAAAAGGCCGACGGCGGCCGCGGATTGCTGGGCGCCGAGTGGGGCACCGCCGATTTCTGGCGGCGCGAGCTCGCCGATCTCCAGCGCCAAGCCCAGGACATCGAAGAGCTGGCATGACCCGATTGCGATTGCCGCATGAGGGGGCGATGCGCAAAAGGCGGTTCGCGGGCCGTTGGAATTGACCCTGCGCGGGTTTCGGCCTAGGATGTGTTTGCGTTTGAATGTCGCTTCGGGAGTCCACCATGACCCTTCGATCCGCTTGGCCGTTGGCCGTTGTTTGCGCCGGTTTCTGCGTCGTCGCCCGCGGCGCGGCGATCTATGAGGTTCCCGAACTTCCCAACAACCTGGTGGGCGCCTGGGACGTGAATATCCTGGCGGACGACGTTCATTTTGAAACCGCCTCCATCATCAGCAAGATCCGCATCCGGTTGGCCATTGCGGGCGTCCAAACGTGCAAATTATGGTTGTTCGACGCCCTCGGCAGCCCGCCGATTCACGCGGTGACGTTCACGAACGTGCCCGCCAGCACCAATACCGACGCGAGCACGTACGATTTCAACATGCACGTGCAGGTGCCCAAGGACATCTACGTCGGTTTCTCCGCCCAGGGCGATGGGTGGACGGCCAATGCCGTCGACTATTGGAGCCGGGGAACCGTAGTCAATCGGGGCGTCGCCGGAACGGCGGGGCAATACTATTACGGCCCCGTGGCCGGAGGACAGATCACCACGATCTTCAATTCCGGCGACAGTTCCTTCGGCTGCCTGCAGATTCTCTCCGAGCCCGTGCGCGTTGCCGACATGACCGTGGCGACCGGACAGGTAAGCTTGGCGATTGCGTCGTTGCCCATCTATGCCACGAATGCGGTGGAGCGTAATGAATCCGTTGGCAGTACCCAATGGGTAGAAATGGCGGTACTTCCCCTGGGTTCGTCGAACCACACGTGGAGTGCGACCAACGGCTCCTTGAACACCTCATTCTATCGCATAAAGACGCGCTAACCGAACGCTTCCCGAGCCGCGGTGCGGACGGGGTTCGACTCGACCCGAGCTCATTTCCTCTTTTGCGCCACGATAAGCCAATCCCACGGGAAGGGGGCTTGCATCCACCGCGGCGGGCTCGTGAATTCGCTCGTCCACGGATACTCGATCTTTTCGACCTCCAGCGTGCGCAAGCCCCGGTTCTTCAGGAGAATCTCCAGTTCTTCCTTGAGGAAGTGTTTGGTTTCGACTTGATCGATCCGCACGACGCCTTCGTGGGCCCGCGGATTGCCGGTGGGCCGGTGGGCCCGGAAGCCGCCGCGCACGGCCCGGCCCGGCTTCATGCCGTCGCGGAGATTCCACTCGATCAGGCGGAAATCGGTCAGGAACGACGATTCCAGCGCCGGCACCACCAGGACGAGATGTCCGCCCCGGCGCACGTGGCGGCACGTCGCGTCGAGCAGGCGGTTCCGGTGCGCGAGCGAGGGGGCGATGGCGACGTTGACGCACAAGGCGAAATCGGCCGGCGGCAGGCGCGTCCCCGGTGCCGCCAGATCGACCGTCCGGTACGCCACATTGGCCAGGCGCGGGTGGGCCGCCTGGGCCTTGGCGATGCACCGGGATGAAAGGTCCACGGCGAGGACGCTCCGGAAGCGCCGCGCCAGCAACGGGAGGAAATAGCCGATGCCGCATCCGATGTCGGTGGCCGTTTGGCCTTTCTTTCCATAGCGCCGCACGATGCCGGCAATGAGCCCCGCCCGGTCGTGCTTCAGCACGCTGAAGATCTCGTCTTCGTAGCGCGCGGCCATCCGATCCCAATAGGCGCGGTCCATGGCGCGGCGGGGGGGTTATCCCAGATACGTGCAGACGTATTGGCAAAGGCCGCCGGAAACCTCGATGTCGAAGCCCGACCGGGCCGCCACCTCGAACTGCTGGCCGGCGGCATAGCGCTTGGCGATCGCCTGGCCATCCACCTTCACGGTGCATTCTCCGGCCGTGATCTGCATTCGTTCGGCCTGTTGCGTTCCGAAATGGAACGTTCCCGGAAAAATGAGTCCCGCGGTTTTGCGCGTGCCGTCGGCCAGGCGGAACGAATGGCTCACCACCTTTCCGTCGAAATAGACGTTGGCTTTGGCGACAAGGGCGACTCCTTCGAATTCGATCGGCTGTTCGGTCATGGCATTTTCCTTCCGGGTCTTTCCGGGTGCGTTGAAACGGCAAACGTGAAACTACGCCGGGATTTGCGGGCGAGTCAAGACGGAGCGCAACCGGTTCGCCATCTTCATAGCCTTTGGCGCCGAAATCTGCCACTGTAGCCGCCATACCCCAGGCAAAGAACCATGTCCGAAAAGCTAGTCGTACGGGAAGCCTCCGGCCTTTTGGCCTTCCTCCAGGCGCAGCTGCGGGATTGGTCGCGCAAGACCGTCAAGCAACGGCTGCAGTCGGGTTGCGTCCGCGTGAACGGCGCGCCCGTCGCGCGCCACGATTTCGCGCTGGCGGCCGGCGACCAGGTCGAAGTGGCGGCGTTTTCACCGCCGCGGGAACGCCGGCCGGAGGCGCTGGAGATCCTGTATGCGGACCGCGATCTGATCGCCATCGACAAGCCGGCGGGCTTGCTGGCGGTGGGCGCCGCCGGGGAGACCCGCCAGCATGCCTTGGCTCTGTTGCGGAACCAGTTGTCGCGCCGCGGCGAAGCCGTGCGGCTCTGGCCCGTGCACCGGATCGACCGCGACACGTCGGGCGTCTTGCTGTTTGCCACCTCCCGCGCGGCGCGCGAGGCGGTCATGGACCGCTGGGACGAGGCCGAAAAAACCTATTGGGCGATCGTGGAGGGCTGCCCCGATCCGCCGCGCGGCACCATCGATCAGCCGTTGCGGTTGGATGCCGTAGCTTATCAAGTGCACGTGGGCGCCCATCCGGACGCCAAGCCGGCGGTGACGCATTATGAAACCGAGCGCACCGTGGGCAAAAGATCCTTGGTCCGGGTTCGCCTGGAAACCGGGCGGCAGCATCAAATCCGCGCGCATCTGGCCTGGCTCGGGTGTCCCGTCGTAGGCGACCCGCGCTACGGTACGGCCGGCAGACGCCTGGGCCTGCACGCCCTGCGCTTGAAGATCGTCCATCCCGACAGCGGCGAGCCGCTGACGTTCGAAGCGCCGGTTCCGGCGGATTTCTGGGCGCTGCTGCCGGCGCCTCCGGCCAGAGCGGGCAAGCCATGAGCCGGGCCGACGTCATCCGGCAGTTGCGGGACTATCGGGCCCGCTGGAAAAACGAAGCGGATACCGTGGCGCGGTTCATCGCCTTCCTCGCCGCCCATCCGGATGGCTTCGCGCGGGAATTGAAGATCGGACACGTCACGGGGTCCGCCTGGGTGGTCAACCGCGCGGGAACCCACGTCCTGCTGACGCACCACAAGAAACTGAACCTGTGGGTGCAGCTGGGCGGCCACGCGGACGGCGATTCCGACGTGTTCCGCGTAGCCCGGCGCGAGGCCGAAGAAGAATCCGGGCTGGAATCCCTCGCGCCCGTCTCGCGCCGGATTTTCGACGTCGACGTCCACCGGATTCCCGCGCGCGGCGAGCTGCCGGAGCATTTCCACTGGGACATCCGCTATGCGTTCTGGACCACGGGCAGCGAGGCCTACCGCGTCAGCGCCGAATCCCACGATCTGGCCTGGATCGAAATCGGAGCCCTTCGCTCGGTCACTCGGGAAGAATCCATGCTCCGGATGGCGCGCAAGTGGCAGGATGGACCGGGGCTGGCGGCGGAAACGTGAACGACGACATCCGCGAACGTCATCGGGAAACCGGGGGAGTCGGATACAACATGCGAGCTAGGCGGGAGGGAGGCCAGTTCCTCATGTTCTTGCCAAGTGCATCGCTCGGCCACTTGGCGGGCAGCTGGTCGATCTTCGACTGCCCTTTCGCCTAGCTCTATTCGTAGGCTACCTCAAGGACCGGAACATTCAAATCGAAGGCCGTAAAAATACGGTTAAGGCACATCCCCCTGGTCCGTCTCGCGTTCGGCGCGCCGTCGTCAGGATTTCGGAGGCCGCGCCCGCTTCTTCCGCGTTTCCGCCCACAGGCGGTGGACGATCAGCGCGGCGATCAGCGCGGCCGTGAACAGCGCCGGGATCTGCGAGTGGATCTGCGCCAATCGGCCGTACAGGTAGTCGTAGGTGTACAGCCAGCAAACGGCCGCCGTCAGCGTGCCCAGCGTCACCGTGGCCATGTTGGTCCAGGTTTTCAACCCCAGCAGATAGCCCAGCACCGCGCCCACCACCACGCCCGTCATGAAAAACGGCAGCCAGACGAACAGGAAAATCCCGGCGATCTTGTATTTCGCGAAGCGAGTGACGTTCTTCTCCGCCGATTCGATGATGCCTTTCATGCGCGGGTCGACCGGACGCCCCTCGACCAGATTGCGGCAAGCTAGGATCAATACGGGATAGAACAGGAACACCGTCACCGCATCCACGTAGGTGGCCAAGAAGATGACCAGCCCCGGCGGCATCCCCATCTCCACCGCTTTGGCGATCGCCACCCCGCGGCCCAAGATCAGTTCGGTGAAACCCATGATGACCCATTGATCCCAGGGCTGGCCCAGATGCCAGAGCACCGCGATCGCCAGGAACCACGCGATGAGCATCAGGCTGCCGACGGCGAAAACCCCGCTCTCTTCGGAAAGCATGATTTGCTGGCGCAACCGTCCGGGTTGAAACGAAGCCATGTCTCTATTTAGTGATTCCCCTGCGGAAGAATCAATCTCAAAGCCAGAACGAACCCATTCATCCGGAAGGGCAGATGGAAAATTCACCTGCATTTATCTGTTTTCTATCCGCTTGCTAATCAGATCCGAATTCACAGGACCTATCTTTTCGCCCTTATCAGAATGTGACGAGGAGCTGTTTCGTGAAGAATGTTGCCATCATGTCGTTGTCGATCCTCTGGGCAATCGTGCCGCTTCTGGCCGGATGCTCAACCATCCACAAATCCGCCGACCAAGGCGATCTAGCCAAGGTGGACGTGCACCTGCAAAAGGGCGCCGGCGTGGATGCCCGGGACGAATTTGGCCGGACGCCGCTGATGTGGGGTGCCGAAGATTTGGACGTCGTTCGCTACCTCGTGGAAAAGGGAGCGGACGTGAATGCCCGGGACGCCAACGGCGAGACGGTGCTGATGAAAGCGGTTTTCGTCGGTTCTATGGAAGTCGTCCGCTATCTGGTGGATCAGGGCGCGGACGTGAACGTCCGCAGCGACGAGGGTCGGACGCCGCTGATGCGCGCGGCCGGCGATCTGGACGTGGTGCGCTATCTCGTGGGGCAGGGCGTGGACGTGAACGCCCGGGACGCCAATGGCGAAACGGCGCTGCGCTGGGCCGCCACGTTCGGCCATTTGGGCGTGGTGAAATTCCTGGTGCAAAAAGGCGCGGACGTGAATATCCCGAACAACCAGGGCCAAACGCCGTTGGAGTGGGCGACCGCTTTTGGGCATCGCGACGTGGTGAAATTCCTCGAAAAGAGCAGCGCTGCAACCACGCAGAACGATCGCGAAGCGTCGCCGCTGGCGAAGGCCACCGACGGCGGCGACATCGGCCAATGGCTGGAAGCCCAAGCCGCGCCGCGTTGATCTCCGCCTTCGGCGAAACCTTCCGCCCGCCGGCGTCGGCTCAGGGGCGATACAGTTGGATGCGGCTTGCCGGCGTTCGGCGCGCCAGACGCTCCAGCGACCGGTTCACTTGCCGGATGATCTCCCCCTTGTCGAGCGTCAGCAGTTGGCGGTCCCGCATGATCGTGCGGCCATCGACGATGACCGTGCGCACGTCCGAGGCGCGCGCGGCATAGACCAGGCTCGCCGGCACGCTGTGCAGCGGCTGGTGATGCGCCCCGTCCAGATCCACCAGAATCAGATCCGCCAGCTTGCCCGGCTCCACCGCGCCGATCCGGTTGCCCAAACCAACGACCTGCGCGCTCCCGCGCGTGGCGATGGCCAGGGTCTCGCCCAGCGTCAGGTTCTCGGGCGCGCCGGTGGCTTCTTTCTGCGTCAGGGCCATCAGGCGCATGCTTTCCCATACGTCCAAGGTGTTGTTGCTCACCGCGCCGTCGGTGCCCAGTCCCACGGCGACGCCGGCCCGGCGCATGGCGTGGACCGGCGCGGTTCCCATGGCCAGCTTGAGATAGGTTTTCGGACAATGCGCCACGCCCGCCGGCCGGTCGGCCAGCAGCCGGACGTCGTCCTCCGTCGCGCCCACGGCATGGGCCAGGATCGTCGGCAACTTCAGGATTCCCAGCTCGTCCAGCAGGCGGATGGGCGTGAGGCCGCGCTTCCGCACGTGCGCTTCCGTCTGGCCGCGCGTTTCGGCGACGTGGACGTGGATGCCCACGCCCAGATCGGCGGCCCGGTCGCGCGCGGCGCGCAGGAAATCGTCGTCGCAGGTGTACGGCGCGTGCGGCGCCATCCAGGTGGTGATCCGTCCGTCCGCCGCGCCCTGCCATCGCTGGCAGAATTCCGCCGTGCGGTCGAGCGCCGCGATCCCCTGGCTGCCGAAGGTGGCCCAGCCCAGCGCCGCGCGCGTCCCGGCCTGGCGCACCGCCTCCGCCGCGCGGTCCATGAAGAAATAATGGTCCGCCACGCAGGTCACGCCGGCCTCGATCATTTCAGCCAGGCCCAGCAGCATGCCCCAGTACACGTCTTCTTCCTGCAGGTTGCTTTCGAGCGGCCACATGTATTCGTTGAACCACGTCTCCAGCGACACGTCTTCCGCCAGCCCGCGGAAGATCACCATCGGCACGTGCGAGTGGGTGTTGATCAGCCCCGGCATGAGCAGTTGTCCGTTCGCGTCGAGGATCTCGCCCGCGTCCGGCGGCGGCGGCGCGCCGGTCGGCTGCACGGACGCGATCGCGTTGCCGCGGATCGCGACATCCTGGCCGTCCAGAACGCGCACCTCGCCGGCCGAGGTCGTCTGCAGCACGCGGGCATTTCGGATGAACAAGCTCATGGGCCGGGCTCCTCGTTCATGCCTGCGGTTCCTCCAGCCGGAACAGGCCCGCGGGCGGCGGCTGGATTTTCTCCATCAGTTCCGGGCCGTCGTTGCGCGCGTCGTTGACGCGCGGGGAAACGGGATAGGCCTCCAGACCCTGCTGCGCATCGGCGATCAGCGCCTGGACCTCGTCCGGCGGCGTGGCGGGGTCCAGCCAGCGCGCATGGTTTTCGGGCTTCAGCACCGCCGGCATGCGGGGATGGATGGACGAAATGCCCGGCGCGGCCTTGCGGGAAAGCAGCGCGCAGGTGAGCATGGGTGCGGCGCCCGGGCGTTCCCGGAGGGACCAGATCGCGGCGAAGGCGAGCACCGGCTCTCCGGGCGCAAAGAGAAAGTAGGGTTGCGGAACTTCGCGGCCTGCGGCATCCAGCGTCCGCTCGTTCCGGCGCCACTCGTACCAGCCCCGGGCCGGCATCAGGCCGCGCGCGGTCCGCAGGCTGTCGCGCCACGTTGGCTTCTGCGCCGCCTCTTCGGCCCGGGCGTTGAAGGTCATCGCCGGCGGCGCGTCTTTTTTCCACCACGCCGGGACCAGGCCCCAGCGGGCGGACTGGAGTTCCACCGCGCCGTCCTTGGCGCGTGCGAGGAGGGGTACCGCGGCCGTCGGCGCGACGTTGAAGCGGGGTTCCCATTTTGCGCCGCAGTCGCAGCGGATCTTGGGCCAGCGCATGACGATGGCTTCCTTGTCTGGCGATGCGTAGCGGCCGCACATGAAAGCCACGATAGGCCGCCGGACTCGGCGCGGCAACTCCGAATCGCAGAGCGCCACCCCGATTTCCGGACGCATCCAATCCCTTCTTGACCGCGGGGCGGACGATTTGGGAACCTATCTTTGTCCGGATGGACGTCGGCCTGCGCCGGAATGGCCAGCGGACAGGAAACGAAAACGAAAGAAGGACCGCCGATGAACCATCCCTCCGCTCGTCTTGTCGCTACCGTGCGTTTCTTGCTTCTGGCGGCGCTGCTGCCGATGTTGACCGGATGCCTCAGCATCCACAAAGCCGCGAACAAAGGCAATCTGACCGCCGTGAAGGCGTTCCTGAAGAAAGGCACGGACGTCGATGCCCGGGATGCCGCTGGCCGGACCCCGCTGATGTACATGCTGTCCGACCTGGAAAGCGTCCGCTATCTCGTGGGGGCGGGCGCGGACGTCAACGCCCGGGACGAACTGGGAGAGACGCCGTTGATGAAGGCCGCCTGGGTGGGCAAACGGGACGTCGTGAAATTTCTCGCGGAAAATGGCGCGGACCTGAACGCGCAGAGCGAAAACGGGGAAACCGCGCTGATGCGGGCGGTCCGGAACCTGGACGTCGTGAAGTACCTCGTCGAACAGGGGGCGGACCTCAACGCCAAAGACCGCAAAGGCGAAACCGTCTTGCTGAAAGCGTCGGTCTCGGGCCGGTTGAGCGTCGTCCAATATCTCGTGAAAAAGGGCGCCGAGGTGGAGGCCGGAACCCCGGCCGACGGCGCCCGATAAAACGAACCGCGGGCGTGAACGCCCGCGAAAAGCTCCGAAACCCATAAAAATTGGGAGCTCAGCGGAGACCAGCCCATCATCGCATCGCTCGCGCTCTCCTCCGGCAGCTGGCCATCCAATCTCTTCCGCCGAGCTCCACTCGTAGGCTACGGCAGGACGCGGAAATTTCAAGTCGCTCGCCGCAAAAAAGCGTCGAAAAATATCGCGGCGCCGCCGGTCAGCGGATTTCTTCGCCGGGCTTCTTCTTGAGGCGTTTGTCCTCGTACATGCGCGCGTCGGCGAGCTTCATCAGTTCGGCGAAATCGTAGGGCTTTTCCGCGAACGCGGTGCCCACGGCGATGATGCATGGAACGCCGTCGTCGGTCTCCCGGTTGACGTCCGCCAGCGCCTGTTCCCAGCGCGCCTTCAGGACCGCCACGTCGTCGGCACGGCCGTTGCACGCGATCATCAGGTACTCGTCGCCGCCGAGGCGGTAGCCGTGGACGGTTTCTGCCGTGACCCGGCGGATGCTTTCGGCGGCCTTCATCAGGAGCCGGTCGCCCGCCTCGTGGCCGAAGCGGTCGTTGGTCTGCTTCAGGTAGTTGACGTCGAAATTGAAGATGGCGACGGAATCGAGATGCGGATACTCGTCCTTGAGCCGGGCGAGATATTTGCCCTTGTTGTAGAGGCCCGTGAGCTTGTCGTGTTCGCTTTCGTAGATGATCTCTTCCCGCAGGAGGCTGTTTTCCACGCACAGGGCGATGATGGTGGCGATGATCCCGATGTCCAGGGCCTTCCGGTCGGTCGAACCGTCCAGCTCCAGATAGAGGGCGTAGCGCTGGTCGGAGAACGTCCCCGCGCAGAGACGGACGTAGCGGTTTTGCGGATCGCCCCCGTGGGCGAAGGCGAACGCCCGGAAGGCGTCCGCGAGCGCGTCCGCCGGCAGCTCCGTCCGGCCTGCGGCGCCGAACGCGCCCTCGAGCCCGTCGGCGGCCATCCGGCCGTGCGCGCTGGCCCCGGCGCGGGCGTCGTAGGCCGTGGCCTCGCGCGCGCCGTTGCGGTCCAGCAAGAAATAGATCCGGGGCGTCTTGAAAAATCCGGCGATGACCGGCAGCAGCGCGGAACACGAGGCGGAGATCTGCGCCAGCATCGCGGATTGGAAGGCCGACACCCGCTCGGACAGCACGGAATATTCGGTGACCTCCTGGCTCAGGAGCATATATTCGGTCGTGTTGGTCAGCTGCCCGATCTTGTAGGTGACGCCGTCCTTGTCGAACAGCCCGTGGTGCAGGCGCCAGTAGATCTGGCGGTCCCGGTCGACGCATTCCCACTCCATCGCCTCGCTGCGGGACAGCGGCGCGTGGAGGCTCCGGGCTTCCCACGGAAACACCTCGGCCGCGTTCCGGCCCGCCAGCGCGGGCCCGTACAGGCGCTCCACGAACGCATCGGCAAACGCGATCTTCCGGGTCGTCTCGTCGACGACGTAGATGCCGCCGATGGCTTCGGTGATGAATCGGGCGATTTCGGGTGCAAAGTCCATGCCGCCAGAATACGCCGGCCGGGGCACGGTGGTCAACCGGGGAGGGGGCCATTTCACCACAGAGGGCACAGAGATCACAGAGATGGGAAAACCCGAGAGAGGGGGCCGAAGAAAAACGGCGAAAACGCCGTTTCTCTTCGGCCCGCTAGTTCTGTTTCCCTCTGGATCGTTCTCTGTGCCCTCTGTGGTGAAAAATCTTGGTTTTACAGGATCGAATCGTGGCAGAACGCCTTGCGGCGGCAGGCGTCGCAGTGCGCGCCCATCCAGACGGAATCGAATTGGGCGACCGCGGCGGCGACTAGCCGCGGATCGTCGGTCCAGATGCCCGCCTCGAAGTTGCGCTTGCCGTCGCTCTTCATGC
>CAZECJ010000084.1:0-11259 GCA_964510645.1 uncultured Verrucomicrobiota bacterium | reverse complement strand
TGCGCCTGAATCTGCCGCGCTTCACCCTCGTGGGTGCCACCACGCGCAGCGGCCTGCTCAGCGCGCCCATGCGCTCGCGCTTCGGCATGACCAACCGCCTGGATTTCTACACCCCCGACGAGCTCTGCCTCGTCGTCACGCGCTCCGCCCGCATCCTCGACGTGGACATCGCCGACGACGGCGCCGCCGAGATCGCCGCCCGGTCGCGCGGCACCCCGCGCATCGCCAACGGCCTCCTCCGCTGGGTGCGCGACTACGCGCAGGTGCGCGCCGACAACCGCATCACGCGCGAGGTGGCCGACAAGGCGCTGGCCATGCTGGACGTGGACCGCCACGGGCTCGACGAGATGGACAAGCGCATCCTCTCGACGATCATCGGGAAATTCGGCGGCGGCCCCGTCGGCCTCGGCACCCTCGCCGTGTCGGTGGGCGAGGAGCCCGACACGATCGAGGAAGTCTACGAGCCCTATCTGATCCAGCAAGGCTTGCTGGCGCGGACCTCGCAGGGGCGCACCGCCGCCGGGGCGGCCTACCGCCTCCTGGGGCTCGCGCCCCGGACGGGCGAACAACAGGAGCTGATCTGACATGAACGTTCTGGTGACAGGCGCGGCGGGATTCATCGGCTATCACGTCAGCCAGGCGCTGTTGGCGCGCGGCGACGCCGTGACGGGCTTCGACAACCTCAACGACTACTACGACGTGACGCTCAAGCAGGCCCGCCTGGAGCGCCTGCGGGCGTTTCCCGGCTTCGCCTTCTCGAGGGGCTCCGTCGAGGATGCCGCCGCCGTGGACGCCGTCTTCGCCGGCCGGCCCTTCGACCGCGTGATCCACCTGGCCGCCCAGGCCGGCGTGCGCTATTCGCTCACGAACCCCGGCGCCTACGTGCAGAGCAACCTGGTCGGGTTCCTGAACATCCTGGAGGCCTGCCGCCGCGCGCAGACGCCGCACCTGGCCTACGCCTCCAGCAGCTCCGTCTACGGCCTCAACGCCCATTACCCCTTTTCCGTGCACGACAACGTGGACCATCCCGTCTCGCTCTACGCCGCCACCAAGAAGGCCAACGAGCTGATGGCCCACACCTACTCGCATCTCTACGGCCTGCCCACCACCGGCCTGCGCTTCTTCACCGTCTATGGCCCGTGGGGCCGCCCCGACATGGCCTTGTTCCTTTTCACCAAGGCCATCCTCGCGGGCAAGCCCATCGACGTCTACAACCACGGCAAGATGCGCCGCGATTTCACCTTCATCGATGACATCGTGCAGGGCGTCGTCCGCGTCGCCGACCGCATCGCGCCGCCGAACCCGGACTGGGACGCCGCCGCGCCCGATCCCGGCACCAGCCCCGCGCCGTACCGCGTCTACAACATCGGCAACCACACGCCCGTCGAGCTGGAACGGTTCATCGCGGTCATCGAGGAAACCCTCGGCAAGAAAGCCATCCGCCGCAACCTCCCCATGCAGCCCGGCGACGTCGCCGCCACCTGCGCCGACGTCGACGACCTGCGCCGCGACGTCGGCTTCGCCCCGGCCACGCCCCTCGAAACCGGCATCGCCCGCTTCATGGAATGGTATCGGGATTATTACAAGGTGTGACGTGGGCCAGGAGCGGCACATTTCTGTCTTTATCGGCCGTTCATTTGTTCGGTTGGATATTGGTTATTGGTTATTGGATATTGAAGATTTCAAAAGCGGGACAGCCTCAATAACCAATGTCCAACATCCAATGTCCAACATCCAAGGAGACTGACCATGCCCAACACCATCCTGATCGGCGCCCAATGGGGCGATGAAGGCAAAGGCAAGATCATCGACGTGCTGACCGAGCGCGCGGACTGGGTCGTGCGGCCGCAGGGCGGCAACAACGCCGGCCACACCGTCGAGATCGGCGACGAAAAGTTCGTGCTGCATCTCGTGCCCTCCGGCATCCTGCACGAAGGCAAGCGCTGCGTCATCGGCAACGGCGTCGTGCTCGATCCGGTCGCACTCGTCGAGGAAATCAACGGCGTGACCGCCCGCGGCTTTTCCGTCGCCGGCCGCCTGTTCATCAGCGACCGCGCGCACGTGGTGTTCCCGTACCATCGCATGCTCGACGCCCAGGGCGAGGCCCGCCGCGCCAAGGGCGACCAGATCGGCACCACCCAGCGCGGCATCGGCCCGGCCTACGGCGACAAGGCCGCCCGCTTCGGCCTGCGCATGTGCGACCTGCTCGATCCGGAATTCCCCGAGCTCCTGCGCTCCCGCGTCGAGGAAAAGAACCGACTCCTCGCCGCCATGGGCGCCCCGGTCGTGGATTGCGCCGCGGTGCTGGCCGCCACGCACAAGGCGATGGAGGTCCTGCGCCCGCTCGTGTGCGACACGGTCCCGCTGCTGCACGCCGCCGTCGAACGCGGCGAGAGCCTGCTGTTCGAAGGCGCGCAGGGCATCATGCTCGACATCGATTTCGGAACCTATCCCTACGTCACCAGCTCGAACGCCGCCGCCGGCGGCGCCTCCACCGGCTCGGGCGTTCCCCCCAGCCGCATCGACCGCGTCGTCGGCGTGCTGAAAGCCTACACCACGCGCGTGGGCGAGGGGCCGTTCCCCACGGAGCTGTTCGACGCCGCCGGCGAGGAGCTGCGGCGCGTCGGCCGCGAATTCGGCGCCACCACGGGCCGCCCGCGCCGCTGCGGATGGTTCGACGCCGTCGTCGCTCGCCATGCCGTCATGACCTGCGGCGTGGACGAATGGGCGCTCACCAAGCTCGACGTGCTCGACGGGTTCGAGACGATCCGCATTTGCGTCGCCTACGAGCTGGATGGCCGGCGGATCGACCACTTCCCGGCCAATATCCGCGAGACCGCGCGCTGCACGCCCGTCTACGAAGACGTGCCCGGCTGGCGGACGTCCACCAAGGAAGTCGTCCGCTTCGCCGACCTGCCCGCCGCCGCCAAGCGCTACGTCGCCCGCCTCGAGCAGATCACCGGCGTGCCCGTCGGCATCCTCTCGCTGGGCCCGCGCCGCGCGAGCACGCTCATCCTGGGGGAAAAGGACGCGTGACCGCCCGCGCCGACATCGCCTGCGTGCCGCGCCACGTCGCCGTCATCATGGACGGCAACGGACGCTGGGCCAAGCAGCGCCTGCGGCCGCGCCTCTTCGGGCACCGCGCCGGCGCGGATTCCCTGCGCGCCATCCTGCGCGCCTGCCGCGACCACGGCGTCGAATATCTCACCGTCTACGCCTTCAGCACCGAAAACTGGGTGCGCCCGCAGGACGAGGTCTCCGGCCTGATGTCGCTGCTCAAGACCTTCCTGAAAAAGGACGAGCACGAGCTGCACGAAAACCAGGTGCGCCTGCGCGTGACCGGCCGCATCCAGGATCTGCCCAAGGCCGTCCGCGTCGAACTCGAACGCGTCATGGAAGCCACCAAGAACTACGAAAAGGGCCACCTGATCCTGGCCCTGAGCTATGGCGGCCGCGCCGAAATCGTGGACGCCGTCCGCGTCCTCGCCGCCGAAGCGAAAGCCGGCCGGATCGATCCGGCGAAGATCGACGAAAAGGCCATCGCCGCGCGCCTGTACCTGCCCGACGTGCCCGATCCCGACCTGATGATCCGCACCAGCGGCGAGCTGCGCCTGAGCAACTTCCTGCTCTGGGAACTGTCCTACTCCGAATTCTATTTCACCGAAACCCTGTGGCCTGATTTCCGCGAGCCGGATTTCGCCAAGGCCCTGGATGAATACGCCCGGCGCCAGCGCCGCTACGGAGCCCCCTCATGAGCCTGCCCGCCATCAAACACCGCCTCATCAGCGGATTCTCCATCGCGGGCGCCTTGTTCGCGGCCTTTTTCTACATGCCGGACGGGGGGATTCCGTTCGTGCTCGCCGCGCTGGCCGCCGTCATGGCCCTGGAATTCTACCAGATGATGTCCGCGGGGGGCGTCGCCAACTTCCGCGTCTACGGCACGCTCGGCGTCGTCGCCCTCGTGTTCGTCACCTGGTGTTCCGGCGTCCGCACCGGCGGCCAGGCCGACGGCTCGTGGGATGCCGTCGTGCTGTTTCTCGTCACCATCGGCATTTTCATCCGCCAATTTCCGCAGAAGGACAATCCGCATCCGCTGCGCACCATCGGCGGCACGCTGTTCGGCATCCTCTACGTGGGCCTGCTGTGGAACTTCCTGACCAAGCTGCTGCTGTTTGGCCGGCCCGTGGCCGCGGAGGGCATCTGGTGGCCCGGCCGCTGGCTCCTGCTCTATGCCGTTTTCGCCGCCAAGTTCACGGACATCGGTGCCTACGTCATCGGCTGCACGTTCGGCCGCCACAAGCTCATTCCGCGCATTTCCCCCGGCAAGTCGTGGGAAGGCGTCTTCGGCGGCGTCTTGGTAGGGACCCTCGTCGGGACCCTGTACGTCTGGGCGCTGCGCGGGTCGCTCGCGCCCCTCGGCCTGACCTGGATGCGCGCGCTGCCCCTCGGCGTCGCCCTGTCTGTGTGCGCCGTCGTCGGCGACCTCACCGAATCCCTTTTCAAGCGCGCCGCCAACGTCAAGGACTCCGGCGGCGTGATCCCCGGCATGGGCGGCATCCTCGACGTTCTCGACAGCATCCTGTTCACCGCCCCGGCCGTGTATTTGTTTCTCAGGCTGGTGGCGTGAAGTCCGGAAGCCAGATGGGAATCCCAATGTCCAATAACCAATATCCAATGTCCAATGTCCAAGGAAACAGCCCGGCTGTTCATTTGTTCGGTTGGATATTGGACGTTGGATATTGGATATTCTGTCCCTCATCCCCGGTCTCCGCATGATGGCGGCTTTGTATGTTTTAGCCATGCTCCTGCTGTTCAGCGCGAGCATCTTCGTCCATGAACTCGGGCATTTCCTCGCCGCACGCGCCTTCGGCATGATCGCCGACGTGTTTTCCATCGGTCTCGGCCCGGCCCTGTGGAAACGCAAGGTCGGCGACACGACCTACAAGATCGGCTGGATCCCGTTCGGCGGCTACGTTGCTCTCCCGCAGATGGATCCCAACTCGTTTTTGGAGGGGGAGGGGTCAGAGGACAGGGTTCAGGGTTCAGGTTCCAACCACCAATCCCCAACCACCAACGACAAACCACGCGCTCTGCCCCCCGTTTCCCCGTGGAAAAAAATAATCGTGTCCGTCGCCGGCGCGTTTGGCAACGTCGTGTTCGCGTTCGTGCTGGCTACCGTCGTGTGGCTCGTCGGCAAGCCGTCGTCGCTCCAGGAACGCAATTCCGTCGTCGGCTACGTCGCCACCAACAGCCCGGCCCTCGCGCTGGGCATTGCCGTCGGCGACGAAATCGTCGCCGTGGACGGCCAGCCCGTCGCCAACTGGCAGCAGATCCTCGAAAAAACCGCGCTCGTGCCGGGCCGCGAGGTCGTCCTGCGCGTCCGCGCGGCCGACGGGGCCGCGGAGCGCGAAATCCCCATCGCCACCGAAAAGGCCGGGATCGGCGTATGGATGTTGCCGGGCATCGAGGGCATGGATCCGTGCCATGTCGCTTCCGTCTATCCGAATTCCGGCGCCGAAGCCGCCGGGCTGCTGCCGGGCGACCAGCTCCTGGTCTTCGACGGGCAGAAAATCTATAGCCGCGCGCACCTCAGCCAGATGGTCGAGGCCGCCGCCGGCCGCGCCGCGCCCCTCGAATTCCGCCGCGACGGCGAAATCCGGACCGTCTCCGTCGAATCCACCTACGACGAAACCTTGAAGCGCCACCTCATCGGCATCCAGTTCAACACCATCGGCGATCTCGACTTTGCATCGCTGTCGCATCCAACCCCGTGGACGCAGGTCGAGGGGCACGCCGCCGCCATCTTCGATTTCCTGCGCGCCCTCGCCACGCCCTCCACCTCCGGCGCCGCCGCCGGGGCCGTCGGTGGGCCCGTCCTGATTCTCCTCATGCTGTGGCTGATGCTCAAGTCCAGCTTCATCCTGGCGGTATGGTTTACGGGGTTCCTCAACGTCAACCTCGCCATCATCAACCTGCTGCCGCTGCCGATCCTGGATGGTGGCCACGTCGTCATGAACCTGTGGGCGGGGATCACCCGCCGCCCGGTGTCGCCCCGGCTCGTCAACGCCCTGGCCAACGCCTTCGCCGTCTTGTTCATCGCCTTGTTCCTGGCGCTGACTTTCCGCGACAGCGTCCGCCACATCGTCCCGCCCGTCCGCCGCTGGATCGCGGGGGAGGCGGCTCCGGCCGATACGCCCGCCGTCTTCGATCAGAAGCCGGAAAATAGCCGACCGCAGGCAGAATAACCTCGGTCCCCTCCGACGAATCCGTCGGATTTTCCCTTTATATTCCTCGGTGGACGCGCTACGGTTTCGCGCAAGGTTCGCTGGAGAGATGGCGGAGTGGCTTAACGCGCCGGTCTTGAAAACCGGATCCTGCGCAAGCGGGACGGGGGTTCGAATCCCTCTCTCTCCGCCACGGTTTCCGCAAAAAAACAACCGGCGGCCGAAGCCGCCGGTTGCGTTGCCTGGACGCCGCGCCGGCGCCGCAGAGCGATGGATTATTCGGCCACGACGATCGACTGGATCGTAAACAGGCGGTTGGCGTCCGTCCCGACCGCTTCGACGATCTTGCCGTCCTTGTCGGCCAAGGTCTTGCCTTCGCCGTTCACGATGTCCACTTTGTATCCATGGCTTTCCGGATCCGCCGGATTGATGTAGATGGCCTGCAGCGCGCCATCGGGACCGTTCACGACGCTGACCTCGCCTTTGACGGTGATTTGTTCCGCCGCCGCAACCGGCGCCGCCACGGCCGCAACCGGCGCCGCGATGGCCGCCGGAGCCTCTGCCTCCGCCGCGACAGGCGCTTGGGCGCTGGCCGCCATGCTCATGCCGATCAAGGACAACACCGCGAATCCAATCATTTTCTTCATGCTGAATTTCTCTTTCTGCCTTTGATGAAGGCAGGACTATGTTGCTCCTGCCCGCCGGAAAGCTCAACCCCAACGCGCGCGCGGAAACGAAGCGTTTTTACGTGGCGCGGGGACAAAAAAATCGGCAGCCGAAGCTGCCGATTCTGCGGCGCCGCGTGGCGCCGGATGCGGGAACGGACTTATTCCACCGCGGCCGGGGCCTCGACGGCAATCGGTTCTTCCACGACGGGCACTTCGAGCGCGGCCGGATCTTCCACCACGACGGCTTCGACGGCGGCTTCCACCGGGGCCTCGACGGCTTCGACGACCGCTTCGGCGACCGGAGCTTCGGCCGGGGCGGCCGGAGCGATGGCTTCCGCGGCCGGAGCCACGACGACATCCGCGGCCGGAGCGGCACAGGGAGCCTGGGCAAAGGAGGCCACGGCGAGACCGAACACGCACAACGCAACGATACCGATCATCTTCTTCATTCGAATTCCTTTCGTTTTTGCCTTACTGGAAGGCAAGAATAGGATGATCCGGTCCCAGGGCCGGCTCAATGAAAAAAGAGCCTGCGAGGTAGAACGCCTTACGAAACGCAGCGGCAATCCGGGACGCGAAGTCGGCGCCTAGATGGCCAGGTCTTCCTTGCCGCGGTGGCGCGGGCCGGAGGGCAGGAAAAGCGCGAGGCCGAACGTCAACGGACCGACGCGGCCGATGAACATCAGCAGGACGAGGATCAGTTTGCCGATGGGCGTCAACTGCCCGGTGATGCCCGTGCTGAGTCCGACCGTGCCCAGCGCCGAGGCGGCCTCGAACAGCAAGCCTTCGAACGGCAGCGATTCCGACAAGGCCAGCAGATAGCAACCGGCGATGAGCGCGCCGACGTAGAATCCCAAGCTGGCGATCGCGAGGCGGATGCGGTCCTCGGGGATTTCCTTGCGCCAGAAGGTGACTTTGTCGCGGCCAAGCAGGGCGCTGCGGATCACGCCGAACAGGGCGCTGAACGTGGTGGTCTTCAAGCCGCCGCCGGTGCCGGAAGGGGAGGCGCCCACGACCATCAGCATGATGAGCAGGAACAGGGATGCCTGCGAAAGCTGGCCGATGGGGATGGTGTTGAAGCCCACCGTGGTGATGGCGGCCATGATCTGGAACACGGCGGCGGTCAGGCGCTCGTAGGGCGGCAACGCCTGGATGGTCGGCTCGGCGACGTAGAACAGCGCGATGCCGGCCAGGCTGACCCAGGCGGTCGTCACGAGAATGATGCGGCTGGTGAGGGTGATCCGATCCGTCTTGCCGATCAGCCGCCGCCAGGCGTCCACGAACACGATGAAACCGATGGCGCCCAGATAGCTGAGGATGCCGAGGATGGCGTTGACGGCCACGTTGCCGCGCAACGCCTCGAAACTGGTGTCGTACAACCCGAACCCCGCGGTGCAGAACGCGGAAATGCTATGGAAAACGGCCGGCCAGAACGGATGGTCGAGCCCCGCCTGCCGGAAGGCGAAGAACAGCGCCGCCACGCCTGCCGTTTCCACCAGGGCCGTGAACAGGATGACGCTGCGGACGAATTTCGCGATCCGGAATTCCTCCGGCATGCTGAAGACGACCTTGCCGATCTGCTCGCGCCGATCGGACAAATCGCCGCGCTTGGCCAGCACCACGAAGGACCCGAACGTCATGTAGCCGATGCCGCCGATCTGGATCAGGACCAGAATCGCGATCTGGCCGAACAGGCTAAATCCGTTGCCAGTGCTGACCGTCGTCAGACCGGTGGTGGACAGCGCCGAGGCGGAGGTGAACAGGGCATCGAGGGATGATACCGGCCCGGCCCCATGGCTGAATGGCAGCGCCAGCAGGACCCAGCCCGCGAGAATGTAGGCCAAATACCCCAGCGCGACCATCCGGACGGGATGCAGGCTGTCCACGAAACGGCAGAACCCTAGCCACTTTTCTTTCATGCGCTCCTCCTTTTCCGCGTTTGGACACGGAAATTGGATTACATGAGTGGACAAGGCTACGCCGACGCCATCAGGAGTCAACAATATAGATATATCTAATTATGCCACTTATAAATACAAAGTATAAACCGGACGGAAAATTGGGCTAAAAACAGGCGTTTTTCCCGTTCTAGAAGACCACGGAAAACCGTCGGATGGGGTGTTTTGTCCTGTCGATGTCTAAAAATGTCAATCGGTCCCAACGGACGATTGCGGTGATCCGGTTCAGCCTTGGGACCCGGCAAACGCGCGATCGCCGAGGAAGGATCCTAGGCCTAAATCCTCGTCCGGCGCTACAGCTTCACTGGCGGGGTCGGCTGTTCTATGGGCTGGCGATGACGATTTCCAGGCCCTCGTCGCTCGGCGTGACCACGTGGATCGTGGTTTCCCCGATCTTGATCTCGCTTTGCGGTTTGAGGGTTTGGTTCTGGCTGGTGCCCCCGTCTATGGTCGCCGTGAAGTTCCCGCCGTATTGGTCGATGAGCGCCACGTCCACGCTGGATCCGGAATCGTTCTTCAAGATCAGGTTGACGGGCGTGTCTCCGCCTTCCTGGGCCCAGACCTGCGCGCCGGGGAGCGCGGCGAACGTCCACGCCAAGCAAGCCAGCATTCCCGCGACGATCATCTTGTTCCTCATGGGGATCTCCTTTTCTCGTTTGTTGCTTCGGGTCTGGAAAAGACCAGCCGTTTCCAGCCGCTTCTCTTCGATGAGCGACAGTATAGGGCGGCGGTTTTCAAAGCAGAAGCACAAACGCACGCGCGGCCGTAAAAAGGGCGAACGGCCGGAGGGGAGGGCGTGGGCAGGGCCGGCCTAGACGCCTTCGAGATAGGCCGCTTCGCCGTGGAGCGAAGAGTCGAGCCCAGCGGTTTCGCCGGCCTCGTCCACCTTGACCTTGGTGACCCGGTCGATCAGCCACAGCATGCCGTAGGTGAAGAGAAAGGCCCAGGCCGAGGACAGGAGCACGGCCCCGCATTCCACGAGGAAGAACCGCGGATTGCCGCGCAGCAGCCCGTCCACGCCGGCAGGATTGAAGGCCGTCGTGGCGAAAACGCCGCACAGGACGATGCCGATGAGCCCGCCGACGCCGTGGACGCCCCAGACGTCGAGCGCGTCGTCCCAGCCCAGCTTGTTCTTCAGCGCCACGGCGTAGAAGCAGACGAAGCCGGCGATGATGCCGATGAGCGCCGCCGTCGCGGGCGACACGTAGCCGGCCGCCGGCGTGATCGTGGCCAGTCCCGCCACCGCGCCCGTCAGCAGGCCGAGGAATTTGGGCTTCTTCGTGGTCGTCCAGTCGATGCAGAGCCAGGTGATGGCCGCGAAACTGGCGGAGACGTCGGTGTTCAGGAAGGCGACCGCCGTGACGGAATCCACGCGGAACTCGCTGCCCGCGTTGAACCCGTACCAGCCGAACCAGAGCAGGCCGGTGCCCAGCGCGACCAGCGGGATGGAATGCGGACCGCGGTCGGCCACCTTGCGCTTGCCGACGTAGAGGACCGACGCCAGCGCCGCGATGCCCGCGATGTTGTGGACGACGATGCCGCCGGCGAAATCGAGGACGCCCCAGCTCGCCAAAATGCCGCCGCCCCACACCATGTGCACGAAGGGGAAGTAGACGAAGAGGAGCCAGCCGGTCAGGAAGAGCATGTAGGCCTTGAACGTGACGCGGTTCGTGAAGGCGCCCGTGATCAGCGCGGGCGTGATGATGGCGAACATCATCTGGTAGGAGCAGAACACGTACATCGGAATCGACGGGTTGAGGGGGGCGGGCGTGTCCAGCGCGATGCCCCGCAGGAAAGCCCAGTCGAGGTTGCCTACGATCCCCATGAAATCGGTCCCGCTCTTCAGATCGCCGCTGAAGCACAGGGAGAACCCGAACAGCCACCACAGCACCGTCGTCCAGCCCATGGAGACGAAGCTTTGGATCATGATGGCCAGGACGTTTTTGCGGCCGACCAGCCCGCCGTAGAAGAACGCCAGCCCCGGCGTCATCAGCATCACCAGACTGCAGCACAGCAGCATGAACCCCGTATTGCCCGTATCGATCGTCATTGGATCCGTTTCCTTTGGGACGATTCTTCCGGAATCGACCGTTTGCGGGGATCAAATGTAGTCCCCTCTCTCCCAACGTGTCACGAAAGATCGGACCTTCAATAATGAGGCGCTGGCTGGTTGTTGTGCCGAACATGAGACGGACATGCGATGCATCGCACAAACCCGATGAGTCCCACCCTGGAGCCTACATAAATGTAGGCACATAATGGGCGCCGGCGGGGCTAGGGCGGATTTCGATTTTCTGTAGCCGGCCCCGGTGGGGCCGGTCACAGCCAGAACAGCCCCGCGCCCAACGGGCGCGGCTAGTGTGCCCAGCATGGGCATGAACTTGTCATCTGAAAGGAGAAGACCGGAGA
>CAZECJ010000083.1:0-11426 GCA_964510645.1 uncultured Verrucomicrobiota bacterium | reverse complement strand
GCCTTCATCGCGAAGGCCGAGAACAGGAAGGGCATCATGGAACCGACCAGCAGGCCGGCCATGACCTTCGGGTCGGTCACGTCGATGACGGGCAGGTTGACCGTCTCGCGGAACGCCGCGAACAGCGCCAAGGCCGTCAAGGCCGCGGAACCGATCGCGAAGCCCTTGCCGATGGCCGCCGTGGTGTTGCCCACGGCGTCGAGCTTGTCGGTGCGCTGGCGCACTTCCTTCTCGAGATGCGCCATCTCGGCCAGGCCGCCCGCGTTGTCGGCGATCGGCCCGTAGGCGTCCACCGCCAGCTGGATGCCCGTGGTGGCCAGCATGCCCAAGCCCGCGATGGCGATGCCGTAGAGGCCCGCCGTCATGTAGGCGATGACCGTCGCCGCCGCCAGCAGGATGGCCGGATAGGCCGTGGACAGCATGCCGTTGCCGAGGCCCGCGATGATGTTCGTCGCCGCGCCCGTGGTGGAGGCGTCCGCGATGCGGTTCGAGGGACCCTTGCCTTCCGCCGTGTAGTATTCGGACAGGAACCCGATGGCCACGCCCGAGCCCAGGCCCGCGAGGGTCGCCCAGAAGATGCCGATGGAACTGTAGACCTTGGGCTCCATGCCCGGCAGCACCGCCAGCGAGAAGGACGAAGGCGCCAACTGCTGGATCACGAAGTAGGAGGCCACGGCCGTCAGCACGGCGGCGCTCATCGAACCGGCGTTCAAGGCCGTCTGGGGATTGCCGCCCTCGCGCGTCTTCACCATGAAGGTGCCCGCGATGGACAACACGATGCCCACGCCCGCGATGATCAGCGGCAGCAGCACCAAGTTCAGGGCCACACCCGTCGCGTCGGCGGGCAGCACCGCCACGGCGGCCAGCACCATGGCCGCCACGATGGCGCCCACGTAGGACTCGAACAGGTCCGCGCCCATGCCGGCCACGTCGCCCACATTGTCGCCCACGTTGTCCGCGATGACCGCCGGATTGCGGGGATCGTCTTCGGGGATGCCGGCTTCGACTTTGCCGACCAGATCCGCGCCGACGTCGGCCGCCTTGGTATAGATGCCGCCGCCCACGCGCGCAAACAGCGCGATCGAGCTGGCGCCCATCGAGAAGCCCGTCAAGATCGGCAGAACCGTGCCGATCAAGGCGCCCGGTTCCGAACCAAACATCTTGAAATAGACCAGCGTCAGGCCCGTCAGGCCCATCAGGCCCAGGCCCACCACGCACATGCCCATCACCGAACCGCCGGCAAAGGCCACGCCCAGCGCCTCGGGCAAGCCCTTGCGCGCGGCGTTAGTCGTCCGCATGTTGGCGGCCGTCGCCACCCGCATGCCGAAGTAGCCCGACAGCACCGAACAAAATGCGCCGATGACGAAGGAAACCGCAACCAGAGCGAGATTCTTGTCGCCGGTGACCTTGACGTTCAGATAGGCCAGCAAGGCCGCCACCACGATGACGAAAACGGCCAAGACCTTGTATTCGCGCTTGAGAAACGCCATGGCGCCCTCGCGAACCGCTGCGCCAATTTCCTGCATCCGGGCCGTGCCGGGATCCTGCCGATTGATCCACTGCGTCTTCCACCAAGCAAAGAGCAGCGCCACCAATCCCGATCCAAGCGCCGCGTAGAGTAGGTTGTTCGTGTTCATGGTAAACCGTTTCTCCTGTTTGTTTTCTTAAATCGTCGACGGGAAAGGTAGATAATTTGCCCCCTGCCTGTCAAACCCGAAGAACCCCCTCAAAGCAATTCGCCGATAATCCCCCCGAACAGGATTTCCAGCCCGATGCGAAGCGAAGGCCTAGCCTTATACTCATCTTCCTTGGGGAATTGGACTTGCGGCGTAATCGTGTAGTAGATCCACTTCCGATACAGCGCATCGCGCCATGTCAGGTTCACCATCGAATCATCCCAATACCAGTCCGAACTCCGAATATGCGGGAATACGCTCACCTGCGCCACCCATCCCCGCCCCCTCCCCGAGCGGAGCCAGGCGAACCGGAGGCTCTGTTCGAACTCCACGCTATCCAGCGATTCCGACGAACGCTCGGCGGTCCGGGTCTGGAAAAACTTGCGCACGCCCACCGGCCGGGTCCAAGTCAGTTCGGTTTTCTGGCCAAACCCCTCGTCGCTGTAGTACGCCACTTGAGGATTCAAGCACAAGACGCCGTTTTCCGACTCCCGTTCCCAGCGCCAATCCGTGCCGAGATAAACGACGGGATTCGAATCTCTCCACCGCAGGCCGCCGCCCAGGGACAAATCGTTGCCCTTCAGCGTCCGGAACATGGCGCGCACGCCCAGGCGGGTGTCGGATTCTTTTTTCATCGGATCCGTGCCCGGCAGTTCGTCCCGGCCGGCGTTGTCCAAATACAGATGCAGCTTGCGTTCCAATCCCGGCAACGCCATGTCCGCGCGGAACCGCACCTTGAAATCAAAATCCTTTTCGCTGCTTTTGCCCCCGGTTCGCGTCATGAGCTTTAATTTGAACGTGGAAAGCTCTGGATCATAGGGTGCCTCTTCGGCCAGCCATTTCATGTCGATCCGCCGCACGGCATCGTCCATCCATCGATAGGTCCGCTGATGGGCCGCGTCCAGCCACAGCGTAAATCGGTTCTGCGCGGGGATTTCCCCATCTTCTCTTTCGCATTGAGCATTCAGCGCCTGCATTTGCAGCGCCAGCACCTTCCGGGGATTCAGCTTCAACGAGTTTTTCGTCGGGGCGTCTTTGCATTCCATCTTCTCGTCCGCAAGGGCGGCCGACCGATTTTTTCGACGTTTCTTCTTTCGTCTGGCCGGGGACGTTTCCGGCGAGGTTCTTTTCGCCGATTTGAATTGAGACGGCGCCGCGCCGGCCGGTGGATGGTCCTGCGCGGGAACCGGCATTGAACGCTCGGCGGACGCTTGCGCGTGCCCGCTCTGAGCCATGGGCAACGCCAGAACCAGACGCAAAAGCCAAATCCCGATTGTTTTCGGCTCCCGCCTCATGGCTTCACCCGCCGCGCCCGGCAATCGTATGGGCCGGTCCGCGCAATCCTCACTTTCGCGAAATCGCCGGCTTGGGCATCCGGGCCCGCATCCTCCAGCACGGTTTCGCCGTCCACCTCCGGCGCCTGCCACAGGGTCCGCCCATGCCAGCCATCGGCCTCCCGGCGCTCCAGCAGCATCGTCGTCTTCTCGCCCTTCCGCGCCTTCAGGCGCGCGGCGGACACTTTCGCCTGCGTCGCCATCAGCCGGTCGCGGCGCGCTTCCGCCGCCGGCGCGGGCACCCGATCGGCCATACCCGCCGACACCGTTCCCGGCTCCGGCGACCAGCAAAAGACCCCCAGGTGGTCGAAGCGCCCTTCCTCCACGAATTCCAACAGCTCCGCGAATTCCTTTTCCCCTTCGCCCGGATGGCCCACGATGAACGTCGTCCGCAGCGCCGCCCCCGGCAGCAGGCGATCGATCTGCGCCAGCGCCGTCTCCACCCGCGCCCGCCCATAGCCGCGCCCCATCCGCTTGAGCATCTTGTCGTTCACGTGCTGCAGCGGCAAATCCAGATACGGACAGACCCGCCCGTCCGCCGCCATCGCTTCGAGGATTTCGGCCGTCAGATGCTTGGGATGCGCGTACATCACGCGGAACCACCGTTCGCCCGGCATGTTCAGCAGCTCTTTCAGCAGCGCCGCGAGCTGCGGTTCGCCGGCGAAATCCATGCCGTAGGCTGTTGTGTCCTGCGCGATCAGGATCAATTCCTTCGCGCCGGCGGAAACCAGATCGCGCGCTTCCTTCAGGATCGCGGCCATCGGCCGGCTCGCCCGCCGCCCCCGGATCAGCGGAATCGAACAATACGCGCAGCAGTTCGAACATCCTTCGCCGATCTTGAGGTAGGCCGAGGCTTCCGATCCGATCCGCATCCGCGGCCGATCCAGCCAATCGAGGTAGGTTTTCGGCAGAGCGCGCCCGGCATGGCCCCCGCTGCGGGAGCCCGCCGCTTTTCCGGCCAGCAAGTTCCGGCAGATGTCCGGCAAGCGCGCGTAGTCCGCGAAACCGACTCGCGCGTCGGCCGCTTCCAGGAACGGGTCCAATTCCTTCGCGCCGCCGATCCGCTCCACCAGGCAGCCCGTCGCCACCAGCAAGGGATGCCCCTTGCGGCCCCGCCGCGCCGCCAAGTCTTCCAGCACCTCCGCCGCCTCGCGTCGGGAGGCGTCGAGAAACCCGCAGGTGTTTACGAGGCACACGTCCGCCGCGGCGGGATCCTCGACGAACCGGAATCCGGCCAGCGCCAGAGTTCCCAGGATGCCTTCCGAATCCACGGTGTTCTTCGGACACCCCAGATTCACCAAGCTGAACCGATGACCGCCTCTAGCCATTTTTCTCCAGCAATCCGAACAGCCACGCGATCTGCTCGCCCAGATTCTTCATGTTGGCGAGCCCTTCCTCGTCGCCCAGCACCTCGCCCGGCGCGCCCCCGATCCCGAAATTCCAATAGGTCGATCCCGGCACGATCATCTCGCACGCCAGAAACAGATGGTTGATCGTCTCCATCACCTGCACCGCGCCGCCCCGCCGCACCGCCGCCACCCCCGCGCCGACTTTCCGCCGCAGCAGGCCGCCATTCGCCCGCCCCACGCGGCCCGCCCGGTCGATCAGCGCCTTCGTCTCCGCCGTCACGTCCCCGAAATACGTCGGCGAGCCGATGACAATCGCGTCCGCCTCGCACATCTTCGCGAAGGCCAGGTTGAAGACGTCTTCGTCGATCACGCATTGCCGGTTCCGGATCCGCTTGCAGGCGTCGCACGCCGTGCAGCCGCGGATGCGCGTCCCGCCCACTTGCAGGTAGTCCGTCTGGTGGCCTGCCGCCGCGATCGGCTCGAGCACCTTCCGCAGCAGGATTTCCGTGTTGCCGCCCTTGCGCGGGCTGCCGTTGATCGCCAAGGCTTTCATGCGTCGCTGCTTTCCTTTTCGGCCAAGTCCCAAATCCCGTCCCAGCAGGCCACCTCATGGCCCGCTTCCACCTGCCGCAGCCGCGGCGTTTTCCGGCCGCAGACCTCCCGCGCCAGCGGGCAGCGCGGCGCGAACCGGCACGCCGGGGGTGGATTCGCCAGCGAAGGCAACTGCCCCGGAATGTCCGGCAAACGCTCGGTTTTGCCGTGCAACCGCGGCATCGCCGCCAGCAATCCGCGCGTGTACGGATGCGCCGGGCGCCCGAACGTCGCGTCGCGCGATCCTTTTTCCGCCAGCCGCGCCGCGTACATCACGTGCACCCGGTCGCAGACGTCCCACACGACGCCCATGTCGTGCGTGATCAGCAGTACCGCCGTGTCGCCCCCGCGCACCTGCAGCAGCAGCTCGAAAATCTGCGCCTGGATCGTCACGTCCAGCGCCGTCGTCGGCTCGTCCGCGATGATCAGCTCCGGCTCCGGCAGCATCGCCATCGCCAGCATGACCCGCTGCCGCATGCCTCCCGAGAGCTGGTGCGGATAGTCTTTCATCCGCTGCTCCGCGTCCGGCAAGCCCACCCGCTTCAGCCAATCCAGCCCCAGCGCCCGCGCTTCGGCGCCGCCGAGCTCCCGATGCAATTGCGCCGCCTCGGCCAACTGATCGCCGATCCGATGCAAGGGCGACAGCGCCGTCATCGGTTCCTGGAAAATCATCCCGATCTTGCCGCCCCGGATCTTCCGCAGCTCTGCGATCGGCATGGAAAGCAAATCCCGGCCGTGGAACAGCGCCCGGCCGCCCTCGATCACGGCGGGCGGATGCGGCAGCAGCCGCAACAAGCTCAGCGCCGTCACCGTTTTGCCGCACCCCGATTCGCCCACCAGCCCCAGCACCTCGCCCCGCCGGATTTCGAACGACACCCCGTCCACGGCGCGCAGGAACCCCGCCGGGGTCTCGAACCCCGCGCGCAAGTCTTCCACGCTCAACAGCACTTCGCCCATGCAATCATCATCCTTGCTCCCCCCCCCCGCTGGCAAGTGTTTTGAATCAACCCGCTTGCATCCCCGCGCGACGTGAACTAGGCTAAGCATCAGCTGATCCCTTAGCTCTAATCCGGAGACGAGCATGTTGCGATTTCTCCTGAATGCGTCTCTCGCGTTCAAGATGGTAGTCATCATGGGGTTGGTTGCCATTCTGTTCCTAGGCACCCTCTTGCTGGTCTACCTGCCCACCGTGGAGCGCGAACTGCGGCAGGACCGCAAGGACAGTTTGCGCCATTTGGTGGAAGTGACGCACGCATTGCTCACCGAATACGATCAGCGCGTTGGCACTGGAGAACTTCCCCTGGCCGAAGCCCAGAACCGGGCCATCAAGCGCATCGGAAACCTGCGCTACGAACCGAGCGGCTACTTTTGGCTCAACGACACGGCTCTGCCTTCGCCCCGCTTCATCATGCACCCGATTGTGTCCAATTTGATCGGAGCGGCCATAGATCAGGCTCCCTTCCCGCATGCCCGCCAAGTTCAATATGGCCGCGCCGGACCGATCCACACCATTCCCGCCGGCCAAAACAACCTGCTGCAGACATTCGTCGATGCCGTGAACCACGGCGGCGAAGGGTATGTCACCTATCACTGGCCCAAACCGACTCCGAACGGCCCGACGGAAAAATATTACCCCAAGGAATCCTTTGTCCGGCTGTTCGAACCCTGGGGCTGGATCATTGGCTCCGGCTCCTACATCGACGACATCCAGGCCCGGCTGGCCCGGTTGCGCTGGACCATCCTCGCCGCCACCGGGGCCATTCTCGCCGCGGCCATGCTGCTCTTGGCTGTCTTCATGGCCCTGTTTGTCACCCGTCCCATGGCCGCCTTGATGCACTACGCGGAAAAGGTCTCCGCCGGCGACTGGACGTCTCCGGTCGAGGGTCGCTTCTACGGCGAGGCCGCCCGCCTGAAATCCGTCATCACGCAGATGGTCCATGATCTGGAGCACGCCCTCCGGCAAGCCAACGTCCAGCGCTGCGAAGCCCTGCGGGAATCCGAGAAAAACCGCCTATTGACCGTCAAACTGAACGCCCTGTTCAAAGCCATGACCGAGCTCGTCGTGCTGCACGAGCTCGTCCTGGACGAATCGGGCCAACCGGTCAACTATCGGATCACCGATTGCAATGCCGCATTCGAAGAGGCCACCGGCCTCCGGAGGGCCGACGTGGTCGGCAAACTCGCCACCGAGTTCTATTTCACCGAAACCGCCCCGCATCTGAACGCCTTCGCCCACGTGGCCCGCAGCGGAGAGCCCCTGGTTTTCGAAACGCGCACGGCGCAGGACGAACGCTATTTTCTGCTTTCCGTCGCCTCCCTCGGCAACAACGAATTCGTCACCATCGCCACCGACATCACCAAACGCAAGCGGACCGAGCAGCTCATTGCCAACAAAAACAAGGAACTCGAACAGCTGGTTTACGCCACCTCCCACGACCTGCGCTCGCCGCTGGTGAACATCGACGGATACGGGCGCGAACTCGGCTTCGCGGTGGCCGCCATCCAAGCGGCCGAAACCGACTCCGCATCTTCCTCCGAAAAACTGGCCGCCGTCCTGCGCACAACCCTGCCGGAAATGACCAATGCCCTGCATCACATCCGGAACAGCACCCGGCAGATGGACGCCCTGATCAAAGGCCTGCTGGACCTATCCCGCGCCGGCCGCTCGGCGCTCGACATTGGCCCGGTCGACATGGACGCCCTGATCGCAAAGGTGATCTCCGGCCTCGACCACCAGCTCAAGCACGTCGGCGCCCAACTGCACCGGTCTGCGCTCCCCCCGTGCAAGGGCGATGCCATCCAACTCTCCCGGGTATTTGCAAACCTGCTCGGCAACGCGCTGAAATTCCTGGACCCGCAACGGCCAGGCGTCATCGCCATCCGCGGTGCCATGGAAGCCGGCCGTTGCGTCTATTGCGTGGAGGACAACGGCATCGGCATCGCCCCCGAATACCACGGCAGGATCTTCGAATTGTTCCACCGCCTCGACCCCGCCCGCACCGAAGGCGAAGGCCTGGGTCTCGCCATCGTCCAGCAGATTCTGGGACGGCTCGACGGCGAGATCTGGGTGGAATCGACGCCGGGCACGGGCAGCCGTTTCTTTGTTTCGCTGCCTTCCGTCCGCTCCAAAGATTCGTTCTCCGGACCGGTTTGATCCCGCCCCAAACCGGCAGGCATGAGTCGTTGGCCGCGCCCGGCGCTCTTCGGGTCCGGCGTTTTGGAGTTGGCGTTTCCGATTTTCGCGCGGTATGGTTCCCGCCATGAAATTGGAACGACTATTGGAGATCCCCGGCACCACGGTGGTGCTGCCCAGCCCTGATGGAACGGAGATTTCGTCCGCCTTCACCTCCGACCTGCTCAGCGACGTCATGGCCCACGCCGCCGAAGACTCCGTCCTGATCACCATCCAGGCCCACCAAAACGCCGTGGCCGTGGCCACGCTCGTCGGCATCCGCGCCATCCTCGCTTGTTCCTCCCGCCCCATCCCCTCCGACATGCAGGAAGCCGCCCGCGCGAAATCCATCGGCCTCTACCGCACGCCTCTCAACCAATTCGACGCCTCCGTCGCCGTCCACCAGCTTCTCGCCGGCCGATGAGTTTCCGTACCTATCAGCACAGCACGTTCTCCCGGTCTCCGGGCTTTTTCGCCCAGCTTCCGCCCGTCGTCGCCGGGCTGATCAAGGCCAACGTCGCCGTCTTCCTGCTCTTCTGGCTGCTGCGTTCCCCCGGCCTATACGGTCTTCTCGCCCTTTCCCTCGACGGCATCCGCCACGGCCATCTGTGGCAACCGCTCACCTACATGTTCCTCCACGGCGGATTCACCCATCTCTTGTTCAACATGTTCACGCTCTATTTCCTCGGCCCTGAAACCGAGCGCGCCATGGGCTCGAAGCACTTCCTCGCCATGTACGTGATCAGCGGACTCCTCGGCGGCCTCGGCTGGCTCTGGCTCTCGCCCCAGCCCTTCGCCGTCTGCGTCGGCGCCTCCGGCGCCATCTACGGCGTCATGGCCGCCTTCGCCACGCTGTATCCCCGCCGCCAGCTCACCCTGCTGATCTTTTTCATCTTCCCCGTCACGATGATGGCCTGGCAGCTCGTCGCAGGCCTCGCCTTCATCGAATTCGTCCTCGCCAACAACGATCCCGCCTCCGGCATCGCCCATTCCGCCCACCTCGCCGGCGCTTTCGCCGGTTTCCTCTACATCGACCAGCTCTTCGAAAGCACCCTGCTCCGCCGCCTGTGGGCCCGCGTCCGCGACTACGTCGCCCAGCGCCCCCACGCCCCCCGCGCCGCCCCGCCGCCCCCCGACCAAGCCGAGGTCGACCGCATCCTCGATAAAATCTCCGCCCAAGGCATCCAGTCCCTCACCAAGGCCGAACGCCAGACGCTGCACCGGGCGTCAAGGACGTTCTAGGTTCAGCGGTTCACAGTTCAACGGTTCGAGATCCGAACTCTCCGGCTGCTCAACCGTGAACCGCTGAACCGTGAACATTGAACCCTCTTCTTGCACAACGCCTCCCCGTGAGGCATATTCCCCGAAACGTTTGACCCGATCGGAGACCCCATGACCTTGAAACTCGAAAAAATCGCCAACTACCCCGGCCCCAAGGGCCCCGTCGTCCTCGTCATCATGGATGGCGTCGGCATCGGCAAGTACGAAGAAGGCGATTTCGTCCGCTCCGCCAACAAGCCGAACCTCGACCATCTGCTCGCCACCTGCCCCCACACCACCCTCAAGGCCCACGGCACCGCCGTCGGCATGCCCTCCGACGACGACATGGGCAACTCCGAGATCGGCCACAACGCCATCGGTTGCGGCCGCGTCTACGACCAGGGCGCCTCCCTCGTCGCCAAGGCCGTCGATTCGGGCGCCCTCTTCCAAGGCGCGACCTGGAAGAAGATGATCGCCAACGTCCAGCAGCACGATTCCGCGCTCCATTTCATCGGCCTCTTCTCCGACGGCAACGTCCACGCCCACATCGACCACCTCAAGGGCATGCTCGTCCAGGCCAAGAAGGAAGGCGTCAAGCGCGCCCGCATCCATCCCCTCCTCGACGGCCGCGACGTCCCGCCCACCTCCGCGCTCGACTACGTCCTGCCCTTCGAGCAATTCCTCGCCGACCTCAATGCCGACGGCTCCGTCGACTACGCCATCGCCTCCGGCGGCGGCCGCATGAAGGTCACCATGGATCGCTACGAAGCCGACTGGCGCATGGTCGAACTCGGCTGGAAAACCCACGTCCGCGGCGAAGGCGCGCTCTATCCCTCCGCCCAGGCCGCCATCGAGGCCCTCCGCGCCGCCACCCCCGGCGTCCTCGACCAGGACCTCCCCTCGTTCGTCATCGGCCGCGACGGCAAGCCCCTCGGCCCCATCGTCGACCACGACAGCGTCATCCTCTTCAACTTCCGCGGCGACCGCGCCATCGAGCTCACCCGCGCGTTCGAACAGGCCGACTTCAAGCCCTTCGACCGCGGACCGCGCCCCGACGTCCTCTTCGCCGGCATGATGCAGTACGACGGCGACGCCAATATTCCCAAGCTCTTCCTCGTCGAGCCCCCGCGCATCACCCGCACCATCGGCGAATATCTCGCCGACAACGGCGTCCACCAGCTCGCCATCAGCGAAACCCAGAAGTTCGGCCACGTCACCTATTTCTTCAACGGCAACCGCGCCGAGAAATTCAGCGAAGCCCTCGAGGACTACGTCGAAGTCCCCTCCGACCGCGTGCCCTTCGAAGAGCGCCCCTGGATGAAGGCCGCCGAGATTACCGACAAACTCATCGAAGCCATCGGCTCCGGCAAGTACCAGTTCATCCGCGTCAATTACCCCAACGGCGACATGGTCGGCCACACCGGCATCTTCCCGGCCGTGAAAATCGCCGTCGAAACCGTCGATCTCTGCCTCGGCCGGCTGATCCCCGCCATCCAGAAAGCGGGCGGCATCCTCGTCGTCAGCGCCGACCATGGCAACTCCGACGACATGTACGAGCACGACAAGACGGGCGCCGTCAAATTCGACAAGAAGTCCGGCCTCCCCAAGGCCCGCACCGCCCACTCGCTGAATCCGGTGCCCGCCGTGATCTTCGACCCCGCCAACCTGGCGAAGGCCAAGCTGACGACCAAGCAAGGCCTCGGCATCTCCTCCCTTGCCGCCACCTGCCTCAACCTGCTCGGCTACAAGACCCCCGAAGGCTACGACCCCTCCCTCGTCGAAATCGGAAATTGAGGCATTGAAATCTCAATGTCCAATATCCAATAATCAATATCCAACCGAACAAGTTCACGATCCATTACTTGGATATTGGACATTGGACATTGGATACTGGATGTTCTTCAGGAAAGTGCCATGCCGTGGCTGACCGAAACGCCGGATGGCGCCGTCCTGAACCTGCGCATCGTCCCGCGCGCCGCGAAGAACGCGATCCAGGGCGAACTGGGCGACGCCCTCAAGATCCGCCTCTGCGCCCCGCCCGTCG
>CAZECJ010000082.1:5699-11453 GCA_964510645.1 uncultured Verrucomicrobiota bacterium | reverse complement strand
GACGTCATACTAGATATCAAGCGACTTCTCCTATCCCCTGGGAACACATCAATCTTACCGGAGAATATCGTTGGCCAAAGCCTTAGCGTAGGATTTCGCCCTCTCCCGCAAACGACCCCTTGTTGTCGCCCCAGACCCGGGTGGTCGCCTGCGTCGGATTCGCGATGTCCGCTTCGTACCCGTCCTCGAAGTGGTCCCACACGATGATCGTGTTCGTCGCGTTCGCCGCGATGGAGATCACGTTGACGATGTTCGTCGTCGTCGCGCTGTTGATCTCTTCGAACATGCTGTAGGTGTGCGTCTCCGGCAGCGGAATGAAGTACGTCTGCAGCGGCGGCGGCAAGGCCAGCGCCGCGCCGGCCATCACCAGAGTCAACCCCAAGGCCAACGTCGGCGCGAACAAGGAATGGCGGTTCTGAACTGTTTTCATGGGGCACCTCGGATCCCAGTCTGGGCGACTGGCTGGTTTTTTCCTGCGTTCGGTTTCACTTCTGAATTCATCTTGCATGCATGTTTGAAGACTCAAACACTACAACCTGGACCGTCTATTCTCCACCTCGTCTATTGATTTAATGTATTTTTAACGGGTGGTTATCGCTCTGGCTCTAGGATCTGGTCAATAGTAACTGCCGGAAATCCGGTCGTATTTGGCTGGCAGATTGAGAAATACAATCCGCTCATCGCTTTACGCAATATTATGGAGGCCAACTGAATAAAAAAAGGCCCGGCCGGCATCCATGGATGCCGCCGGGCCTTTCAGAATCGGTCGCTATGGACCTTCCACCCGAATCACCTGGAAGAACATTTGGTTGCCGGAGAAATCGCCGTCCACGATGGCGGTTTCGATTTCAGCGGTGGCCAAGATGGACTCCTCCAGCGGCAGGAACGGGCCAAACAAGCTGTCCGCCACCGCGATCTTGTAGAATCGTCCCGGTACGGTCTTCCAGCGCAATTCGAAGCCGTCCTCCACTCTCCGGACCTGGTTGATCTGGAGAACGGAATCCGCGCTCTTCGGATCGGTTCCGGCCAGGAATTCCTGCTCGTTGGTCAAGCCATCGCCGTCGGGATCCGCGTCGCGACCGCTGATGGCCGGATCGGTCAATTCCTGCTCGGTGAAGTGCGCCGCGGCCCAATCGTCGTAGGTGCGCCCGGGGCCATCCACGGTCAACTCGTACGGGCCGTAGTAGAGGATGTCGCCGTCGTTCTCCAATTCGACCAGCCGATAGCGATAGGTTCCGCCGGCCTCCGCGCCCGGATCGATCTCTTCGTAGATGATGGGCGCCACGCCGAACAGCGGGAACGGGAGCAGTTCCTGGCTGATGCGCACCCACGCCTCGCCCACTTGGCGCTCGAGCCAGAAACCTTCCGTGCCCCACGATTCGATCGTCTCCCAGCGCACGACCGTCTGGCCGTCGCGCGTGAAGGCGTCGACGTTGCCGATCACGGCCAGCAGCGGACCTCCGCGATAGCCGAAATCGTAGACGGCGGTGCGGCCGCAGAGGGCCAGCAGGGCGAACACGCCCGTGTGCCGGCGCGAATCGTTCGCGCCGTTGCCGGCATTGATCGTGGTCGGCACGTAGCCGTCCGCCGTCAGGACCGTCTGCGTGGCGACGATCGAGATCTGGAAGCGCGGCAGCCCGACCGTCGCGGGACTGTTCGTCGTGGTTTCGCGGTAGCGCTCGTCTTGCAGCAGATTGGCGAAGCGATAGCGTCCGCTCGAATCCGTCAAGGTCTGCATGACGATCTGGTTCCCGTTCGGATAGCTGATTCTCAGCGTCACCTTCACGCCCGCCAGTCCCGGCTCGCCGCCGTCCTGCAGGCCGTTGTCGTTGATGTCGTACCAGACGTAGTCGCCCAGCTCCGAAACCATCAGGTAGTATCCGAAGTCGCCCGTCGTATTCGTCTGGCCGCCGCTGACCGCGATGGCATACGGTTTGCGCTGGCTGTTGTTGTCCGCGCCCGGATTCGGCCCCACGCTCGCCCAGAAGCCGTGCAGCCGGTTGCTGACGTCGTTCACGCCGACCGTGTAGGTCCCGCTGGGCAGGCGCGCGAACCGGTAGGTGCCGGCGGCATCGGTGAACGTCGTCCCGACGATATTGCCCGACGAATCGCGCAAGACGATCTGGATGCCTTGCCAACGCGGCGTTTCATCGGAATCGAGCGTGCCGTCGGCGTTGCAATCCTTCCACAGGGTGCCGCCGATCGCGTTGGGCGCGCTCGGCACGTAGCCGAAGTCCTGCAGGAGATTGATGCCGCCGGGTCCGATGGTGACGAGGGATTGGCTGTTGCCCGGATTGGCCGTGTCCGGATCCACCGTGTTGACCAACCCGACGCCGCCGTTGGGCAGCGTGTTCGTATCCACCCGCACCGTGTAGGACATGGCCGGCAGGCCGCCGAAGTAGTAGCGTCCATTGGGGTCGGTCACCGTGGTCGCCAGCAAGGCGAATCCCGGACTGTCGTACAGGCGCACGGTCACGCCCTGGATGCCCTCGCCCGTTCCGGGCAAGCCGTTCCCGTCGCGGTCCAGGAAGATCGTGTCGCCGATGAGTCCGAGCAGCGGGCCGTGCCCGTCCGGCGTGTAGCCGTGATCTTGGAGGAGATCGTCGTGGCGTCCGTCCAGCGTCGTCGTGCTGCGGCTGTCGAGCCCGCCGTCCGGGTCGCCGGTCTGCACCAGATTTTCGAGGACGTTCGCGGAATCGTTCACCCACACCGTGTAGGTTCCCGCCGGCAAGCCCGTGAACAGATACCCGCCCGCGGAATCGGTCACCGTGCTGGCGATGATCTGGCCGGCGCCGTTCAGCAGCGCCACCGTCACGCCCGGAATTCCATAGTCGCCCGACGCCGCGCTATACGCCCCGTTCGCGTTGGCGTCGAAGTAGATCAGGTCGCCCAGGTTGCTGAACGTCGGCGGCAGATAGCCGAAGTCCGCGTTCACGAACACGTCGCCCGGAGCCAGCACGATCGGCGTCGTCGTCCGGTGGTCGCCCGCCTGCGACGGATTGGCCGTCGAATCGGTGCCGAAATGATCCGGATCGCCCGACTGGACGTATCCCGCCGGCAAGGTATTGGTCGCGACTCTCACCTGATAGGACCCCGCCGTGAGGTTCGTGAAGATATAGAACCCGGAGGCATCCGTGAGGACGGAGGCCACCTGCGAATTGTAGGTGCCGTCGCCGTTCGAATCCACGTACAAGAGCATTCTCACGCTCGGAATACCCGGCTCGCCCGGATCCTGCACGCCATCGGCGTCGGCGTCCGCCCAGACCCGGTCGCCGATGGCGCCGAGAACGGAAGTCGGCGGCCGCCAGTTGTAGCCGAAGTCGGCCGTGCGGATCGCATCGCCCGAGGCCAGCGTCACCGTCGTCTGATGATTGCGCGTCGCATCCGGATCGAAGGTCTGGTTCGCGGCCAGCCCCGCCGGCAAGCTGGCGACGTCCACCCGCACCGTGTAGGTGCCCGGAGGCAGATTGGAGAACAGATACAGGCCGTTGACGTCCGTCAGAGTCGTGGCCACGACGGTTCCCGTGCTGTTCAGCAACTGGACCCGCACGTTCGGAAGGCCCGCTTCGCCCGGATCCTGCACGCCATCCCAGTTCTCGTCCAGCCACACGTAGTCGCCCACCGAGGCCGGCCGGAAGAAGCCGGCATCCCAAGTCGGGTCGTTCTCGCCCGACAGCAACGCCGTCGCAACCGTGTCGCCGGTCAGTTGGCTGGCATCGCTATCCGCCGCATCGTCGGCGCCGCGATCCGCAGACGAGGGCCGATAGCCCGCCGGCCGGGCGACGTTCACGAAATATGGTCCCGCCGGCAGATCCGTGAAGGCGTACAGGCCGTTCGCGTCCGTCGTCGTCGTACCGACCAAATTCGACGCCACATCGTACAGCCGCACCGTCACGTTCGGAATTCCGGGCTCGCCCGCATCCTGGATGCCGTCGCCATCCCGGTCCTCCCACACGAAGTCGCCCAACGAAGCCGGCAGGGACAGCCCCGCATCCCACGTCGGATCGTTCTCGCCCGACACCAGCGTCGTGGTCGCCGTCGAGCCCGCGCTGTCGATGTCGCTGTCCTGCGCGCCGTCGCCGCCTTGGTTCGGCGGGCTGGTGAACCACCCCGCCGGCACGTCGACGTCGATATAGTAATCGCCCGGCACCAGGTTCGTGAACGCATAGGCTCCGTTCACGTCGGTCGTCGTCGTGCCGATCGGGACATCCGCCGCGTCGTACAGCGTCACCACCACGTCCGGCATGCCCGTCTCGCCTGCGCCGCCCTGCACGCCGTCGCCATCCACGTCCAGCCACACGAAGTCGCCCAGGCTGGCCGGCATGTACAGGCCCGCGTCCCAGTCCGGATCGTTCTGGCCCGAAACCAGCGTGATCGTCGCCGTCAGGCCCGTGGCCGCATCAACGTCGCTGTCGACCGCGTCGTCGAGGAGTTGGTCCTGCGGGCTCACGTACCAGCCCGTCGGCGCCACCACCTGCACCTGGTAGTCCCACGGCGGCAGGTTCGTGAACGCGTAGGCGCCGTTCACGTCCGTCGTCGTCGTGGCAATGATCGTCCCGTTCGTCAGCAGGTTCACGGTCACGTTCGAAACGCCTGTTTCGCCGCCGTCCTGGATGCCGTCCGCGTTCAGGTCGTCCCACACGAAATCGCCCAGGCTCGCCGGGCGGTAGAAGCCCGCGTCCCACGTCGGGTCGTTCTCGCCCGAGACCAGGGCCGTCGGGACCGCATAGCCCGTCGTTGGATCCGCGTCGCTGTCCCGCGCGTCGTCCCCGCCCTGATCCCGCAGCGTGATTTGCCATCCTACCGGCGTCACGAAGCCCACGAAGTACGTTCCCGGCACCAGATTCGTGAAGGCATAGGCTCCATTCAAATCCGTCGTCGTCACGCCCAGCGCGTTCGTCGCCGCGTCGTATAGCCTCACTAGGGTCAGAACACCCGGTTCGCCGGCGTCCTGCACGCCGTCGCCGTCCACGTCCTCCCATGCGAAGTCGCCCAAGCTAGCCGGCAGGTACAGGCCCGCGTCCCAATCCGGATCGTTCTGGCCCGAGACCAGCGTGATCGTCGCCGTCAAGCCCGTGGCCACGTCGACATCGCTGTCCTGCGCGTCGCCGGTCAGGTCCTGCGGGCTCACGGACCAGCCCGCCGGCGCCACCACCTGCACCTGGTAGTCCCACGGCGGCAGGTTCGTGAACGCGTATAGCCCATTCGCATCCGTCGACGTCGTGGCGATGATCGTCCCGTTCGTCAGCAGGTTCACGGTCACGTTCGAAACGCCCGTTTCGCCGCCGTCCTGAACGCCGTCCGCGTTGAGATCGTTCCACACGAAGTTGCCCAGGCTCGCCGGCACGTACAGGCCCGCATCCCACGTCGGATCGTTCTCGCCCGACACCAACGTCGTCTGGACCGTGCGGCCGGTGGTCCGGTCCGCGTCGCTGTCGGCCGCATCGTCCGCGCCTTGGTCTTGCAGCGTGATCTGGCAGCCCGTCGGCAGCGCGAAGCCCACCGAGTAGATCGCCGGCACCAGGTTCGTGAACGCATAGGCGCCGTTCACGTCCGTCGTCGTCGTACCGACCACGACGTCGGCGGCATTGTACAGGCTGACCACCACGTCCGGCATGCCCGTCTCGCCCGCGCCGCCTTGGATGCCGTCGCCGTCCACGTCCAGCCACACGAGGTCGCCCAAGCTGGCCGGCAGGTACAGGCCCGCGTCCCAATCCGGATCGTTCTGGCCCGAGACCAGCGTGATCGTCGCCG
>CAZECJ010000082.1:0-5599 GCA_964510645.1 uncultured Verrucomicrobiota bacterium | reverse complement strand
GTGATCTGGTAGCCCGTCGGCGGCGCGAAGCCCACCGAGTAGATCGCCGGCACCAGGTTCGTGAACGCATAGGCGCCGTTCACGTCCGTCGTCGTCGTGCCGAGCACGACGTCGGCCGCATCGTACAGGCTCACCACCACATCCGGCATGCCCGTCTCGCCGGCCCCGCCCTGCACGCCGTCGCCGTCCACGTCCAGCCACACGAGGTCGCCCAAGCTGGCCGGCAGGTAGAGGCCCGCGTCCCAATCCGGATCGTTCTGGCCCGAGACCAGCGTGATCGTCGCCGTCAAGCCCGTGGCCACGTCGACGTCGCTGTCCAGCGCGTCGCCGGCCGCATCCTGCGGGCTCACGTACCAGCCGCCTGGCACCGCCACGCCCACGTAGTAGGCGCCGGGGATCAGGTTCGTGAAGGCATAGGCCCCCGCCACGTCCGTCGTCGCCACGCCCACCACCGAGTCGTCGAGGTCCGAGTAGAGCGTCACCACCACGCCCACGATGCCCGTCTCGCCGCCGTCCTGCGCGCCGTCCGCGTTGAGATCGTTCCACACGAAGTTGCCCAGACTCGCCGGCACGTACAGGCCCGCGTCCCATGTCGGATCGTTCTCGCCCGACACCAGCGTCGTCTGGACCGTGCGGCCCGTGGTCCGGTCCGCGTCGCTGTCGTCCGCGTCGTCCGCGCCCTGGTCCCGCAGCGTGATCTGGTAGCCCGTCGGCGGCGCGAAGCCCACCGAGTAGATCGCCGGCACCAAGTTCGTGAAGGCATAGGCGCCGTTCACGTCCGTCGTCGTCGTGCCGATCACAACGTCGTTGGTATCGTACAGCGTCACCACCACGTCCGGCATGCCCGTCTCGCCGGCCCCTCCCTGCACGCCGTCGCCGTCCACGTCCAGCCACACGAGGTCGCCCAGCGATGCCGGCAGGTACAGGCCCGCATCCCAGGTCGGATCGCTTTCGCCCGAATCCAGCGTCGTCGTCGCCGCCAGGCCCGTGGCCACGTCGACATCGCTGTCCGCCGCGTCGTCCATGCCCTGGTTCTGCGGACTCACGTACCACCCCGCCGGCGCCACCACCTGCACTTGGTAGTCCCACGGCGACAATCCAACGAACGCATAGGCTCCGTTGACGTCCGTCGTGGTCGTCGCCATCACAGTTCCGTTCGTCAGCAGGTTCACCACTACGCCCACCACGCCGGTCTCGCCGCCGTCCTGGATGCCGTCCGCGTTGAGATCGTTCCAGACGAAGTTGCCCAGCGAAGCGGCGACGTAGAGACCCGCATCCCACGTCAGATCGTTCTCGCCCGAATCCAGCGTCGTCGGGATCGTGTGGCCCGTCGCCGGGTTGGCATCGCTGTCCAACGCATTGTCCCCGCCTTGATCCTGCAGGGAGAAGGAATAGCCGGAGGGTAGCGTGAACCGCACGTGGTAATCGCCCGGCACCAGATTCGTGAAGGCATAGGCGCCCGCCATGTCCGTGGTGGTTGTCCCGATCGCCGCATCATCGAAATCGTACAGCGTCACCACCACGTCCGGCATCCCGGTCTCGCCGATTCCGCCTTGCACGCCGTCGCCGTCCACGTCCAGCCAGACATAGTTGCCCAGGCTCGCGGGCGAATCCACGGCATACGGCGCGTCATTCGTCTGCGGCGGCACCGGCGGCGCATCCGAAGGCGTCGTCGGGGTCGTCACCACCCCGTTCGTCCGGTCGGCGCCCAGCGTATCGGCGGCGCCCGTGAAGGTCGCCACGATCGTCGTCGAGGCCCCCACCGGCAGCGGCCCGACGTTCGTCCAGTTGATCGTTCCGTCGTTCGCATTGTCGTCCGACGCCGGCACCGACGACACGTAGGTCAGGTACGCGGTCTCGTAGGTGTCCTCCACGGGCACCGTGACCAATTCCACTTCGCCCGTGTTCGTCACCAGGATCTCGAAGGTCACTGTCTCGCCGACGATGGCCGGGCGGCCCATGGGGCTGGTCCGATCCTTCTCCAGCGCGTAGCCCGCCGAGCTGATCTCGTACGGCGCGTCGTTCGTCTGCGGCGGCACCGGCGGCGCCGTCGGAGGCGTCGTCGGCGTCGTCACCACGCTATTCGTCTCCGAAAGCCCCAGCGTGCTCGTCGCCGCCGTGAACGTCGCCACGATCGTCGTCGAAGCGCCCACCGGCAACGGTCCGGCATCCGCCCAGTTCAGCGTCCCGTCGCTCGCGTTGTCGTCCGACGCCGGCAGCGAGGAAACGTAGGTCAGGTAGGTCGTGTCGTAGACGTCTTCCACCGGCACCGTCGCCAGTTCCACGTCGCCCGTGTTCGTCACCAGGATCTCGAACGTGATTGCCTCGCCGATCTGCGCCGCGCGGCCCACGGGACTCGTGCGATCCTTCGCCAGGGTGTAGCCCGCCGAGCTGATCTCGTACGGCGCGTCGTTCGTCTGCGGCGGCACCGGCGGCGCCGTCGGAGGCGTCGTCGGCGTCGTCACCACGCTATTCGTCTCCGAAAGCCCCAGCGTGCTCGTCGCCGCCGTGAACGTCGCCACGATCGTCGTCGAAGCGCCCACCGGCAACGGTCCGGCATCCGCCCAGTTCAGCGTCCCGTCGCTCGCGTTGTCGTCCGACGCCGGCAGCGAGGAAACGTAGGTCAGGTAGGTCGTGTCGTAGACGTCTTCCACCGGCACCGTCGCCAGCTCCACGTCGCCCGTGTTCGTCACCAGGATCTCGAACGTGATCGCCTCGCCGATCTGCGCCGCGCGGCCTACGGGACTCGTGCGATCCTTTGCCAGCGTATAGCCCGCCGAGCTGATCTCGTACGGCGCGTCGTTCGTCTTCGGCGGCACCGGCGGCGCCGTCGGAGGCGTTGTCGGCGTCGTCACCACGACGTTCGTTTCCGAAAGTCCCAGCGTGCTCGCCGCCGCCGTGAACGTCGCCACGATCGTCGTCGAGGCACCCACCGGCATCGGACCGATGTCCGCCCAGTTCAGCGTCCCGTCGTTCGCGTTGTCGTCCGACGCCGGCACCGACGACCCGTAGGTCAAATAGGTCGTGTCGTAGACGTCTTCCACCGGCACCGTCGCCAGCGCCACCTCGCCCGTGTTGACCACGGTGATGGTGAAGACGATCGGCTCGCCCACCTGTGCCGCGCGGCCCACGGGGCTCGTGCGGTCCTTCTCCAGGGTATAGCCCACGTAGACCACCTCCACCGGCGCTTCGTTGGTCTTCGGCAACAGCGGCAACCCGTTGGTCGTGTACGGACTGGCCACCACGCGGTTCGTCGTGTCGCCCGGCTGCGTGCTTTCGATGGCCACGAATTCCACCGCCACCGTCACCGAACCGCCCACCGCAAGCGGGCCGACGTTCGTCCAGTTGATCGTCCCGTCGTTGGCGTTGTCCTCCGACGCCGGCACGGCGCCGACATAGGACAGGAAGGTCGTGTCGTAGGAATCCTCCAACGGCACCGGGTTCAGGCCAACCCCGCCGGTGTTGGCCACCACGAGGTCGAACGTCACGGTCTCGCCCACCTGCGCCGCGCGCCCCAGCGGACTCGTCCGCACCTTGGTGAGGGCGTAGCCCGGGATCTCCAGCACGTCTTCATCCTCGACCGGGCCATACTCGCGCTCGTCGGGATCGGAACCGTCCAGCGAACTGTACTCGGTCACCACGGCCCGGTTGGTCACCGGACTCGGCGCGCCGTCGATGAGGGTGGCGCGGAACCGGAAGAGCAGCGCCTCGCCCACCTCGATGGAATTCGTCGGCTGCTGGCTCGCCGGATCGCTGGCGATGGTGATCGTGGCATTGCCCGGGTTGCCCACGAAGCCGAACGTGAAACCGTCCGGAACCGTCACCGGCACGATGGTGTCCGTATCCCACCAGACCGTCGACAGCACGTCTTCGATCTCCACGTCGAACGCCGTGGCCAAGCCGCGGTTGGTGACGACCAGATCGATCACCACCACGCTGTTCGAAGCTTCCGCCATGGTCTTGGTGATCTCGAGCACCGGCTCGACCACCGTCACGTTGACCACGCCGCTGGTGTGCACCGGCGGGTTGCCGTCGTAAGAAACGGTCGCCGAGTTGGGCAGGACCGTCTGGCTGCCGGCCACCAGCCCGGTGTTGGCGCCCACGTCCAGCGCCAGCAGGTCGAACTCGATCGCGAACGAATTGTCCGTCCCGTCGTTGTTGTCGGTCACGATCGTCAAACCTTCGAACGTGAAGGCCACGTCGTCGCCCGATCCGCCCGAGGTCGCCACCGCGGGCGCGCCCGGCAGGCTGCCGCCGAAGCCGGCCGTGTCCACGGACGCGCTGAGCGGCACATAGCTCATTCCCGCCGGGACGACGTCCGTTACCGTCAGGTTGGTGATCGTCGCTTCGGGCAGCGTCACCGTCAACCGATAGGTCGCCCGCTCGCCGATCTGGACGTTGCTGCCGACGGAGTCCGCCGGACGGGTCTCCGACGTGTCCACCAGCGCCTTCGCAACGATCATGTTCGAAACGGTCAGCGAGTCCTGCGCGCCGTTCGTATAGCTGCGCTGGATGCCGACGACGTTGGTTTCATAGATCGTGTCGGCGACCAGCGCGACCGTGTTGGTGTAAAGTCCGCCCGGCTCCACCGCCTGGGCCAGATGCACCGTGAAGACGAATTCGAGCGATTCGCCCACTTCCAGCGTGTTGGTCGGCTGGCCGGAGGCCAGATCGCTGGCATACCGCACCGCCACGTCCGCGGGTCCCGGAACCAGCGTGAAGTCGAAACCGGCCGGCATCGACACGTTCGTGACCGAATCGACGTTGAAGATCGTCCCATCCAGAACGTCTTCGATCAACAAGTCATAGGCCGTCGCCAGCCCGCCGTTGGTGGCCACCAGCGTGACCGTGATCTCATCGCCAGCGTCGCCGCGGTCCGGCGACACCGTCTTGAAAATCGCCAGCTGCGGCTCGATCAAGGTGACCGGCGGCCCGACCACCGTCGCCGGCGGATTCGGATTGCCGGCGTAGGTCACGCTGGCGCGGTTGGTCAGCACCGTTTGCGGCACGAGGCCGGCGTTGGCCGGCAGGTCCAGGATCACCGCGTCGTAGCGCAGCACGAGGACCGGATCGCCCCCGCCGCCTTGGTGTTCCAGCAGCGTGTTGCCTTCCCAAACCACCACCAGGTCTTCGCCGCTCGCGCCCAGCGGTCCCGCGTTCGGCGTGACGTTGGTCACGGCGGCGAATTGCCCCGGCGCGGCGTTGGTGATGATCTGCAGCGACCCGACCACGTAGGCCATGCCCGCCGGCAAATCGTCGCGGATCGTCAGATTGGTGATCGTCAGGTCGGGCAGCTCCACGGTGACCTCGTAGGTCGCGACTTCCCCGATCTGCAGGTTCGCGCCCGTCGAATCCGCCGGACCGGTCTCGCTCGTGGCGATCAGCAGCTTCGTCGGCTCGAAGTCCTCGGCGACGAAGATCGCCGAATTCGTGTGGCCCGTGTCGCGCTCCACGCCGAAGACGTTCGTGCTCGCCAGCGAATCGCCGGTCACCGTCGCGAAGTTCGTCACCGTCACGTTGGGCGCCAGCGTGTTGGCCACGCCGACGTCGAAGGTGAAGGTCAGCGACTCGCCGGCCTCGATCGTGTTCGTGCCCGTCG
>CAZECJ010000081.1:0-11471 GCA_964510645.1 uncultured Verrucomicrobiota bacterium | reverse complement strand
ATGACCTTGAGGGCGACGGTGCGGCCGAGGGTTTCGTCGTAGGCCTTGTAGACGGAGCCCATGCCGCCCTTGCCGAGCTGCTCCAGCAGGATGAAGTTGGCGAACCGGGCGGGGACCCGCATGTCGGCGCCGCAGACGGGACAGTGGATCTGGGTGAAGGGCAGGGACTGGCTGGTATCGATCGGCTGGGAGCACTTGGAGCAGGCAATGACCTCGAATCGTTCAATGAGGATATCGCCTGCCAGTTCGCTGCTCATGTTTGGATCTCAGCCCGAAATGGTGCCCGCTTCCCGGAGCAGAATCAACATCAAAGCCTTGTGCATGTGCATTCGGTTTTCGGCCTGGTCGAAGACGACGGACTGGGGCCCGTCGATGACCTCCGCCGTCTGTTCCAGCCCGCGCATGGCCGGCAGGCAATTGAGGAAAATGGCGTCGGGCTTGGCCCGTTTCATCAACTCGGACGTGACCTGGTAGGGACCAAAGATCTTTTTGCGCTCGCCCGCCTTGTCCTTGGGAATGTGGTAGCTCATCCAGGAATCGGTATAGACCACGTCGGCGCCGCGGACGGCGGCGGCGGCATCGTGCGTCACTTCGAACGCGACGCCGTTTTTCGCGGCATCGGCCTGGGCGGCGGCAAAGGCCTTCGGATCGGGTTCATAGTCTGTGCCGGCCGGGCAGCCGATGGACAGGTGCAGGCCCATTTTCGGGCAGGCGAAGAGCAGGGAATGGGTCACGTTGTTGAAGCTGTCGCCCAGATAGGCCAGCTTGAGGCCGGCGAGGCGGCCTTTGTGTTCCTCGATGGTCTGGAGGTCGGCGAGGATCTGGCCGGGGTGGGAGAAATTCGTCAGGGCGTTGATGATCGGCACGGTGGCATAGCGAGCCATTTCCAGCAGGTCTTCGTGCTTGAAAAGCCGGGCCATGATGATGTCGACGTAGCGGCACATGGTGCGCACGGTGTCGGCGATGGATTCCTTGCCGGCGCCGATGGGGGAAGTCGAGGTGTCGTAGTAGATGGCGTGGCCGCCCATCTGGTTCATGCCGGCCTCGAAAGACAGGCGGGTGCGCAGGGAGGGCTTCTCGAAAATCATGCACAGGGTCTTGCGGCGCAGGACGTCCGCGTATTTTGCGGGATTCGCTTTGATGGTGCGCGCCATCGCGATGGCTTCGGCGATTTGCGCAGGGGTCCAATCTTCCAGGGTCAACAGATGTCTCATGGGATGCCTCGTCTTCAACACAAGAACGGCATCCTACCTGAAGCCGGTCTCCGGGTAAAACATTTTCGCTCCCGAGGCCGGGTTTGCGCTCGCCGGAGCGATCCGCTAGAGTGGCGCAAATGAACGTCGCCTTTCTCCTGCAAGATACGCGGACGCTGTACGGCGCCGAACAGGCGACCGTTCGCTTGATCGAGGGGCTGGTCGCCGCCGGGATTTCCGTGCAGGCGATCCTGTTGCATGAAACGCGGCTGGGGGCGGGCGCCAGTCTCTTGGCGGATGCCTTGCGGCGCTGCGTCCCCGTGTCGGAAATTCCGGTGCGGGGCCGGTTTTCCCGGTCGGCCATCGGGCAGATCCGCGAAATCGTCGCGCGGGACCGGATCGACGTTCTCCATTCCACCGGCTACAAGGCGGATGGACACGCCGTCCTTGCCTCGAAATGCGGATCGCTTTTTCCGGTCGTCAGCACCGTCCATGGCTGGCTGTTCCGATGGGATTGGAAGGAGCGCCTGTTCCAGGCGCTGAACGTCGCGGCGCTGCGCCGGTTCTCGCGGGTGATCGTCCTGTGCGGCTTCTACGAACGCTATCTGCGCCGATGCGGTCTGGGTCCGCTCCAGATCGCCCAGATCCCCACGGGCATCCAGGCGGATGCGGTCGTTTCCCGCACCGCGGCCCGGCAACTGTGGGAGGCGCCGGGCGAAATCTTCACCTTCGGCCTGCTGGGACGGCTGAGCGAGGAGAAAAACCACGCGCTCTTGTTGCGGGCCGCGGTCCGGTTGGCTCGCGATCTCGAAACCTCGCCCCGGTCTTGGCGGATCCTGATCGCCGGCGACGGCCCGCTGCGGGACAAGCTCCGGAAGATGATCGCGCGGCTCCACCTGGCGGACCGCGTCGAACTGGTGGGCTGGATGCCGTCGGCCGATTTCTTTGGCCGCGTCCACGTGCTGGTGCAATGTTCGCGGGTGGAGAATCAGCCGCTGAGCGTGATGGAAGCGATGGCCTGGATGCGGCCGACCCTCGCGACCCGGGCGGGGGGGCTGCCCGAGCTGGTCCACGATGGCGAAACGGGACGCCTGGTACGGAAGGGCAGCGCCCGCGCGCTGGCCGCCGCCATGAAGGAATGCCTCGTGGCTCCCGAAAAGACCCATGCCGCCGGCTTGCGGGCCCGCGATCGCCTGGAACGAGAGTTTCCGTTCGACCGGATGATCCGCGACCATATCGGGTTGTATGCGGCGGAAGGCAAAGGTTGACATCGGCGGGGAAAATGGTACAACTTCGCGACTCATTCCTTCAGAAGAGAAACGATTGAAACGGAGAGAAAACCCATGTCCATGCATCGCAGTTTGAAGTCGGCCAGCAAAGTGGCGACGCGCCGCAATGTCTTGAAGCGCTTTGAGCGCATCGAAGTCATGAAGGCCGCCGGCAAGTGGAAAGACGGCGACCGAGGCCGCGGTCTGCCGAAAACCAAGCCGCCCGCGTAGATTGCATTCCGCGGAAAAGAAAAGCCCTTGGGCCTGCGCCCAAGGGCTTTTTCATTGTTTGTTTTAGCGCGCGAATCTGCCGATTTCACTGACCTGATTCACTCACGGGGCAAGCCCGTGGGGGTCGCAAAGGCAGCGCTCAATCCTGTCCGTAGCCGACGCGGTAGAAGTTGGTCGGCAGCAAGCCGTTGGTGATCGTCAGGTCGAGGGGCCCGCCGTTGGCGTTGCTTTCGGTTCCGGCGACCTGCTGCCAGTTCTGGCTCGGGAAGAGCGTCGCGCTGGCCCAGATGGCGTAGGTGGCGCCGGAAACGCTGCTGCCGAGGCGGAAGCCCAGCCCGTTGCCGCTACCTTGCAGTTCCATGCCGGCGATGACCGGCGGCTCGCCGCCGCTGGCTTCGCGGACGACGTGGACGGTGGCCGCGCTGTAGGATTCGCCGCCGCCGGCCATGCTCGTCACGCTCAGGTCGTTGACGAAGAAATTGCGTTGGAAGTTGTTCGTGTCGCTCGTCCCGTTGTTGTAGGACCAGGCGCGAAACTGGGCGATCTGGCCGGAGAAAGTACCGGTGTACTGGCGAGGCGATCCGCCGACGGGCTGGACATCGACCGAATAAGCGCCGGCACCGGTGACGGCAAAGGCGATATCGATTCCCGCATCGGTCCAGGCCATGTCGGTGGGACCCGTGGTCGTGTTGTAGTTGGTGTTGCCGCCATTGAAATACAGTTGCCAGAGGATGGAGCCTTCGCTGTTGCGCAGCGCGACGCCGACCGAACCGCCGCTCTCCCAGATCCAGCCATTCTGCATGCGCGCGTGGAAGGTTTGTCCGGTGGCGAGGGGCGCGGAGAACGGCCGGATGGCTTCCGAGAGATTCGTGCCTTTGTGCGACCACAAGCCCCAGCCGCTGTTGGTCACGAAGTGGCCGGCGTTGGCATCGTGGTTAAGGGTCCACCCGCCGAAGCCGATCCCGCCATTGCTGCCGTTGGTCCAGCCGCCGCTATAGGCGGCCTGGGAGGCGGCATCGCTGGCATTCGTGGTGGTGCCCGCGCCGGAACCGGCGATGACGGCGGAAAGGGTGATGGCGTTGTCGCCGACGGCCAAGTCGCAGGAATGGCTCCAATAGGTCTCGCGGGTAAACGTACCCCCTTGGCTGCTGGCGGAGTTGGTCCAGAGGAGGTTGCCGGTCAGATTGGTCCCGGCGGTGCCTTGGAGGGCATAGCTGGCGACCGCATGCGCCACCGTCGTGGTGGCCACGGCGGGATGGGTGATGACCACGCCGTTGGGTACCGGAGGCAAGCTGGTGGGATTGACCGGGAAGACCCAGTTGGCGCTGCCGTTGTTGTCCCAGGTGGTTCCGTTGTTGAAGCACATGACAATGCTGGTGGCCGCCACGGGGATGGCATAGCCATAGGTCCAATAGGCGTTGGATTTCGCCATGGCCGCGCCGGGCGCAACGGTCCAGTTGGAGCCGTTGTAGCCGTAATGGATGTTGGCGTTGGTCGCCGAAGCCAAGGTGCGACCGGCCGGGTCGTAGATGACGGAAACATTCCCGCCCGCCGTGGGGACGCCCGGAAGAATGCAGACGCCGTTGACGAATACCGGCGCATCGCAGTCGCGGATGGAGGTCGTCCAGTTGTCGCCGTCGTTGCTTTCCCAGTTGACGCCGTCGGTGAAGCAGATTTCGATTTGCGGCGCATTGTCGGGCACGGTGGCGAACGTGAGGGTGAAGGTATTGGTGCTGGCGCGGGTCATCACCGCGTTGGTCCAGTCCGTGCTGTTGGTCGAGAAGTGGTAGAACGCGTTGACCGTCGTCGCGGTGGCCAGCACGGAGGTGGTGGCATTGAATGTCACGGTGAGGGGGGCGCAATCCGAAGGGTTGGCGGGAGAGAACGCGGCCGAGGGGCCGACGCCGCCCTGGGTTCCGTCGTCCTCGACGTAGACGTGCTGGATGTCGGACTTGGAGATATTGCCTTTGGAGTCGGCGGACTCGATATAGTAGTCGAGCAAGACGTCGCGGTAGCCCGCGACCTTGGCCCAGCAGTAATCCGAGATCTGGCTTGGCTCGATAAAAAAGCGCAAGCCGGAATTTCCGGTCGGATCGTTCTTGGGCATGGCCCGGCGGGTCATGGGAATCGAGACCCAGGAGCCGACGCCGGCACCGCCGGCATAGGTTTCGTTGGCGTTGTCGTTCAGCGGATTGGTTCCATCCATGTCCACGCGGACCTTGAGCGTCACGCTGCCGAGGCCGGAGACATCGTACGCCAAGGTCCAGATATAGAAATCGGAAGACCACGGGGCGGTGGTGAAGCCCACGGTGGCGCCGCCCGTGGTGAGGCCGCCCAGATACTGTCCCTTGCCCTTGCCGCCGGGATTCCACGGGAACCGCTGCGGCTTGAAAACGGTGGGGGGAGTCTCGTCCAAGGCCGCGTTCCCGATGACCGGGGCGGCATTCGAAATGGCGCGGTTCGCGGCGACGGTGTGCTTGACCTCGTCGTCCAGATCGGTGCCGAAATACACAAAGCCGCTGTCGAAGCCCCAGAGCAGGAAATGCCAAGCCTGTTCCACGGCGTTGGGGTTGTTGTCGGTCCCGTCGTCTTGATAAGGCTCTTCGATGCGCCAGGAAAGGACTTCGCCGCCGCCATCCTCGAAGATTTGTTCGGCGGTCTCGCAGTGGTTCACGCCGGCGAGCATGACCGCCCAGTTGCGCATGTCGGAATGCCAGCCGTTCTCCAGATCGAAGATGGAATTGGGATTGCTCCAGTCGATCCCGCTGATGCGCCGGGGCGGTTCCAGCCAGCGATAGAACTGGGGGCTTCCCTGGTCGGCGGCCAGCCAGGATCCGTCCTCCACATGCACGACGTCGTTTTCGGGGGCGGGATGGGCCGCGACAAAATCCGGGATGGTGATGGCCTTCTTGCCGTGGCTGGAAGCGCTGTTCATAAAGTTGGGCGCGAACTCGTTCCAGAAGCTGCTGCCGCCTCCCCAGTAGTTTTCGCCGTCGTTGGTGAGCATGACGAGGCAGGGCTGGTCGGGGTTGTTGTATTGGGCGATCTTTCCGTCGATGAAGTCCCAGCCCACGGCCGCATATCCGCTCTGGTATCCGTGGTAGTCGCACTGCGGCACGATGGTCATTTTGGTTTCGACGCCGGTTTCGGGGTTCACGAATTTGGCCTTGTGAAGCTGATAGGAGAACGGCACGGGAAACACGTTGCCATAGGTGTCGCGATTCGCCCCGTACCATTGGGTCAGCGGGACGGTGGGGCCGAGCTGGTCGGCGCGGTTGGGGGGATCGGCCTTCAGCTCCGCGCCGGGGCTGGGCTGGGCGAGGGCCTCCATGTAGTTCGGACAGGTCCGGGCCAGATGGCTGTTGGGGATCATGACCCATTGATATCCATATTCCGTGAGGATCGGGATGAGGTGTTCGGAGAAGGCCAGTTCGATTGGCCAGAATCCGACGGGCTGGTCGGACATGTCGGAGGCGAGCCCCCACGACTTGCGGGTCCGCTCCTTCTGCATTTCGATTTCCTTGCGCAGCGCGCTTTCCGGAAGGAGGGGGGTGAAGGCGTGGTGATAGGTCTGGCCCAACACCTGCGCCCGCGAATGGACTCCTCCGGAGGTCTTCCATCCGTAGGCCGTGACGTTGTCGGCGTTCCACGACGGGGTGTAGCCGGCCTGGCTGTAGCGGCCAAAGCTCCAGAGATTCCGTTGGAGGGCGCCGGAGAAGCTGATGGTCATGCCGGCATCCGCCGAGGTCATGGCCCCGATGGATTTCTTGATGTTGGCCTGATAGGCCTGCTGCTTGTCGGGGTTTTCGAAAACCGAACTGTTGCCGCCAACCAGTTGGACTTCCGGATGCTGGATGGTATCCCCGTAATAGGCTTGGTTGGCGTCCTTCAGGGCTTGCGAGTCCTGGCCGTATTGGCTCTGCTTGGGGCGGCCGGCCGCCGTGGCCGGTTCTCCCCAATAGTTCGGCTGATGCAGGTGGCGATGGATGCCCACGTGGACCGTGGTGTCGGCCGCGGCCGCGGAAGCGATTCCCAAGACAGCGCCGGAGATTCCGATTCTCAGCCACCGCCGCAGTTCAACTCTCATGTTCATCGTTTGACCATCCAGCTTTTGGGAATCTGATTCGAAGAGAATCGAACCCCCGCCACCGAAGTGGCGGGGGCGAGGAATCGGCCTTTCGGCTTACGGCAGCGCGTAGCCGACGCGGTAGAAGTTGGTCGGCAGCAAGCCGTTGGTGATGGACAGGTCGATGGGGCCACCGCTTGAATTGGTTTCGGTTCCGCTGACGACCAGCCAATTTTGGGTCGGGATCAGCACGGGACTGGCCCAGACGGCATAGGTAAGGCCGGAGATGCTGGTGGCGAGGTTGAATTCCAATTCGCCGCCGTCCCGGCTCAGAACCATGTTTTCGATGTCGGGCGCCGGGGTGGGATCGGGCGAACGGACGATGGTCACGCTATCGTTGGTGACGATTTCCGCGCCGGATCCGGCGCCGATGATTTCAACTCGGTTGAAGAACACGTCGTAGTCGGAGCCCGAACCGGCGCTGTAATTCCAGGCGCGGAACAAGACGATGCTGGAATCCGCGTTGGATTCGAGATTGCCCGCGATGATGCGGGGGGTGCCGCCGTTGGGGGAAATCTTCGCGCTGAAGGTCGTCGGGCCGGTCAGCGTGAATTCCACGTCCATGCCGGCGCCGGTCCAGCCGACATCCGTGGTGCCATCGGTAATGCTGTAGTTGGTGTAGCCGCCGTTGAAGAAGAACTGCCACAGGGTGTCGCCGTTGCTGTTTTGCAGACCCACGCCGACGCCGCGTCCGGTGTCGATGAATCCGTTGTCGAACGCTACGCGGAAGGTCTCGCCCGTTGCCAGCGGGGCGGAAAGGATCCGCTTCGCTTCCGACATATTGCCGCTGTTGGCATAGAGGCCCCACGCCGGCATGCCGATATCGACCGAGGCGGCGTTCGCCATGAACTGGCCGTTTTCATTCCCGTTGGTGGATTGGTTGTAGAGCTGCCAATTGCTAAAGCCGGTGCCGCCGTTGTCCGCGCTGGTCCAGCCGTCGCCGTAGACGCCGCTGCCGCCGTGGTCTGCGGCGTTGGTGGCGATGGTGGAAGCGGCGTTCGTGCCGATCACGGTGATGACGTTCGTGCCGACGCCCAGCGGAATGCCGCCGAGGGACCAGTATGTGCCGGCAAAACCCGATCCGGTTTCGCCCGTCAGCGAGTTGGTCCAGCGGATCAACCCCGCCACGCTTTCGCCCACTCCTTCCAGGGTGTAATCGGCGACGGCATGTCCCACGGTCACGAGGTTGGAGGGGGTCGTGATATAGAATCCGGTTACGGGTTCCGGGCCGGCGCAGACGTTCAGCGGAAACGCCCAATCGGCGCCGCTGTTGTTGTCCCACGTTCCTGCGCCATTGTTGAAGACCACGTCGATCTGGGAGACGTCCGTCGTCGGGGCGAGAGTGATCCGCCAGAGGTTATTGGAGATCTTGGTCATCACTTGGCCGGGCCACACGATGGCGAAGTCGTCGAATCCAACGTGGGCATAGACCTGGGTGGCCGACTGCAGCGCGTGGCTGTTGGGACGATAGTCGATGGCGACGGGTTCGCAGGCCGGGGCATTGGAGAACGTCGCCGTGCTCGGGCCGGTCGGCGCGTCGCAATCGCGGATGGTGGCGGACCAGTTCTGTCCGCTGCGGTTGTCCGTGAGGGTTTCGGCGGCGTTCTGGAAATAGACCGTCGCGCTGGGGGCATTGTCCGGCACGGTGGCCACGGTATAGACGGAAGTCCCGCCGCCGGAATTCGTCATGGTATAGGCGGTGAACGGTGCGCCCCCCGTGAAGCTGATCCACAGCTTGACGGGGACGGACCCGCTCAAGGGGCCGCTGCCCGCCACGTAGGTGACGGTCAGCGGAGTGCAGTCGTTGGGATCGGCCGAGAACGTGGCGGAGGACGGCGGCGGACCGCCGAGACCGTCGTCCGCCACCCAGACGTGCTGGATGTCCGACTTCGAGACGTTGCCGCGACCGTCGTAGGCCTCGATGTAGTAGTCGAAGAGGTTGCCGCGGAAGCTGGGGAAGCTGGCATCGTCGATCTTGGCGAAATAGTAGTCGGCCACTTCGGGCGAGACGCCCTGCCCGAAATATTCGATCTGGCCGTTGGCGGCCGCGGCGGTCAGTTCGGCGGCCGTGTCGGGCAGCTCGCGCATGGTCATGGGAATGCTGACCCAGCCGCCCACCTCGCCGCCGCCGGCGTAGGTCTCGTTCTGGTTGCTGCCCAGCGGATTGGCGCCGTCGTTGTCCTTGCGGATCTTCAACGTCAGGTTGGTGATGCCGGACACGTCGTAGGCATGCGTCCAGACGTAGAATTCGGAATGCATCTTTTTCAGCGCGGAATTGTTGCCGGGAATGTTGTTGAACCAGCCGAAGGTGTACCAGCCGGGATTGTAGGGGAAGCGCTGGGGCTTGAACACGGTCGGCGGGGTGTGGTCGAGCGTCGCCTTGTTGGCGTTCACGAAGGTGGAGAGGATTTCCACCGCCCGGCGGGTGGCCAAAGAGGATTTGATTTCATCGTCGTTGCCGAGTCCGCCGTAGTAGTTGAAGCCGGAATCCAATCCGCACAGGTAGATGTGCCAGGCGCGTTCGGCGACGTTGGGGGAAGTGTATTCGCCACCGGCGAAATTGTTGTAGGGATCCTGGATTTTCCACGCGGCCACGGAACCCGCGCCGTTGAGGTTGGTCCAAATCTGTTCGCCGGTCTGGCACCAGTTGGCGCCGGCCACGACGGGCGCCCAGCTGTAGAACTTAGTGGCGAAGCCGGGCGTCTCGATGTCCACTTGGGTGTTGTAGACCCGGTTGGTCGCGGTCGCGTTGGCCACTGGCGGCTCCACCCACTTGAGGAACTGGGGAGAACCATAGTCGCTTTCCGGGAAGATCCACGCGCCGTCTTCCACGTGCACGGTGTCCGCGGCTCCGCCGTACCAGTTGACAAAGTCCTGCACGGCCACGCCGGGATAGTCCCCGTTGTTCATCAGGCTGGGGGCGTCGCCGTCCCACGACGACGAGCCGCCGCCCCAGGCGTTGTCGCCGTCGGTCGCGGGCATCACGATGCAGGGCCGGGCCGCGTCGTTGGCGTAGGGGGCGATGTTGGCGTCGATCAAGCCTTTCTGCCAGCCCGAGTAGCCGGCCTTGTAGCTCTGGATGTCGTCCGACGGCACCAACAGGATGGTTTTCTCGGCGCCGGTTTCCGGATTCACGTACTTGGCCTTGTGCAGCTGATAGGCGAAGGGCGCCAGGTTCCACGCCGTCTCGCCCACGTTGCCGGTGCCGAACCACCAGCCATTGGCCTCCGAGGGACCGAGCTGGTCGGCTTTGTTCGGCGGGCTGGAAAAGATATTGTAGCTGCCTTCGGGGTTGGCCTTGTCGTTGTAGTTCGGACTGGTGCGGCTCAAGTGGTGGCTCGCCACGATCGCCCACTGGTAGCCCTCGTCGGCCAGCACGTCGATCATGGTTTCGGAGAACGCCATTTCGGTCGGGAAGAAACCTTTCGAGCGGTTGGTCGCGCTGCCCATATCCCATGCCTTGTAGGCCGCTTCGTGGAAAATCTGGAGTTCCTTGCGGAAGACTTCCTTGGGCAACACGGCGCCGAGCGAATGGTGGTAGGTGAAACCCACCATGTCCAGTTTCCGGCCGCCCCCGGGGGTGGCCCACTTGGTGGCCTCGCGGTTGCCGCCCCACCAGTTGCCGCTATATCCCAGCTGGCCGTTGGCGGCCAGATTCTGGACGTTGTTCATCAGCGACCCGGAATAGCTCATCGCGTAGCCGCCGGAATTCACGCTGGCCAGCGAGTTGCGGGGGCCGTCCTGATACGCCTTCTTGCGGTCGTCCACGCTGAAGATCGAGTTCAAGTCGTTTTCGGGGTGCTTGCTCCCGGAGTCGTATCCTTGGCCGTCTTTGAGCACGATGGAATCCCAAGCGAACTGGACGCGCTCGTTCTGGCTCCCGTTGCTGTTCCACTCCGGCCAATAGATCGGCTGGTGGTTGTGCCAGAAACGCGAAACGCGCACTTCGGCCGCGTGCGCGTTGGAAAGGAATCCGGCGATCAGGGAGAAGATCGCGGCGCCCCAGAAGGGCAGGGAAAGGAATCGGCGTGCTGTGTTCATGATCACCAACCGTACGGTAAAGAGCCAAGGATTTCTACCCGGAGACACGCGCCTGCGGGAACTTATAGAAACAATGTAAGCCGAAACGCTTTACCGGGCAAGGATTATTTTGGGTCCGCGCGTATTTTCCGCTCCCGCGCGGGAACTCGCGGCTCGTGTCCCTCAGACGGATTTTCCACGGCATGTAAAAACCCTGTGCATAGTTAATTAACTATGCACAGGCAAACGGGCCGCGAGTCTCCGGCGCGGGGCAAAAAAAGAGCCGGGAGCTTGGCTCCCGGCCCGTGGACGGTCCTCGCCGTTGCTATTTCTTGTTGGCCTGGATGTAGGCCCGGGCGGCGTCCACTTGGCCCGCGCTGCCGAGCAGCACGTTCTTGGCGGCGATGAACTTCGCGTATTCGGGCATGAACACCTTGCCGGGATCGCGCAGGTCGAACTTCTCGGGGTGGTTCTTGAAGAACTCGCGGTGCACGCGGCACCAGACTAGGCGGCCGTCGGTGTCGATGTTGATCTTCGTCACGCCCAGCTTGGCCGCGCCGAGGAACTGGCTGGCATCCACGCCCGAGGCGCCCTTGAGGTTGCCGCCGGCGGCGTTGATGCGGGCGACTTCGT
>CAZECJ010000080.1:0-11667 GCA_964510645.1 uncultured Verrucomicrobiota bacterium | reverse complement strand
GGTTGATGCGGCCCCAGCTCATGTCCGTGATGTGCAGCAGGCCGTCCATGCCGTTCAGGTCCACGAACGCGCCGAAATCGGTGATGTTCTTCACGATGCCGCGGCGGGTCTGGCCGGGCTGGATCTCGACGAGCAGTTTCTTCTTCTGTTCGCGGCGGGTTTCTTCGATCAGGTCGCGGCGCGACAGCACGATGTTGCGGCGCTCGTTGTTGATCTTGATGACCTTGCATTCCAGCGTCTGGCCGAGGAAGTCGTCCAGGTTGCGCACCGGCACCACGTCGATCTGCGAGCCCGGCAGGAACGCGTCCACGCCGCCCACGTCGACCAGCAGGCCGCCCTTGACCTTGCCCTTGACCACGCCGTTGACCACTTTGCCTTCTTCGCACGAAGCGGTCACGTTGTCCCAATTGCGCTGCTGTTCCGCGCGCGACTTGCTGAGCACGACCATGCCGTGCTCGTCCTCGAGGCGCTCCAGCAGCACTTCGACTTCGTCGCCGACGTGCATTTCGCTCAAATCCTTGAACTCGGAGGCCGGCAGCAGGCCTTCCGATTTGTAGCCGATGTTGATCAGCACTTCTTGCGGACGGATTTCGACGATCTGTCCCTTGACGAGCGCCCCTTCGGTGAAGGTCTTCAGGGTTTCTTCATACATCGCCATCATCTTGGCGCGATCGGCATCCATTGCGACGACGGGTTTCTTCGTTGATTTCTTAGCCATATATCTCTTGAGAGGGTTGACGGCTCCGGGCTTTCTCTTTTCCAGGTCCGCGGCCGAAAGCCCACTGAAGCGCCGGCGAACAGGTGTTCCCTTCCGGAATTGCTCCGGAACTTGGAAACGGCGCATGAAACCATAGTCCCACCGGCCCGCACAAGCCAAAAAACCGGAAATTTTCCGTAAAAACGGCCATTTCGAGCCAAAAAACGGCGTTTTTCCCGATTTTTAGCCATTTTTGCCTTCCCCAGCCCGATTTTCGGCGATTTTTCCGCCGCCGGGCCGATTTCCGGCTTTCCCGCGTTTCCCTATTTCCTGCTATAAGGGGGGACACCGATGAAATTGCGCGCGGCCAAATTTCTGACCGGACTGCTGCTCCTGCCCCTGTGCTTGGCGTTGAGCATGACCCTGTGGCGCGCCATCGTCATTTTGGCCCAGTCGCCGACGCGCCTGCCCTTGTTGCACGCGTTCGCCGGGGTGTCGGGCATCGTTCTCTGGGCCGTCATCTGGATTTTCCTGCCGCCGATGACGCGCACCTACGTGCTGGGGCACGAGTTGACCCACGCCCTTTGGGCGATGCTGTTCGGCGGCAAGGCCTCGGGCCTGAAGGTCGGCGAGCGCGGCGGCAGCGTGCGCGTCAGCAAGAACAACGCCTGGATCACGCTCTCCCCCTACTTTTTCCCGCTCTATACCTTTATCGTGGCGCTCGTCTGGCTGTTTTCCGCCTGGCTGGTTCCGGCCGTGAAGCCCTACGCGCCGATTTTCGTGTTCTGGGTCGGCATGACGTGGTCGTTCCACCTCACCTTCACGCTGCGGTTCCTGGCCTACAACCAGCCCGATGTCCGCGAGCATGGGCGCCTGTTTTCCTACGCGCTCATCTACGCGCTCAACGTCCTCTCGATCGGCGCCGCGCTGGTCGCCGTCGGTTCCTGGACGTTCCCCGAAGCCGGCATCGACCTGCTCATCAACCTGCAGGCGATCGGAGCCGCCCTCCACACGTTCTACGAGTGGGCCCTGACCCGGCTGCCGCGGTTTTCCTGAGCAGCCGGTTGCCGAGACTGGGAAAGAGAACGGAAATCTCAATATTCAATAACCAACGATCAATCTTCAATGGTCAAGTGGACGGCACCTGGAGATTGAAGATTGAACATTGGATATTGAACATTCGGATCTACTGTCCAGCCCCTACTGCCCCATCCAGCGCGTGGGCAGGACGTAGAAGTTGCTCGGGTGGTAGGTCCAGGTCCAGGAGTTGTTGGTCCCGCCGTTGCGCGACACGATCACGAGCATGTCGTTCGGCTTGAAGTAGTTCGACGACACCGGCGTGCTCGGGGCAGCGATGTAGCGCCAATTGCCATCGGCATTTCGGAAAATCACGTCGCCGCTCCGAGGATCCTTGGTCGTGGTGTCGATGGTGTAGATGTGATCGGCGGTTCCGGGAGTGCCCTTCGTGAAGTTGGTGGGGAAGTTCATCTGGCCGGGTCCGACCGAGACCGGCAGATTCAGCGACACCACGTTGTACATGATGATCGCCGGATTGGTCGGGCTGGTCGCGGGATTTCCGCAGGCGATGGTATGGCTGAAGCCGTTGGTCGGCACGCGGAGGATGGAATGCCACACCAAGGCCGCAACGCTGTTGGTCTTGGTGAAGTCCGTCCACGCGTTGGTCGTGGCAAAGCCGCGCGCGGCCAGGTTCGTCGGCAGCGTGATCGAGAAGCCCCGCGTAAAGAAGCCGTCGGCCTGGAGGTTCGTCGTGACCGGCGCGCCGCCGCCCGACGGATACCAGTTGGCGTCGGTGCCGAAGAAATAGACCGACGACACCATCGCTTGCTCATTGGTCCCGGGCCCGTAGAACTCGATCTTCGTCGCGCCGGCGGCGGCGCTCGCGCCCGAAGGCCAGAGGTTCGTATCGGTGCCGAACACGCCCGCGAAGGTGTTGGTATAGGGCTCCCCGTGCAGGCCCACGTGGTTTCTCCCCTCGGACACGACCACGCTGTGCATGGCGTAGACTTCCTCGCTCGCCAGCGGACGCTGCGGCAGGCCGCTCACGACATTGGTGGTCTTCCAGCGGTCCTTGTAGGACGCCCGGTAGAAACGCATCCGGCCGCGGTCGGAGCCCAGCCCCTGATCCTGTCCCGGCGCATCCGCGAACCAATTGCTCTGCACCGTATCGACCTTGCCCCAGACGTTGGTGGGCCGTTCGCTGAACGAATTGGCGTCCCGATAGATCAGGTCGTATTCCTTGGTGACCTGGGCGCTGGCGTTCGTCGCCGCGATCCAGTACAGCGCCCCGGCGCCCTTGTCGCCGGGCCGCAGATTGTGGTTGGTCGGGAAGGCGGCTTCGATCTGGGCGCGCGAGCGCATCACGCCCTGCGTGACCGCGAACTTGATGGTGTTGTTCGTCGCCCAGCTGGACGGCGAGGCTTCGCCTTCGTTCCCGGCCTTGTCGAGGCCGACGACGACGACGGCATAGTCCTGGTCGTAGTCGAGATCGTACAGGCGGATGGCGCCCTGGCCGCGGTTGGTCAACGCCAGGTAGTTCGTGCCGGCGGCCGAGGGATCGAAAATCGCGTTGGTGGAGCTCACCGACAGCCAATTGGTGTATTCACCCGTGGCGATGAAGTTCGTGTAGACGTAGGCGTCGCCGTTGCCGGGGCCTTCGTCGCCCGGCGGCACGTCCAGCGGATTGAAGGTGCCGTAATAGAGCTTGTAGCTCCGCCACGGCGACAGCAGGTCGCGGTCGCTGGCGCTCGGCCAGTCGGGATGGTTCACGTCGTCCAGGCGATCGGGGCCGACGTTGGCGGAATTCCACGAGACGTCGAACTGGGTGGTCGGATCGTCCACGTTCTCCGTGGCGGCCGCCGACACCGGCACCAGCGTCGGTTTCGTGACGTCGTAGGCGGTGCCGAAAGCCGGGATCCAGGCGTCCGCCGGCGCGCTGCTGGCCTTGCGATCGCCGGCGCGGTTGTTGTCGCGATCCACCGCGAACAGGTAGTTCGTCGACAGCCCCTGCTCGGTCGCGGTGAAGACGGCGTTGACCTCGTTCACGGGCACGCCGGCATTCAGCAGTTCGATCTGGACGCGGATGTCGTCCCAGTAGGTTCCGGGGCCGGACGTCAGCGTCACCTGCACGCGGTCCACCGCGCTGTCCAGCACGTTGGACGTGGCGGCCGCCCCCACCCACTGGCCCGCCGCCCCGTTGATGGTTGCGGTGAACGCCGCCCCGCCCACGGGGTCGCCGTTCGCATCCAGCCCAACGACCGCCACCTCGCCCGTGACCGTGGCCGCGCCCATGAACTGGGCGCCCAGGACCGCGACGCGCGGCGCATAGCCGTTGGTGTTGGACAGCGAGACCGTCTGCTGCGCGGAAGAACCGGTCATCTTGACCGAATGGGTGCCCTCATAGGCCTGTTCGGTCGAGACGGCGGCGCCCGACAGCGTCCAGTTGGTCGAACCGCTTTCGAAACCGTAGTTGGCCAGGGCGCCGTCGGCCGGCACGGCCAGCGGCGTGCCCAAGTCGGGACCGACGTCGGCCGCGTTCTGCGCCGTCCGGTATTCGCCGATCCCGGTCATTTCCAGATCCGTTCCCGCCGGGGCGCCGTCGACCGAATTCGAGAAACTGACCCGGAAGACCGGCTGGTTCGTCCACGCCGCCGTATCGCGCGTCAACGGACCGGACAGCGCCTGCCCGTTCACCTTCACGTTGGTCGGCGCAACGGGCGCCACCGTGTCGTTGTCGACCACCTGCAGCGTGCCGAGCGCAACGGCCGACCGGATCTTCTGGTCGTTGGCGCGGTTGTCGTCGGCGTCGTACAGCGTCGCGGCCATCGCGTGGTTGGAAAAGGCCTCCGCGGCGGGCAGCCAGGCACCCACTTGCGCATAGGAGAACGAGGTGAAAGCCCACGTGCTGGTCGGGAACTGCGCGGCGATGCGCGTGAGCGCCAGCGAGGAGCTCAGGTCGCTCCGGTAATTCGTCGCGTTGTTCGCCTCGACCGAGCCGATGGACAGCGACGAATTGGTGATATCGTAGCCGCCGTTGGCGGATTCCTGCGTCAGGGCCGTGCCGCGCAGCACGCCCTTGACGGTGCGCCCGCCGCCGCCGCCGCCCGTGTCGTAGAGCGGCAGCACCACGCTGAGCGGCGCGGCCGCCGTAACCTTCGCCAACTGGCTGTCGTAGACCCGGTTCGTCAGATCCGCCAAGGCGACGGTGCCCGCGTTGGTATCCAGCACGGCGGCGCCGTTGATCAGCGCGTTGCTGGCCGCGGCGTCGCCCGGGAGCCCCAGATAGACCTTCGGAATGTTCCAGTTGGTGCGCGACGCGCTGTAGCTGCTCTGCACGTTGGCCTGGCCGACGTCGTTGTCGAGGAAAGTCAGATAGCCGAGGCGGGCGCCCGCCAGCTCCAGGGTGTCCACGTTGTTGTCGCCCGCATCCAGCCGGTCGTCGTCCTTGTCCCAGACCGACGCGACGCGGAACTCGTTGGTGATGCTTTCATAGGAACCGAACAGCGTGGAGGCCTGCGCCTGGGACAGGAGCCATTCCATCGCCGCGTCCGGCAGATTGGTGGTGTTGACGTCGTCGGTGTGGACGGACGTCAGCCAGCCGTTGGTGGGCAATGCGCCGCCGACGGAATTGGAGAAGCTCAGGGTCGGCACCGCCCATCCGCTGTAGTCGTAGAGATTGACCTTCACGGCGATGGACGTGGCGGTCATCGTCTGCAGCTGTTCGTCGTTGATGCGGTATTCGCGGGCATTGCCGGACCCCACGGCCTTGGTCAGCATCCCCTCCACGTAGACCCCCAGCGGTCCGCCGAACAGATAGCCGCGCGCCGGCTTGCTGGTGTCCTCGTCGTAGACCGTGTTCGTGGTCTGGTAGGCCGCCGGCCGCCAGTCGCCGTCGCGGTCCACGTCGGCGTCGGTCGCCGTGAAGCGCGCGTAGTAGGTCAGCGACGGACTGCCGCCGAGCGAGATCTGCTTGCGGTCCGCCGCGGCCGGGGCCGCGCCGGAAAGGGTCAGGGTCGTATTGGTCGCGGCCGACCAGCCGTTCGTGACGAATGCGTTGGTGACGGGCACGACGCTTTGGGACTCGTTCCAGAAGTCCACGCGCGGCGCGCGGCCGGTGGCGCCGATCGTGCCGTCGATGCCGCTATAGACGTCCGACGCCTGCAAGGCGAACTGCGCCGTGCCGTAGGCCAGATCCTGGTCCGTGATCTGCGCGCCGCCGGCCGGGCCGAGAACGTAGCCCGACACGATCAGGTTGTCGACGTACCAGTTGGCGTTGGCGTCCGAAACCAGGTGGTTCGTGTCGGCCACGCGGGCCAGCAGCGTGAACGTGACCGCGGAATTCGTGGCGTGCGGCATCGCCAGCGACGTCGAATAGGAATTCCAGTTCGTGCCGATCGGATTCTCGGAATCCGACAGATCGATGGCGTTCGAAGCCCAGAGCGTCGGGGACCCGCTCGGCATGGTGCCGAACACCTCGACGAGATCCGGACCGTTCAGGGAGTTGACGCGGCTGTCGAAACTGATGCTGGTGGCCTTGAACGTCTTGCCGCCGGTCGCCTCCAGCGTGAACGTCAGCCACCGGTTGGTGGCCGGTTTGTAGAACTGGGCCTGCATGAAAACGTTCGTCGTGCCCGACAGGGCTCCGGCCGGCCCGTGGCTGACGTCGCTGGCTTGGATATCGTCCGCCACCACCTCGGGCGTCGGCGTGTTGTCGCCCGCGCCGCTCAGGAACGTCCATTCCACCAGATTGGTCAGGAGGTACTCCCGGGCCAGGCCGGTGCCGGTCACGGACAGGGTTTCCGGAACGATGGCCGGATCGACGGCGTCGTCGTCCATCAGGACGATGCGCCCGAAGTTCTGGCGGGCGCCCGCCTGGTCGCTGCTGCGGTCGTTGTCGACGTCGTACAGATCGAGCTGGACGAGATTGGTCACGCCGAGTTCGCCGTCGAGGCTGTCGGGCCCCCACAACTGGGTCACGTCCTGGGTGGTGATGCTGGCCCAATGCCAGGTCAGCATCGTGTTGGTGTCGGTGGTGTCGTTCGTCTGGCTCATGGCCGCGCTGTAATTCGCCCAGTTGGTCTGCCAATAGGCCGCCACGAACGCGGTGTTGGTCAGCGTATGCCCGCCGTCCTCGTAGGTCTCGGCCGTGCCGAGGGCGATTCCTTGGTAGTACGAATCGTAGGCGTTGAAGCTGAACGAGAGCGGATGGCCGATCAAGGATCCGTCCGTCACCTGGTAGAGCGCGTCCTGGCCCTCGCCCGCCACGTACGCCAAGCGGCCGAGATGGTTGGACACCACCAGCGAGGCGTTCGTCCCGTTGTTGCTCCAACCCAAGGCCTGGCTGGGCTCCGGCGCGACGATGTCGTCGTCCGTCACGTGGATCTGGATGAGGAAGTTCGTCGTGATATTGCGCGCGGTGTTCGGCCCGTCTTCGCACCAGCCGCTGTAATAGGGCATTGCCGCCGCCGAATTCGTGAAGCTGGGCCACGACCCGTAGGCCCACCAGCTGCCGCCGTCGGTGTAGGCGTCTTCCGCGCTGACCGTCAGGTAATACTCAATGGTGGGGTCGTAGTTGGTCACGTTGAAGGCCGCCGTCACGTAGTTGGTCATCGCGACGTCGCTGTTGCCCGTCGCCTGCGTGTTCGTGGCGTAGAACGGCCGGTCGACGCCCCACAGGTCGTTGGTGGTGCCGCCCACCGTGTCGATTTCCACCAGATCCCAGTTGGGCGAGACGCGGCCGTCGGTATCCACGATGTTGAAGGCGAATCCACCCGCGCTGGGGGGGCCATCGGTGCTCCGCATGTGGTTGGTGGCGTAGACGCCGCTCGCGTCGGTCCAGCGGATGACGAAGCCGAAGACGTTGTTCGTGTCGCGGATCTCGCGGTCCAGCACGCTTTGGATGGGGCCGTACTGGGCGATGAACGCGTCGTAGTCGCCGGCCAGATAGCCCGCCACGTTCGTGCCGATGTACATCAGCGTCGGCTGCGGCCCTTCGGTGTCCAGCTTGCCCACCACGCGGAAGACGCGCGTCGTGGCCGCCGACAGCTGGCCGGCGGTGTCGCGGGCGCGCACCCGCCACCAATATTGCGAGGCCGAGGTCGTGAACGCGTAGTTCGTCGTGCCGGCGGCGAGGTTCACGCGCAGGTCGATCGCGCCGTTTTCGGTGCCGGTCGCTCCGTTGAACTGCTCGTTGGTGCTGATTTCCAGCAGGTAGCCGGTCACGTCGCCGTCGGAATCGGTGGACGCCTGCCAGATCAGGTTCGGGCTGGCCGTCACCGCCGCCGTATTCGTCGGCGTCGCCAGCACGGGCGCCGTCGGCCGGGCATGGGTGTCCAGCCCGCCCGCCGCGAAGCGCACGTCCGCCCAGAAGTCGACGTCCGCATCGCTGACGTCTTCGAGCCAGGCCGACAGGGTCGCCGCGTTGTCGGCCGTGCCCCACGGCGGAATCGACATGGCGTCCACGGCCGCCGCGGTGTTGTCGGCGATATGCGCCGTGCCGTCGCCGTCGTTGTTCCAGACGCCGGAGTTGATGAACGCCGCCACGGTGAAGCGCGCCGTCTTGGCGCCGACCAGATTCAGTTCGGAACGGGCCACCTTCAGCTCGATGGCGTCGTAGTCGGCGCTGATGGCGACTTCGCGGGTTTCGCCCGGCCCGTACCAGAACGTGCCGTCGTGCTTGTAGGCCTCGATCTGGGCCCCGCCGACCGAGTGGATATTGAGCTGGTACTCGGGGAAGTGCGCCGCCCCGCCCTGGAAATAGCCGTCGCCGATGAACGTGCCCGAATCGTCGCCCAGCCAGTTCAGCGCCGTGCTGGCCGAATTCGTGCGCGTGTCCACGCCGATGGCCACGAACGGCTTGACCACGTCGGTCACGTTGGTCAGCCGGACCAGGAAATACACCCAATCCGCGTCCGCATAGACGCGGAATTCCCGGATGTCCGCGTTCTGGTGGTCGGCATGGTCCACCCGCAATTCGCCCAGTTTGTCCGTCCAGATGAATTCCTGCAGGGAATTCGCGGCGCTGTTCAGGACGGTCGAGGCGGATCCGCTCCAATCCGCCGGATTGCCGTCGATCGTGAATTCCTGCGTGCCCTCGGCCGTCGCGGCGCTGGCGTCGTCGTAGGCCACCGAGTAGTAGGTCCAGTTCTCGGCATAGAACCGGTAGTAGTAGGTCGTATCCGGAGCTAAGCCGGTATCGCTGGCTGTCGTGCCCGCGCCGCGGTAGACCACCGTGCCGCTGCCCAACGAATCGCCCGCGTTGTAGGTCGAACCGTTCACCGGCGTCGTCCAGCCGGAATCGGCCGTCTGCCGCACGACGAGCGTGTCCTTCGCCGCGCCCGACACGCCGCGGACCCACTCCAGATTGATCTGGCTGTTGGTGTTCACCGCGTCCTGCGTCGCCGTCGCGCCCGAGGGCGCCACCAGGTTGCTCACCGTCAGGGCCGGATTGTTCGTGTAGACCGGCGAGCAGCTGCTGCCCGCCGCCGCGAAACGGCTGGTGACCACTCCGGCCGACGTCATCTGCACCCGGTTCGTCCAATAGCTGTTGTTGTTCGCGTTCTGCCACCACGTCATCGAATAGCTGGACGAAAACGCGGCGTTTTTCGCCCAGTCGAATTCGATGGTCCCGCTCTGGCCCAGGCCCGTCGGGAAGGACTGGAACTGGAAGTTCTCGGTATCGCCCAGATAGCTCCCGGCGGGCGCCGTCCACGCGGCGGAATTCAGGGTATTGCTGCCGGCCCACGACGGGCAGGTCACCGCGATCAGGCCGGACCAGTTCGTCGCATAGCGGATTTCGTCGTAGAACACCTTGCCGGGCCAGCCGGCCCCGCCGCTCGCGCCGGCATTGAGCTGGATCCGCGCGATCGCATCGATTCCGGCCATCGTCTGGCTCACGTCCCAGGTCGGCTCCGACGCCGGGAAGGAATCCCCATCCAGAATCCGGTAGGCTTTCGCCTGGAACACGTCGGTGTCGAAGTCGTACTTGCCGACGACCAGGTACACGTTGCCCGTGTTGCCGAAGGTGTCGGAAGAATAGTATTGGCCCAGATCGTAGGCGGACCAGTAGGTCGTCGTGCCGTCGCCGATGCCCAGCGTGCTGTAGTTGGCGCCCGCGCCCTTGCCGAGGAAGGCCTTCTCGGTGCCGCTGGCGTTGAGCAGACTGAGGCCCGCCCACTTGTTCGCCCCGCGGAATTGGTAGGCCATCTGGAACGCGACGTAGAACTGGCCGCTGCTGATGGCGCTGTCCAGCGACCGCTGCGCCTTGGCCACGCCGCCGTCGGACGTGATGCTGCAATAGACCCGGTTGCCCTGCATGGCCGGATAGCCGTCCATGTCCAAGAACTTCGGAACGTCGTCCGCCACGGCCACCGGATAGTTCGTCTGCACCGTCCACGTGCCGCTGTCCACCGTCCAGAAATTCGCTCCGAAGCCCTGACCGCCGATCGCCGACGCGCCCAGCGCCGTGGCGTTCGTATAGCTGAACGGATTCACGTTTTCGTAGGCCGCGTAGGCCGCGTTGGTCGCGGCGGCCACCACGCCGGTCGAATAGTAGTTGGCGGAATTGACCGAATAGAACTTGTAGAAATTCGTCGTGCCGTCGGCCACCACGTGCTCCAGCGCCGTTGCGCCGCCCTTGTAGATCACCTTGCCCCCGTCAACCGAGTCGCCGGCGCCGTAGGCGACGCCGTCGGCCGGATCGACGGAGATCGCGCTGGTCTTGTGCACGACCATCACGTCGTTGGCCGCGCCGTTCTTCGTCCACGCCAGCCGGACCATTTCGCTGCCATCCGCCGTCGCCGTCTGGCCCGAGGGATCCAGCGGCTTCGACGGCAGCACGCCGATCAGCCCCGCCCAGTTCGTCGCGATGCGCACCTCGTCGAAATACGTGTTGCCCGGCGTGCCGGACGCTCCGCCGTATTCGCCGGCCGCGAGGCGGATGGTGTTCACCGTGCCCACCGTGTTGCTGGCCTTCGAAACCGTCACGTCCCACGAGGCCGGCTCTTCCGCCGGGACCGCGGCCGTTCCGATCTTGAAGGCCTTGGCCTTGGCCTCGGCCGTGCCCCAGTCATAGTAGCCGACGATGATATAGTCGTTGCCGGCCCCTTTGGTCAAAGTGTAGGCCGACCCGGTGCTGTCGATGCCGAACTGTTGGTCCTGCGTCCCGATTTCGCCAATGAACAGCTTCTCATTGGTGTTGGTCCAGAACAGAGAGAGACCCTCATACTTATCAGAACCTTCGTACAGGTAGTTCAGGACGTAGCCGAAGTAGAGCCGCCCGCTGTTGTAGGACTGGCCCAGCGGACGGAACACCGCCACGTTGGCGTCGTTGGCCGGCGAGACCCACAGCTTGTTGCCCGCCGGAGCCGGGTAGTTCGTCTGCTCCGCGAAGCTGCCCGAAGAATTGGTGAACAAGGTCGTGTCGCCGTACCAGGCCCCGCCCCACCCCGTCTCGCCGTTCAGGCCCGCCAGCGCCGTGCTGTTCGTGTAGGAGAAGGTTTCCACGACCTCGCCCGCGGCGAACGACGTCGTGGATTCGGAATCCGTCAGCCCGGCCGAGTAGTAGTTGCCGCTGTAGGAATAGAAGGCGTAATAGTGCGTCGTGCCCGAGGCCACCACGTGCTCGAGGGCGGAGCCGGAGCCCTTGTAGATCACCTTGCCGCCGCCGCAGTCGTTTCCAACGCTGTAGGCGGCCCCCTGGGTCGGCGCCGTCGAGGCGCTGCCGGTCTTGTGCACGATCATCACGTCATACCCGTTTTCGGTCCAGGCCAAGTCGATCAGGGTCTTGCCGTCCGCCGTCGCCGTCGCCGCGGAGGGATCGGGCAGGATCACGACGCTGCCCGTCGCCGGCGAGTCCGTCCGGTAGTTCAGGAACGCGCCCGAACCGTTGTAGGGATAGACCGCCACGTGGTAGGTCGTGCCCGCGCTCAGCCCCGTGATCGTGGCGCTGCCAT
>CAZECJ010000079.1:0-11676 GCA_964510645.1 uncultured Verrucomicrobiota bacterium | reverse complement strand
GCCTGAACCTCCACCCGCCCAATGCTCTAACCCTCCGCAGAACTACCATGCGCCCGATCGCGGAGAGAAAAAGCGTTTGTTCTTCCCTTGGCACAGGGAATGGGGGACAATGCGGAAAATCATAATCAAGGGGAGTTTCCATGCGCACAAGGAATTGGGTTGGTTGGGCCTGCGTCTTGGCCTTGGCTTGGGGCTCCTGCTCTTTCGGAAAGCAGGCGCTGGCTTCCCTGAAGACCGATCGGCCGCCGCCGGCGCAGGTCGGAGGGGCGGTGCGAATGGCCGTTTCGCCGTCGATCAAAAGCCTGCAGGCGTCGCCGCGCCTGAAGTCCATTTCCCGCGGGGGGCCGCGGGAAGTTTTCCTGGGCCGGATTCCCCGCGCGGAAGCCGCGGCGGCGAAGCGCGCGCGGGCCCCGGCGTCCGATCCGGTGCTGCAGAAAGCGCCCGCGCCGCGCGACATGCCGGCGCCGCTGATCACGTTCGAGGGGCCGGGAAACCTGGACGGCGTGTTGCCGCCGGACAACAACGGGGACGTCGGGCCGCAACATTACGTCGCCATGGTCAACATGCATTTCTGCATCTACGACAAGGAGACGGGCGCGGCGCTCATCGAGCCCATGCTGTTGAGCGAACTGTTCGCCGCCGCCGGATTTCCCGCGCCGGCTTCGACGACGGACGACGGCGATCCGATCGTGCTGTACGACCATCTGGCCGACCGCTGGTTCCTGAGCCAGTTCATCGTCAGCGTGACGCCCTGCCACGAGGTGATCGCCATTTCGCAGACGGGCGATCCCACGGGGGCGTGGTATCTCTACGACTTCGTCATGCCGAACGACAAGATGAACGACTATCCCCATTTCGGCGTCTGGCCGGACGGCTACTACATGACGGACAACCAATTCGACACGGCCGGCGGGGCCGGCGCGGGCGTGTTCGCGTTCGACCGCGCCAAGATGCTGGTCGGCGATCCGTCGGCGACCTACCAGTACTTCGATTTGGAAACGGTGGACGCCAATTACGGCGGCATGCTGCCGGCCGACCTTGACGGGCCGCTGCCGCCGGAGGGGACGCCCAACTATTTCGCCATGATCGACGACGACGCCTGGGGCACCAGCCCGGTCGATTCCCTGTACGTTTGGGAATTCCGCGTGGATTGGGCCCATCCCGCCAACACGACGTTCGGATCGGGCCTGCGTCCGAACTACACCAACGCGGTCGCGCCGTTCGATTCCGCCTTCGCCGGCGGCCGCAACAACGTCCCGCAGAAGGGAACGACGCAGAAACTGGATGCCATCGCCGACCGCCTGATGCACCGCGTGCAGTACCGGAACTTCGGCAGCCATGAATCGCTGACGGCCTGCCACACGGTGGATGCGGATGGCACCGACCACGCCGGCGTGCGCTATTACGAACTGCGCCGGGCGCTGCCGGGCGGGACGGAGTTCGTCGTCCAGGAACAGGCCACCTTCGCGCCGGACGGGGACCACCGCTGGATGGGCAGCGCGGCGATGGACATGTACGGCAACCTGGCCGTGGGCTACAGCGTTTCGGGCACCAACACGTTCCCGTCGATCCGCTATGCCGGCCGCATGGTGACCGATCCGACGGGCGGCCTCTTCCAGGGCGAGGCGGAACTGTGGGCGGGAGCGGGCTCCCAGACCCATACCGCCGCGCGCTGGGGCGATTACAGCATGCTGGCCGTGGATCCCGCCGACGGCGTGACGTTCTGGTACATCAACGAATATCTGCCCGCCACCAGCAGCTCGGGCTGGCAGACCCGCATCGGCAGTTTCCGGCTGGGCAGCCCCGAAGTCGGGACCCTTGTCGGCACGGTCACCAACGTCCTCTTCGGAACCGGCATTTCCGGGGCCCGGGTGTTTTCCACCAACGGATACGCGGCGACCGCCGGCGCGGGCGGCGGCTTTGTCCTCAACCTGCCCACCGGCACGCATGTCGTGGCCGCGTCGGCGGACGGCTACTACACGAGCGGCGTGGTCGAAGTGGAGATGGTGCTGAACGAAACCAATTTCATCGATTTCGGATTGGCGCCCATCCCGCTGCGGGTCACGCCCCGGACCGGGCTGAGCGCCGCCGGCATGGTGGGCGGTCCGTTCGCGCCGTCCAGCCAGACCTACGTGTTCTCGAACGCGTCGCTGGCGGAACTGGCGTGGACTTCGCAGTGGACCTCCGCGTGGCTGGACGTGTCGCCGCGGGAGGGGGTGCTGGACGCCGGCGAAGCCGTCAGCGTCGTTTTGTCGTTTGATTCGGAAGCGACCTTCCTGACGCCCGGAACCTATGCCGACACGGTGGCGTTCTCCAACGTGACCGAAGGGCGGGTCGAAACCCGCCCGGTGTCGCTGGCGGTGACGCCCTATTACGAGCCCATTTCCTGCGAGGGCTTCGATGCCGGGTCGCCCGCCGGCTGGACCGTGGTCGACAACACGACCAACCAAGCGCCCTGGCGCTTCGACGATCCCGGCGGCCACGGCAACTTGACCGGCGGCGAGGGGGTTTTCGCCGTCGTGGACAGCGACAACGCGGGCTCGGTGGACATGGACACCGAACTGCAAAGTCCGGCGATGGACTTCACGGACTATCCGGTCGTGGCTTGCCGCTTCAAAACCGACTTCTACTCCTACAGCGGCACCGAAGTGGCGGACGTGGACGTGAGCGTCAACGGCGCCGCCGGCCCGTGGAGCAATCTGTGGCGGCAGACCGCGTCGCTGCGCGGCCCGCGGACCGTGGAACTGGACCTCTCGGCGGCGGCGGCCGGGGCAAGCAACGTCGTGCTGCGATTCCACTACTACAACGCGAACTACGAGTGGTGGTGGCAGGTGGACGACGTGTGCTTTGTCGGAACCATGAACCCCAGCGCCGGCCAACTGGAAATCCAGCCGCCGGCGGGGCTCGAGGCGAGCGGCTATTATCCGGGCCCGTTCGCGCCCGAACGGCTCTATCGCCTGAGCAACTCGTCGGAAGAATGGGTGGACTGGAACGCCACGGCTTCCGCGCCCTGGTTGGAATCGATTCCGGCGTCCGGCGGGCTGGACATCGGAGAGGAAACGGTCGTGACCGTGCGCGTTTCCGCGGCCGCCGGCAGTTTGCTGCCGGGAGACTATTCCGGCGAGATCGCGTTCCAGAACGCGACCGAAGGCGCGGAGACGGTCCGTTCGGTTTCCTTGACCGTGCAGGAACCCCTCTCGGTCCAGCCGGCCGCCGGCATCGTCGCCAGCGGACTGGAAGGCGGCCCCTTCACCGCGGATGATTCGGCGTACGCGCTGGCGAATCCCTCCGCGCAGGGATTCGCGTGGACTTCGACGTGGTCGGCGGCCTGGCTGGACGTCGCGCCGACCCACGGCGACCTGGCGGCGCAAACCACGCAAACCGCGACGGTCGCCCTGGCCGACGACTGGTTGACGACGCCCGGCGTCTATTCCGACGTCGTGACGTTTTCCAATCTCGTCACGCACGGCGCCTTCGCGCGGACGGTCGCGGTCACCGTGGTCGAAATCACCGGCGAACTGGATCTTTCCGATTCGATCGATCCGGCCGACGACCGGCTGATTCCGTTCGGCACGGTCGAACCGGCCTCGCCGCGGACGGAGCACGTCACGGTGATGAATGCCGATGCGCCGGGCGGCCGGAACCTGATCGTGTCGAACGTGTTCTTCGGCTACTACGCCGAGGATTTCGCCGGCGGGGTCGCGCAAGATTGGCAGCCGGACGAGGACGCCAGCTGGACCGTGGTGGCCGGCGAATACCGGGCGCAAACCGCGGACGAACAATTCATGACCGCGGTCTATGCCGGCGGCCAGACGTGGGCCGATGCTTCCGCGCAAGTGGATATCCGCCGATCCGGCTATGCGGGTTCTTCCGCGGGTCTGGCGTTCCGGACCACGGACGACCTGGATCTGGACGGAACCGGGCAGGGCTACCTGTTTCTGATTTCCTCGAACTACTATTCCGTCTGGTGGCAGGATGAAACCAGCTTCGCGGCGCTGCAGGGCTGGACCCTCAGCACGACGGTCAAGGGCGGCGCCACCGATACCAACCAGTTGCTGGTCAGCGCCGTCGGCGGCGAGTTTCGTTTCTACGTCAACGGCACCCTGACCTGGGAAGGCAGCCACGCGGGCGGAACGGCGGGGACGATCGCCTTGGCCGCCTACAACACGGACGGCAACCCGACCACGACCTACTTCGACAACGTCCGCGTGGGCGCGCCGCGCACCGAAGTGGTTGGCCTGGGCCGCAAGACGCGGTACTACAATGCGCGTCCGCTGGCCGAGAGCCGGCCGCAGGGCTTGCCGCGCGGAAAAAACCTGCCGGACGTGGACAAATCCCTCGCGGCGCTCGATCGGGCGGAACCGCGCGCGGACGACGAAGGGCCGTTCGCGCTGGCGTCCCTGCCGGCGTTTCCCGCCACGCTCGCGCCGGGCGAGTCGTTCACCTTCGACGTGACCTATGCTCCCTCCGCCGTGGGCTCCAACGCCGACGTGGTCACGATCTGGAACAACGACAACGACGAACCGTGGGCCCACGTGGACGTCAACGGCCGGGCCGCCGCCGGCGCGCTGACCGGGCGGGTCACCGCCGCGCATTCCGGCGCGCCGCTCGCCGGGGCGGCCGTCGTCGCCGACAACGGGGCCGTCCAGTTGGACACGGCCACGGACACCAACGGGTTCTATCGATTGGATCTGTTGGTCGGGGAGTGGACGGTCTCGGCGACGGCTCCGAACTACACCACCGGCACCGTCGCGGGCGTCGCCATCGTCGACTTGCTGGACACCGCGCAGGATTTCGTCCTGACCGGCTCGCTCCTGACCGCCGGCCCCGCCGGCATCGACGAAACCCTGGATTGGGGATATGGAGCGACCAATGCCCTGTGCCTGACCAATTCCGGGCCGTTCGACCTGGACGTCCAGCTGCGCTCCTATCTGCGCGCCTCCGGCAGCGCGCCCGTGGCGATTCCGCCCAGCGACGGGAATTTCCCGCGCGGGTCCGCCGCGCCTTCCGCCGATCGGGCTCCGGAGCAGGAACCGGCCGCATCCTCCGAGCCGACGATGCAGGCCCCCGCCCGCGTGCGGTGCTACGGCATCGACATGGATAACCAGCAATTGGTTTCGTTCTATTCGGACGCCCCCGGAACGTTCACCGTCATCGGCAGCAGCGGCGACAACCTGATTCCCTGCGCGGATTTCCTCAACGGCGATTTCTCGACGCTGTACGCCTTGGATTACGCCGCCCAGCAACTGGTGACTTTCGACGTCGCCACCGCCGCCAAGACCATCGTCGGCGCCGCGACTCCGGCTTCCGGGCAGGATTGGGTGGGGCTCGCGGCGGATCCGGACGGGACGTTGTATGCCGCCTCGACCGACGGATCGACGTCGACGCTCTACGAGATCGATCCGGCGACGGGCGCGGCGACGGCGGTCGGTGCCGTCGCCAACGCGCCGCTTCTCATCGCCATCGCCATCAACGGCGCCGGCGAAATGTACGGCCTGGAGATGGCCAACGACGTCCTGATCCGCATCGACAAGACCACGGGGGGCGGCACCGTCGTCGGATCCGTCGGTTTCGACGCGAACTACGCGCAAGGCATGGACTTCGACGAGGAATCCGACGTGCTGTATCTCGCCGCCTACAACAACGCGACCGGCGGCGGCGAACTGCGCATCGCCGACGTGGCCACCGGCAACTCGGCGCTGGTCGGCGCCTTCCAAGGCAACGCCGAAATGAACGTCGCGATCGCCTCGGGCGGCGCGGTGCCGTGGGTGTCGATCGCGCCCGAGACGGTGAATATTCCGGCGGGCGGCTCCGCGTGCGTGGACGTGGGCTTCGACACGACCGCCGTGCCCAACGCGGCCACCACCCATCTGGCGCGCATCGCTTTCGGCGGCAACTTCGTCAACGCGGCCCCCGTCGTGGATCTGTCGCTGACCGTGGTTCCCAACGACCTGGACGTCGCGCCCGCCGCCGCCCAAACGGCCAGCGGCGAATTGGGCGGCCCCTTTGTTCCCGAGCAATTCCTCTACGTCGCGACCAATCAAGGCGCGGCGGCCCTGGATTGGACCCTGACCCACACGGCCGCCTGGCTGGACGTGGGGCCGACCAACGGCACGCTGGCGGCGGGGAGTTCCGCCGCGGTCACCGCCGCGTTCAACGCCGTCGCGGCGACGCTGGCCGTGGGCTCCTACACCGACGTCGTGACCTTCGTGAACCAAGCCGACGGCGTCCACATGTCCCGGACCGTCGTGCTCGACGTTTTCGACAGTTGCGCGGTGTTGATTTCCGAATACGTCGAGGGCAGCTCCAACAACAAGGCGCTGGAAATCTACAACCCCCATTCGGCGGCCATCGACCTCGCCGCCGGCCAGTACGTGGTGCAGGGCTATCAAAACGGCGCGGTCAGCGCGACCTACGCCATCAGCCTCACCGGGACGGTCGCCGCCGAAGAAGCGTACGTGCTGGCCAATGCGACGGCCGGTACGGAAATCCTGGCCGTGGCCGACCAGACCAGCGGCAGCCTGACGTTCAACGGCGACGACGCCGTGGTCTTGCGCTCGGGCGGAACCAACGGCCCCGTGCTGGACAGCCTTGGGCAGGTGGGCGTGGATCCCGGCACCGAATGGGGCAGCGGCCTGACCTCCACCGCCGACCACACCCTGCGCCGGAAAACCGCCGTGAAGTTCGGCGACGCCGTCACGACCAACGCCTTCGATCCGGCGACCGAATGGGACGGCTATGCGGTGGATACCTTCGGCGGCCTGGGCACGCACACGAACGAATGCACCAGCCCGCCGCTGCCGACGCCGCCCATCCTCGATCCCGTCGGCAACCAGTTCGTTTTGCTCGGCGGCACGCTCCAGTTCCCGGTCGTCGCCACGCCGACGGACGGCGATACGGTGACGCTGACGGCCAGCAACCTGCCGGCCGGCGCCACGTTCAACGCCACGAACGAAACCGGGTCCTTCGTCTGGGAAACCGCCGCGCCCACGGGCGTCTACAGCGTGACGTTCACCGCCACCGACAAGGACGGCAGCGACGAGGAGACCCTCGCCGTCACCGTCGGCGAGGAATTGCCGGCGCCCGTCATCCAGGCCGCCACCGGCGTGCAGGCGACCCAGTTCGCCGCCAACTGGCTGCCCGCCTCCGGGGCCACCGGCTATCGGCTCGACGTCGCCACGAACGCCACCTTCACCGCCGGCGGCGGGGAGGGCGCCAGCCACACGAATAATTGCGTCTGCACGGGCGGCGGGACCGCCTCGAGCTACACGAACAGGATATGGACCAACGACACGGACGTGGTTTGGACGGCGTACAAGGCGCGAATCGATCAAACGGTCAACGGCAATCCAGCGATTTGCTTGCGGGACGAGGCGGGGGCCTACCTCGTTTGCACCAACATTCCCAACGGGATTGGAAGCCTGCGGTTCGACGTTCAGCAGATGTTCAGCGGCAGCGGTGGGATTTTGACGGTGTTCGTCAACGGCACCTCCACGGGCACGTTTGCCTACAACGCCACCGTGCAAACCGCCGCTTTCGCCAACATCCATGTTTCGGGAGTGACGACGTTGGTCGTCAGCAACAACGCGGCTGCCCGTCCCGCCATCAACCATATGGTCTGGACCGATTATACGCCCGCAGGGGATTCCCCGTTCGTCCCCGGCTACGAACAACGCGACGTGGGCGACGCGACGACCTGCGCGGTGACGGGCCTGACCGAAAACACGACCTATTATTACCGCGCGAAGGCCTACAACGCCGCGACCAACAGCCCGTACTCGGAAACGACCAACGTCACGACCCTGCTCCCCGGGACGCCGCCGGTGCTGGACCCCATCGGCGATCAAAGCGTTTTCCTGGGCGAGACGCTCCAGTTCGAAGTGTCGGCCGCGCCGACGGAAGGCGACGCGGTGGCGTTGACGGCGAGCAACCTGCCGGCCGGATCGATCTTCTATCCGACGAACGAGCTGGGCACGTTCCTGTGGACCGGCGCGGCGCCGACGGGCCTCTACAGCGTGACGTTCAACGCGGCGGACAAGGACGGATTCGACGACGAAACCATCGGCATCGCCGTGCACCCGCTGCCGCAGTTCGGCACCTTCACGGCTTCCTGCGGAGCGCCGGCCTCGGCCACGTTCCTGTCGGTGCTGGACCAGGAATACCGGCTGGAATACACCCTCGACCTCGAGGCCGATCCGGTCGTCTGGGCGCTGGCGGCCAGCACGAACGGCACCGGAGACGTCCTCACGCTGTCCGACACCAATGCCCCCGACCAGAAGCGCTACTACCGGATCGCGGCGCCGTAAGGCAGTTCTACGGTCCCGTGACCTTTCGGGGCTGGTTGACACCGCGTCCGATGGGCGCGGGACTGGACCGATCGACGGAGGGACCAATCGTGCCTTGCCCGGGACGACGGGGCGGGGCAAGATTGAGCGCATGAGGTTCCTGAAGGCCATTTGGATTCTGCCGTGGATGCTGGCTGCCTCGGCCTTCGCGGATTCGCATGCGGGCGCGGCGTGGGCCGTGCGCTTCAACCGGCCGGACCAGACGTCGACCTATTCGAGCATCGGCGACGAGGAATATGCGCTGCGCAACGCGTTCTTGGCGCGGATCGACGCGCTGGCGAGCAACGACTGGGCTTGCTTGGCGACGTATACGTTTTCGGGCAACACGGCCGAACTGGGGGCGGCGGGGCCGATTTTGGCCGCGCTGAGCAATGCGCTGGTCCGAGGCGCGAAGCTGGGCTTCGTGGCCGACAACGGGGTAGACGTCGCTTCGAACTACTGGCCGGGGCTTTCGCTGACCGGCCTGTCGACGCGGGCGGGGAACAAGCTGGCGCTGGCGCGCGCGCCGGCGGACAGCGGCATCATGCACGACAAAATCGGGGTGTTCTGGTACCGGGCGGCGACGCAGGCGTGGGTGCTGTCGGGGTCGTGGAATTTCACGGGCGGGGCCAGTTCGCAGCAGTGGAACGTCTTGGCGGAAATCCAGGACAACGCCCTGGCGGCGGCCTATTCGAATGAAATGCGCGAAATGCTTTCGGGCCGGTTCCACGCGAATCCGGCCAAGTCGCATGCCCACGACGGCGCGCGCTTCCGCCTCGCGGATGCGGACATGTGGACCAACGGCTGGGTGCGGTTCGGACCGTATCCCGACGATTCGGCCGGCGGTTCCAACGCCCTGACCGACGTCGTCGCCGCGATCGATGCGGCGACGAACGAAATCGTCTTCGCGTTGAACAAGCTGACGCGCCCGGAAGTGGCGGCGGCGTTGATCCGCGCCTGCGACCGCGGGGTGGTCGTGAACGGCACGATTCCGAAGAGCGACCGCGCCGCGACGAACGGCGACAGCTACGCGATCTACCGGGCGCTGGCCGAACCGACGAACTACGCGACGGCCAACCGCGCATTCCTGTACGACGCCTACACGACGGAATGGAAGACGACCTACGACACGAACGGCACCGACCTGACGCATGCGAAATATCTGGTGATCGATCCGGACGGCGCGCGGCCGCTGGCGATCCAGGGTTCCGCCAACTGGACGGACTCGGCGCTGTCGTCGACGAACGCGAACGACGAAAACGTGCAATTCCTGCCCCACGGCGGCATCGCGCGGGCGTTCGCCGCGCAATTCGACGCGATGACGGACGGGACGATCCCGTGGTGCGCGCTGCGCTCCGGGGGAACGGCCGCGGTCGCGCGGCTGACCTATTGGCTGCCGTATTCGAACGCCTACGAACTGGTGCAGACGACGAACCTGTTCGATCTGCCGGCGTGGACCAACCGCGCGGCGCTGCTGGCGGTGCGGCGCGGCACAAATTCGCTGCCGCTGACGACCGCCGCGCCGCGCCGGTTCTTTCGCATCCGGCCGGTTCCCTGAAAACATATGGAAAAATGGATTTCGGAGTTTGCTCTTTGCCGCTTGGCCGAATAGACTGCGCGATGGAGAATGCGGGAAAATCGGGAGAGCGCACCATGAAGAAAAACGAAACCCAGTGGATCGAGCGGTTGAGCGGCATGGCCGTGGCCAGCAGCCAGGTGGATTCCGCGCTCTACGCCAAGTACGACGTGAAGCGCGGTCTGCGCGACGTCAACGGTAAGGGCGTGCTGGCGGGCCTGACGCAGATCGGCGACGTGCAGGCGCATCCCGAAGGCGATGCGACGGGGCCGGGGCATCTGATCTACCGCGGCATGGACGTCGAGGACCTCGTCGCCGGCTTCCTCCCGGAAGGGCGTCCGGGCTTCGAGGAGACCGTCTACCTGCTGCTCTCCGGCGAATTGCCGAACCGCGAGGAACTGGACGACTTCCGCGACTTGCTGGGGTCGTATCGGATCCTGCCGGACGATTTCGTGCACGACTCGCTGCTGAAGCTCTCGAGCCGCGACATGATGAACGCGATGGCGCAGAGCATCCTGGCCCTCTACGTGTTCGACGACCGCGCGGACGACGTCTCCATTCCGAACGTGCTGCGCCAGTGCCTGAAGCTGGTGGCGACGTTCCCGCTGCTGGCGGCCTACAGCTACCAGGCCGCGTCCTATCGCTACGCGGGCAAGAGCCTCGTGATCCATGCCCCGCGGCCGGACCTGTCCACCGCCGAGAATTTCCTGCACATGCTGCGCAACGACAGTCGCTACACGCCGCTGGAGGCGCAGCTGCTGGATCTGGCGCTGGTGCTGCACGCCGAGCACGGCGGCGGCAACAACTCGTCGTTCACCACCCACGTGGTGACCTCCAGCCTCACGGACACCTATTCGGCGATCGCCGCCGCGATGGGATCGCTGAAGGGGCCGCGCCACGGCGGGGCCAACGCCAAGGTCGTCGCGATGTTCGACGAGCTCAAGCGCGAGGTCAGGGACTGGTCCAACGAAAAGCAGATCGCGGACTACCTCCAGCGCTTGTTGAAGAAGGACGCCTTTGATCGCGCGGGGCTGATCTACGGCATCGGCCACGCGGTCTATTCCGTTTCCGACCCCCGCACGATCATCCTGCGCGGGCAGGTCGAAAAGCTGGCCGCCGAAAAGGGCTTGGCCGAAGAAATGGCGCTGTACGAGCGCGTCGAGCGCCTCGCGCCGGAGATCATCGGCCACGAGCGCAAGATGTACAAGGGCGTCAGCGCCAACGTGGATTTCTATTCGGGCTTCCTGTATCGCCTGCTGGAAATTCCGCCGGAGCTGTTCACGCCGATCTTCGCGATCGCGCGCATCGCCGGCTGGAGTGCCCACCGCCTCGAGGAACTCGCCAACGGCGGCAAGATCATCCGGCCCGCCTACAAGAGCGTGGCCCCGCGGCGCACCTACGTGCCTCTGGCGGAACGCGCGGGCGGCTGATTCCGCTCGTCCGTGGCCGGGTCCGATCTCACTGCCCGACGTAAGCGGGGGAGAGCGCGAAGGCCGCGAAATCGGCGTGGACGTCGCGCGGGGTGGACCAGGTGGGGTCGCCGCCGCCGAAGAAGGTGGAGAAGAAAATGCCGCGGATCTGGAGGACGTCCGTGGTGCGGTAGCGGAGGGTCCGCTCGTCGACGAGCAGGTTCCCATCCACCCAGACGGTCAGGCGGCCGTCGTCGCGGCCGGGGACGTTGAGGACGACGCGTTGTTCGAGGCAATGCCATTCGCCGGGCTGGAAGCGCCAGCGGCCGCGGCCGATTTCGGTGCCGTAGAGATCGCTGGTGGGCAG
>CAZECJ010000078.1:0-11681 GCA_964510645.1 uncultured Verrucomicrobiota bacterium | reverse complement strand
GCCCCGTAAGGGCCGTTGCGCTCCTGCCGGATTCCCGGGGCGGTCCGCCGCATTTGGGAATCCGGTGTTTTGTTCCAGGCGGATGGGTGGATCTCTTTGTCCGGGATCTTTGCTGGTTTGTCGAATGTTGGAATGCCGGGGAACCGTCCCTAGGCTGTTTTAGCCTCTAAACCCTGATTCCTGAGCCCATGGCCCAATCCGTTCTCATCGTTGATGGCACCGCGGTGGCCTACCGCGCGTTCTACGCCGTGCGCGAACTGTCCACGCGCGCGGGCCAGCCCACGAACGCGCTGTTCGGCTTCGTCCGCATGCTCCGGCAGCTCGAAGCCCATTGGCGGCCCGACCGCCTCGTGGTGGCGTTCGACGGCGGTTCGCCCGCCCATCGCCTCGAAAAATGCCCCGCCTACAAGGCGCAGCGCGCGCCGATGCCCGACGACTTGCGCTCGCAGCTGGGCCTGATCAACGAGTATCTCGACGCCGCCGGCGTCCCGCGGATCTTGCTCAAGGGCCAGGAAGCCGACGACGTGATCGCCACGCTGGCGGACCGCGCCGCGCGTGCCGGCGCCGTCGTGCGCCTGGCCACCAGCGACAAGGATTTGATGCAGCTCGTGGACGAACGCGTGCGCATCGTGCCGCCCACCCAGGCGGACGACGAACTGGACGCCGCCGGCGTCGTGGCGAAGACCGGCGTGAAGCCGTCGCAGATCGTCGATTGGCTCGCGCTGATCGGCGATGCGGCGGACAACATTCCCGGCGTGAACGGCATCGGCCCCAAGACGGCGACCAAGCTGCTCGCCCAGTTCGGGTCGCTGCCGGAATGCTTCGCGCAGGCGGACCGGATCGAGTCGGACAACGTGCGCGGAAAACTGCAAGCCGGCCGGGCCACCGCCGAATTGAACGTCCAGCTCATGGTGCTGGACAAGCACGTGCCCGGCGTGCCGGAATGGAGCGACGTTCCCGCGCCCGCGCCCAACGCGGCGAAGCTGAAGGCGTTTTTCGAGAAATATGAACTCCATCGTTTCGCGGCGGAAATCGAGGGCAAACCCGGCGTGGCCGCTCCCGCAGCGAAGCCGGTCCTGACCCGTCCGCCCAGCGACCAGCTGAGCCTGTTTTAATGAAAAGCCTTTCCGGCATCCTGAAGATCGCGCTCCAGCTCGGGGTGCTGGCCGCGCTGGTGGCGACTGCCGCCGCCACGCGCCGCCACGTGCTGGAGGCCCAGCGGCAATTGACGGCCGACGGTTCCATTCCGTTCTCGCTCGAAAGCGCGCTGGCGTTCCGCCGCATCCAGATGGTCTATCGCGACGGCGAATTGCCGAAGATCGACTGCGGCATCCAGTATCCCGGCGGCGTGGTCTCGCGCAAAACGGACACCCTCGGCGTGGAGCAGGCCTATGCGCGCGCCGCCCGGCGCTGGCCCGGCACGCTGAACTTGGCCGAAAAAGTCCGCGCGCTCCATTTGGCGTGGTTTTGCCTCGCGATTCCCGCGTTGTTTTTCTGGGTGAAATGGATGGGCGGAGGCCTCGCCGGCGGATTCTGGGCGGCGGCTTTCTATGCGGTGGCCATCAGCGCCGTGGCGCGCTCGACGGGCCAGGAACTGTCGCACGAAAACAACGCGTTGCCGCTGTTGATCGGACATCTGGCCGCGGCGGCCTGGGCGCGCAACCGCGCCGGCGGCTTCCGCGCGAAAACGATCGCGGGCTGGATCGCGGCCGCGCTGGCGGGGCTCGCCCTCTGCGCGTGGGACATGGTCCAGTTTTACCTGATGCTGTACATGGCGTGGGAACTGGGCGCGGCCTTGCGGGGGCGGTTGTCCAAAGAAGACCTGTGGACGCGGGCGGTCCCGACGATGGCCGTTCTGCTGGCGGTGGGCCTGCGCAACCCCTATCTGTTTGCGCACGGCTTCCTGCTGTCGCCGACGATGGCGCTGGGGTGGGGGATGCTGCTGGCCGGCGCGCCGCTCGCGCAACGCCAGCGCCTGGCCACGCGGATCGCGCTGGCGGGGATTCCCATTCTTCTTTGTCTGGCTCTATCCAGCCTCTACCTGCCGTCCTACAGCCATTTCGGCTCCTTGCTGTGGGCCAAGCTGCGCTTTCTCAACGTGCGTCCCGAAGATCCGGCCCGGCTGACGTTTGAACAGCGGATCTTGTGGGCGCCGGCGCTCAATTCCACTTCGTGGGCCCTGCTGTGGGAGTGGTTCCCCTTCCTTTTGGTGTTGACGGCCATCGCCGTTTGGGCTTTGATGCGCGACACGGTACGCAACCGCTTCGAGTTCGCCGACTTCCCCCCCTTGCTCTTCTATCTGCTGGCGTCTCTGGCCGCTTTCATCCTGTTTTTCCGGTTCCACGTGTGGCTGGCGTTGTTTGCATGCGGAATGGTCGGTCTGTGGGCCGGACAATGGAAAGCCGGCGGGCGCCGCTGGTCCCGAGGGCTGACGGTGGCCCTGCTGGCCTTCGGCTGGCTGGTGGAGGCTTCCCAACCGTGGCGCGGACCCATCCGCTGGGAAGAGTCCGTGGTCGAAACGCCGGGCGCGCCGAAGTGGGACGGGCCCCTGTATTGGGGCCGCCCGAACGTCTATGCGGCCGAAACGGAAGCCTTGATGGACCATCTGCGGAAATACGTCGCGCCGGAGCCCGTGCTGGCGAATTTCGGCATCAGCGCGAGCATCGCGGCCTATGGCGGGTGTCCCGTGGTGTTGCATCCCAAATTTGAATCGGCGGAAATCCGCCGGAAGGTCCGCGAATACGGCGAGGCGCTGTTCCTGGGCGACGAGGCGGAATTCCGCAACTGGATGGAAGCACAGGGCGCGACGGTCTACGTGCATTCGATGGGCGAGTTTTCGGAGATCCAGCCGGGCCTCCAGATGCGCTACATGGTGGATGCGCTGGACCCGGCGACGAATGCGGCGGCGCGTCGGTTCGAGCAGCGGCCCGAGGAGCTGGAGTTCTTCTCGCCGCAGTTCGCCAACCGGAAGTACCGCGTCTTCCGGCTGAAACGCAGCCCCGTGGCGGCGCGCCTGGCGGAAACGCTGGCCGAACAGGCCCGCGCGGCGCTGGAAAGCGGCGCGCTGGCCGAGGCGGAAACGAAAGCCGCCCATGCCTTGCGCATGGATGGCGAAAACGAAACGGCGCAGGAAACGCTGCGCCACGCGACGGCCCTGCGCGACGAAGGGTTCCGCGCGGCGGAGGAGGACGACGTCGCCGGCGAAGCGTCGCCGCTGGCTCCGGCCAAACCCTGGTAGACGGATGAAAAAAGGATATTGCGCAGCATTGACCGGCGGAATCGCCTGCGGGAAAAGCACCGTGGCGGATTTCTGGCGCCAATGGGGCGCCGAGGTGCTGGATGCCGACCACGTGGCCCACGCGCTCATCGCCCCGGGCGGCGAATGCGCGGAGGCCGTCGCGCGCGAGTTCGGCGCCCGCGTGCGCGCGGCCCAAGGCGGCATCGACCGGACGGCGCTCGGCGCGGTCGTGTTCGCGGATGCGGACGCCCGGGAGCGCCTGAACCGGTTGCTGCATCCGGCCGTGATCCGCCGGATGCGCGCCTGGGCGGCGGACGTCCGCCGGGAAGGCCGGATCGGCCTGGCGGTGGTCCCGCTGCTGTTCGAGGTCGGCTTGGAGAAGGAATGGGACGCCGTCGTGTGCGTGGCGGCCGACGAAAAGACGATGTTGGAACGGCTCGCCGCGCGCGACCTTTCGCTCGCCGAGGCGAAGGAGCGCATCGCCAGCCAATGGCCGGTGCGCGAGAAAAAGACCCGCGCCGACCGCGTGATCGAAAACAATGGAAGCCTGGCCGAACTGGAAAACGCGTGCCGGGCGGTCTGGAACGATTTAGTTGAACAAGGAGAATAACATGGCCCCGAATCCCAAGAACCCCCGCCAGCCCCGCAAGCCCCATTCCGGAGGAGGAGGCCCGCGCCGCGGCCGTCCCCGCAAGAACGAAGAGGAGGAGCCGAAGCGCCCGAGCATGCCGTTGCCGGCCTCGCTGCTGGACACGACCATTTCCGACGGCGAAGAATACCGTCCGGGCACCGGCGCGAATGCCTCCGCGGAGGACCGTTCCGAAGCGCCGGAACGCGGCAACGAACAGGTTTCGCCGCCGCCGTCGCCCGCCCCGGCCTTCGTGCCGCAGGAAAGCCGCGAAGGCGAACCGCCCCCGCCGCGCGCGCCGCAACAAGACCAGGGCCAAGACCAGGGCCAACAAGGCCAAGGTCAGAACCAGAGGCAAGGCCAGGGGCAGGGGAACAACGGCCATCCCGGGCACAACCGCCCGAATTATCCCCAGCAACAGGGGCAGGGCGGTGGCCGCCACGACCGCTACTTCGACCGCAACCGCGACCGCCGGCACGGCGGGCAGCCGTACCACGACAACCGGCCGCGCCAGCCGCTGACCCCGGAAGAGCAGGCCGCGCGCGATGCCCAGATCGCCGCGCAGCGCGCCGCCGCCGAAGCCGCCGCCGCCGAGCGCGCCAAGATGGCCCGCGTCCTCAAGCTCAACGAACTCCAGCTGCTGGCCGTGCCCCAGCTCAAGGAACTGGCCGACAGCTACCAGCTCGTCGATCTCGGCGCCCTCAAGAAGCACGAGCTGATCTTCGAAATCCTCAAGGCCAACGCCCGGTGCAACGGCACCATGTTCGTCCGCGGCATCCTCGAGATCCTGCCGGACAACTTCGGCTTCCTGCGGTCGACCAACAACAACTACCTGCCGTGCCCCGACGACATCTACGTCTCGCCCTCGCAGGTCCGCCGCTTCGCCCTGCGCACCGGCGACATCGTGGACGGCGAAATCCGCTCCCCGAAGGACAAGGAACGCTTCTTCGCCCTGCAGAAGGTCAACAGCATCAACGACGGGCCGCCCGAAGGGCAGCGCGGCATCATCCCCTTCGAAAATCTGACGCCGCTGTTCCCCGACAAGCGCCTGGTGCTCGAAACCAAGAGCGCCAACAACGTCAACATGCGCGTCATGGACCTCCTGACGCCCATCGGCAAGGGCCAGCGCGGGCTCATCGTGGCCCCGCCGCGCACCGGAAAGACCGTCCTGATGCAGATGATGGCCAACAGCATCTCGGAGAACGATCCGGAGGTGAAGCTGATCATCCTGCTGATCGACGAACGCCCCGAGGAAGTGACCGACATGGAACGCAACACGAAGGCCGAGGTCATCGCCTCCACCTTCGACGAGCCGCCGGAGCGGCACGTGCAGATCGCCGAGATCGTCATCGAGATGGCCAAGCGCCAGGTCGAGGCCGGCAAGCACGTGGTGATCCTGCTCGACTCGATCACGCGCCTGGCGCGGGCCTACAACACCCTCCAGCCGCACAGCGGCAAGATCCTCTCCGGCGGCGTGGACGCCAACGCGCTGCACAAGCCCAAGCGCTTCTTCGGCGCCGCGCGCAACATCGAGCACGGCGGCAGCCTGACCATCATCGCCACCGCGCTGGTGGACACCGGCAGCCGCATGGACGAAGTGATCTTCGAGGAGTTCAAGGGCACGGGCAACATGGAAATCTGCCTGGACCGCTTCCTCGTGGACAAGCGCATCTTCCCGGCCATCAACATCGAGAAATCCGGCACGCGCAAGGAAGAGCTGCTGATGCATCCCGACGAGCTCAGCCGCGTCTGGATCCTCCGCAAGGCGCTCAACGGCGTGCCGCCGGTCGAGGCGATGGAACTGTTGATCGGCCGCCTGAAAAAGACGAAGACGAACCTTGAATTCCTGATGACCTTGCAGGGATAATGGGTCCATGACCTCGATCGGCATCCACGTCCCGATGGGCCGCGAGGCGCGCCAGCCCTGGGTGCGCGCCGCGCTGTTCGCGGTCGCCCTGGCGCTGTCGCTGGCGCTGCATGCCGTGCTGCTGGTCGAATTCCCCTCGCTCCCGATGGGACGGCCGGCGGATTGGTCCGCGAAAGCGAAACCGCGGCCGCTGGTGATGCGGGAGGTCCGGGCCTTGCCCGACCTCCCCTCGTTCGCCCAGCCGGAGAAGTTCCGCCCCGAAAATCCGGAGGCCTTCGCCGACGTGGAGCCCCTGCAGAAGAGCCTGCTGGAAGACCTGCGCGCCGGCGCCGAGGCGATGGATTTCGTCCCGCCGGCGCCGGCCGAGGCCGCCGCGCCCGTGCCGGAAGCCGCCGCCGATCTCGCCGGCATGGATTTCCGCCAGGACATCTTCGAAATCGAAAAGAAGGTCGCCGACGACGAACTGGCGGCGTTGCCGCGCCGCACCGAGCCGGCCGTGGCGCGGATTTCCGGCGCGCCCGACGTCACGCTGCCCGCGACCGCCGACGCCATTGCCGCCGCGGCCGCCGCCGCGGATGGCCGGGGCGATCTGTCGCTGCAATCGCTGTCCGTGCTTTTCCATGCCGCGCCGCCGGCCGGCGCCATGATCGACGCCGCCAGCCAAGGCGAGCTGTCCTCCGCGGACCGCCTCCGCGAACAGGGCCAGATGCTCGACGAAAAATCCGCCGACGTGACCGACGTCCAGCCCATCGAGCAGTTGCTGGCCGTGGAGCTCTCCACCTACAAGGCCGCGGACGAGGACGCGCTGTATTTCGAGCTGGCCATTTCGCGCGCCGGCGTCGAGGCGCTGCCGGTGCTGCCCAAGGACGTCCTGCTCGTGCAGGATTGCTCCGAGAGCATCACCCGCAGCAAGCTGGATTTCTTCAAGGACGGCATCGTGGCCTATCTGCGCACGCTGACCACCGCGGACCGCGTCAACCTGATGCGCTACAGCGATGCGCCGACCCTGTGTTTCGCCGATTGGCAGACCGTCACCGCCGGCTCGCTGGAGCAGGCCGCCGAGTTCACGGACGACATGCGCGCGCGCGGCCAGACCGATCTGTTCTCGCCGCTGCAGCAGGTGCTCAAGCTGCCGCGCGCCCCCGGCCGCCCGATGATCGCCGTGTTGATGACCGATGGCCGCCCGACGATGGGCACGGTCGACAGTTCCGACATCATCGCTCGCTTCAGCAAGGCCAACGGGGGCGAGGTTTCCGTCTTCACGGTCGGGGCGGGGGACCGGGTCAACACCTTCCTGCTCGACCTGCTCGGGCACAACAATCGCGGCGGCTCGTGGATCATGCCCCTGCGCGAGCAGATTCCCTTGGCCGTCCAGCGCGCCGCGCGCGAATTGTCCCGCCCCGTGCTGGCGAATCTCGAGTACCGCTTCTCCGGCGATTCCGCCGCCGAGGTCTATCCCGGCACGCTCACGCATCTGTATCTCGACCGCCCCCTGCGCCTCGTCGGGCGCTGCCCCCTGGACCAAAAGGCGGCCGTCCTGCAGATCGTCGGCGAATCCGGCGCGCAGAAGCGCGACATGGTTTTCGCGCTCGATCTCTCCGACGCCGAGGACGGCGGCGAGGGCCTGCGCCGCGAATGGGTCGCCCAGAAAATCTACAAGCTGATCAACGACCACCTGGCCAGCGGCCGCGCGGAAACCGTGCGGGAAATCCGCGACCTCTCCATCCGGCACAACGTGCCGCTGCCCTACGGCGCCGACTTCCCTCTGTAGGGGAATCGCGGCGCATCGGTTTTCCACGCCGTGGAAAACTTTTTTCCACAGCGTGGAAAAATCGGCCGTCGTTTTTACGTACTACGTAATGTATTTACGTAGCATGGAAAAACCGTGGGTTTGGGCCTGAGCCGCGGATGTCGGCGGAGGGGGGAGGAGGCTTTTGCGCAAGCGCTTGACCCGTGGCGAGGCCGGGGGGTAAAGTGGCGCGCATGGAGGCTCTCCAGGAGAAGGATTTGTCTGCGGCGCTGGAGGTGGCGGTTTCGTCCGTCGCCGAGGCGGGCCGTTTGCTGCTGGAGATGCGCCGGAATCCCGTCGAAGTCCTCTCCGAGGCCGCGCACGACATCAAGCTGAAGGCCGACCAGTTGGCCGAGGCGCGCATCCTGCGCATCTTGCAGGAGCGGATGCCGTTGCCGGTGTTGACGGAGGAGAGCGGCGAGCACGGGGGCGCGACGGAAAACTCCCGCATGTGGGTCGTCGATCCATTGGACGGCACATTCAATTATTCGCGCGGCACGCCGCTGTGCTGTTCGTCGGTGGGCCTGTGGGAAAACGGCCAGCCCGTGCTGGGCGCGATCTTCAATTTTTTCACCGGGGAGCTGTTCACGGGCATCGTGGGGCAGGGAGCCTGGCTGAACGGCAAGCCCATCGCCGTGTCGGGCGTGCGCGAGGTGGCGAAGGCTTCGCTGGCGACGGGATTTCCCCACCACCAGGACAAGTCCGACGCCCCGCTGCTGGCTTTCGTCCGGCAGGTGCAGACGTTCAAGAAGATCCGCATGCTGGGTTCCGCCGCGCTGATGGGGGCCTACGTGGCCTGCGGCTGGCTGGATGCCTATGCGGAGGAAGACATCTGGCTATGGGACGTCGCGGCGGCGGCGGCGATTTGCCAGGCGGCGGGCGCGACCGTGCGCATGCGGCCCGGCCAGGCCGGGCGCTGGGCGCGCGAGGTGGTCTTGGCCGCCTCGCCGGAGCTGCTGGAGATTTTGGAGGCGCGAAATCCATGAAAAAAGCGAAGAAAACGATCCTCGGGGTGCACGTGGCGCAGCGCACGAAGCACACGGCGAAGGTGCAGAAAATCCTGTCGGACTACGGGTGTTCGATCCGGACGCGCATCGGCCTGCACGATGCGGGCGGCGGGTTTTGCTCGCCCAATGGCCTGATCTTGCTGGAGGTCGTGAGCAAGGCCGGAGAGCTGGCGGCGGCGCTGGCTCCGGTGCCGGGCGTGACGGTCAAGAAGATGGTTTTCGAGGAGTAAACGCATGGCCACGCTGAAAATCGCGAACGTCCACACGCTGGTGACGGTGGACGACGACTACCGGATCCTGCACGACGTCGACGTCCTGATCGAGGGCGACAAGATCCACTCCATCGGCCAGAACCTGCCGACGCCTCCGGACGCGCGCGTGCTCGATGGCCGCTGGTGCGCGGTCTATCCGGGTTTCGTCAACACCCACCACCATTTCTACCAGACGCTGACGCGCAACTTGCCGGCGGTGCAGGACGCGAAGCTGTTCGACTGGCTGCTGTGGCTCTACGAGGTTTGGCGCGGGCTGCATCCGGAAGCCGTGCGCGTCAGCACGCAGATCGCCCTCGGCGAGCTGCTGCTGAGCGGCTGCACGACGACCACCGACCATTTCTACGTCTTTCCCCGCAGCGCGCCGCAGGAATTCCTCGACGTCGAGATCGATGAGGCCCGCCGGATCGGCGTGCGCTTCCATCCCACGCGCGGCAGCATGAGCCTCGGGCGTTCGCAGGGCGGCCTGCCCCCCGACGACGTGACCCAGAGTTGGGAAGCCATCCTCGCCGACTGCGACCGGTTGATCGCGAAGTACCACGATCCGAAGCCGTTCGCGATGACGCGCCTCGTGCTGGCGCCGTGCTCGCCGTTTTCCGTCACGAAGGAATCGCTGGCGGAAACCGCCGTTTTCGCGCGCGAAAAGAAGGTCTTCATGCACACGCATCTGTGCGAGACGAACGACGAGCAGGATTTCTGCGTGCAGAAGCTCGGGATGCGCCCGCTGGAATACATGGAAAGCGTGGGGTGGGTGGGTCCGGACGTGTGGTACGCGCACGGCATCTGGTTCACGCCCGAAGAGATCGTGCGGCTCGGCAAAATGAATTGCGGCGTGGCGCACTGCCCCGTCAGCAACCTGCGGCTGGGCTCGGGCATCTGCCACGTGCCGGCCCTGCTGGATGCCGGCGTGCGCGTGGGCGTGGCCGTGGACGGCAGCGCCAGCAACGATTCCTCGAACCTGCTCAAAGAAATGCAGACGGCGCTGCTGGTGCACCGCGTCGGCACGGGCGTGACGTCCATGCCGCCGCAGACGGTGATCCGCATGGCGACGCGCGGCGGGGCGGAGATCCTCGGCCAGCCGGAAATCGGCCAGATCAAGCCGGGCATGGCGGCCGATTTGGCGATGTTCCGCCTCGACCGCCTCGACTTCGCGGGGGCGATGACGGATCCGGCGCACGCCGTGCTGTTCTGCGGCAGCGCGCCGCGGGCGGAGTACACGATCGTGGCCGGAAACGTCCTCGTGGAGAAGGGCGAGCTGGTCGACATCGACGAGAAGGCGGTGTTCCACCAGGCGAACGATTTGACTGCGGACTTGCTGCGCAAGGCCGGACAATAGGCGGCGCGCGGAATGCACCAACTGCAGCAAGCGGCGAAACGCGAGCGCCGGGCTCCCATTTTCTGGTGGTTGATCGTGATGGCCGCGACCGGCGGCGCGCTGGTCGTCATGGTCTACGACCATTCCCGGATGGTGGCGTATTTCCTCGGGATCCTCCTGGCGGCGGCGTGGGCGGCGCCGCTGGTCGCCATGCAGTCGCTGTCCGCTCCGCCGCGCGCAAAGCACCCCGCGCCCGAACCGGGCGAGGGTACCTACGACGACTGGAAGCGCCAGGCGCTTCTGCTGGGACGCGTGCTGCTCTATTTCGGGGACAATCCGAATCTGTCGCCCGAGGTCCACCGGAGCCTGCGCGAAGCGCGGGCGGATTTGCGCGACACCTTGAAGGCTCATCCTTTGCGCGACGATCTCGAACGCGTCTGCGGCCGGGTGCGCGCGGGGGCCATTCGGGGCATGAAAGACTGGCTTTCGCGGGAATACCGCCACGACATCCGGGAACTCGCGAACGAATACGAACAGGCGGTGGCGTCGGCGGGAATGGACGCAGACCAGCGGTTGCTGGCGTTGCAGCGCGCCGTGGAAAAAGCCGCGGCCATGATGAGCCGCAATTGCATGCCCCGCATGCTGGAGCGCCAGCGGTTGATTTGCGCCACGGATTGCGCATGGTTGGCGGTGCAGGCCGCGGTTGAACGCAACGAACACATTTCGCCCATCGACCTGGCTGAAATGCTGGTGATCGAATGGAGCGATTTTTCGGAACCTTGGCAGCCCGCGCGCGCGCTCCGGCTGGCGCTGGACCGTTTGGCCCGCCCGGACGAACCGCCGGATTCGGTTCCTGCGCCGGATGGAGCGGACGGCCGCGTCGTGATTCGCAACGGCAAGCGCTATCGCCGGGTCCGCGTGCGGCACAAGCGCCGCCGCCATTCCCACCGCTCCCACGGGCCGTCGCTGGTGGACGTTTTCCTTTCCTTCGGGCAGTGGCTGCGCTATTCCATCCGCGCCTGGTGGCTTTATCGATGAAAGAAAGTACCCCATGAAGAAGAAAGAGCACGTGATTCCCAGCGCTCCCGTTCCGGTGCCCTATGGTGCCCGCGTGATGGAACAGGGCGTCCATTTCAGCATCTTCAGCCGCCACGCCACGCGCGTCTGGCTGCTGCTGTTCGACCACGCGGAAGACGAGACGCCGAAAGAGGAATTCGAACTGCTGCCGGACCGTAACCGCCTGGGCGACCTGTGGCACCTGCACGTGCCGACCGCGCGGCCAGGGCAGTACTACGTCTACCGCATGGATGGTCCGCGCGACGGCGCCGCCGGCCATGCGTTCGACCCCAACCAATGGTTGCTGGATCCTTATGCCCTCGCCGTGGTCGGCCAGAAAAAGTGGGGCGATCGCGAGGGCATCGTTCCGGGCCAGCTCATCCGGAACGGACGCCGCTTTCCCAAGGGCGTCATCCTGAAAGACGATTTCGACTGGACGGGCGACCGCACGCTGCGCGTGCCGCTGCAGGAATCGGTCATCTACGAGGCCAGCGTGCGCGGCTACACGGCGC
>CAZECJ010000077.1:0-12019 GCA_964510645.1 uncultured Verrucomicrobiota bacterium | reverse complement strand
CTATGCCTGCCCGAAACCCGCCCACACAAAGTCGCGAAGAGCCGTAAAAACTTTGCGCGAAAATTACGTAGAACGTAAAAACTTTCAAACCGGCCCGGACGGACCGGCGGGAGCGTTGCCGCATGATCCGGCAAATGCTAGGCTGTCCGGCATGAAGAAATTCCTGCTGGGGTTGGCGGTCGTTGGGGTTGTCGCGATCGGGGGCTTGGCGGTTTTCATCGCCGTGGCGAGCCGGGACGCGGCGCCGCCGGATGAAACCGAATTCGCGGCGGAACGGCCCGAATTAGCGCCTGCGGACAACGCCTTCACCTATTTCCTCGAAGCGACGAATCTGCTGGTGGATACGACGAACCGCCAATGGTTCGTTGATTTTCGGATGGGCAAGGCGCCGGACAGCGACGAATTGCTCGGCCTGGTCGCCACGAATGCGGCGTGCCTGGCGCTCGTGAAGCGCGGAACCGAATGCGCGCTCTGCCTGACGCCGCCGGTGGAGACCATCGAGACTCAAGTGCCTTACTTCAACCCGTGGCTGCACATGGAAGAAATTCTGGAGGCGCGGGCGCGCCTGGCGCGGCTGGACGGGCGTTTCGCGGCGGCGGCGGACGATCTGGCCGTCGGCCTGCGCTTCGGCGATTTGGTCCAGAAAGACGCATCCAGCCTCATCATCTATCTGGTGGGCGTAGCGATCTTCAGCACCTCCGCGGAATCGGCGATGGAACTGGCGCGCGATCCGGCAGCCTCGCCGGAAACGCTGGCGCGGCTGGCCGCGGAACTGGAAAAGGCCGGGCCGTTCGACGGAGGATTGGTGCTGGCGATGAAAACGGAGCATCGGACGGCATGCAACGTCGTGGACGACCTGCGCAAAAAGCAGGAGCAGATGATGTTGTACGCATGCATCGATTCAAATACCAACCGATGGATGGCGTGGTTGAGCAATTTCCGGTATTTCTTTCAGCCCAACCAAACCAAACGGGATTTGGCCGAGGTCCATCGGTTCATGATCGATCAAGCAACGCGGATTTATGCTGATATGGAGCCGTTCGACATTTCGGAAAAAGAAGGCGGGCGCTGGACCGTCCTGCGGCCCAACGCGATCGGAAACTGTGTGTTCCTGATCATGCTGCCATCGGAGAAAATCGTAGAAGCAAGATGTCGGACGGACGGACTGTTGGCCGGCGCAAAACTGGTCGTGGCGTGCCATCGGTTCGCGCGGGACAAGGGGCGGTGGCCGGAAACGCTGGCGGAGCTGGTGCCGGATTATTTGGGCGAAGTGCCGCGGGATCCGTACGATGGGGCGCCGTTCCGCTATTCGGCGGAGAAGGGCCTCGTCTGGGCCGTGGGGAAAAATCTGACGGACGAAGGCGGCTCGACGCGGCTATTGGGCGTGGATCCGGCGATCCCGGCGGGCCGCGACCGGGGTCGAGCCGAGGATTTCGTTTTCGATCTGAAACCGACGGCCAAGGCGGAGTGAAGCGATGAAGATTCCCATGTGGCAGGTGGACGCGTTCGCGACGAAGGTCTTTGCGGGGAATCCCGCGGCGGTGTGCCTGCTGGACGCGTGGCTCGAGGACGGCGTCCTGCAGGCGATCGCGGCGGAAAACAATCTATCCGAGACGGCGTTCCTGGTGCGGAATGCCGACGGTTTCGATCTGCGTTGGTTCGCGCCGGCGAAGGAGGTGGCGCTGTGCGGCCACGCGACGCTGGCGGCGGCGAAGGTGCTGTTCGATCTGCGGGGCTGGAAGGAAGAAACGATCCGGTTCCGCACGCGCCAGCGCGGCGTCCTGACGGTGGTAAAACGAGGCGAATGGTTCGAGATGGATTTTCAGGCGCTGCCGGCGACGCCGGTCCAAACGCCGGCTGGCTTGGCGGCGGCGCTGGGCGCGGAACCGCGCCAGGTGCTGGCGTCCACGGACGATTGGCTGGCGGTGCTGGACGACGAAGCGACGGTGCGGGAGCTGAAGCCGGATTTCGCGGCGCTGAAGGCGTTCAACTGTCGGTGCGTGGTGCCGACGGCGCGCGGGGACGAGGTCGATTTCACGTCGCGGGCGTTTGCGCCGCGGTACGGGATTCCGGAAGATCCGGTGACGGGCTCGGCGCATTGCGCGCTGGCGCCGTACTGGGCGGGCGTGCTGGGGAAGGACGAGTTGCGGGCGTTCCAGGTGTCCGCGCGCGGCGGCGAAGTGCGCTGCCAAGTCGCGGGCGACCGCGTGAAACTGGCGGGGCAGGCCGTGGTCTATCTGGAAGGGACGATTTCCGTATAATCGGCCCGTTTCCGGGACAGATGAAAAACTTCGGAGCGGGCGGTCAGGGCCAGCGGACGCCGAGGCGGTAGTAGCCGCCGGTGGCGAAAACGGGGAGGTTGGTGCCTACGGCGTCGGCCAGGGGCTGGAAGGGCTGCAGCATGTCGGGAGTGTAGTAGGCGGTGTACGAGCGGCCCGGGGCGACGGGCCAGCTCAGGGTGGCCGGGCGGCCGGATTCGGCCGGGGCGTAGTCGAGGGCGAAGGCGGAGAGGGGATCGAGCGGTCCGGTGCCGGCGACGTATTCCGCGAAGTTGCTGTGGCCGTCGCCGTCGGAATCCTCGTCGTCGCCCGGTCCGCCGGGGGTGCCGAAGTGGTCTTGGCGCCATTGGTTGGGAATGCCGCCGCCGTGCAGGTCGGCCTGGAGGAGATTCACGCGCAGGGGGCGGAGGTTGACGGTCGCGAAGGCGTATTGTCCGTTGGAATCGAGCAGGCCCCACGCGCGCTCGCCCAGGAAGGTCCGGGAAAGATAGCGGTCGTTGTCCTGGACGGTGGGGGAGCCGATCACGCCGCAAACGAAGACGTTGGAGACCGCGCCGGGGCTGGCGGCGTCGAGGGAACTCCACGGGAGGGCGGCTTCCCAGCGGGGGGTGCGGCGGTCGGTGCTGGTGCCGCCGGTGGGGCAGGGGTTGGTGCCGGTGCCGTGGAACTGGGAGAGCTTGGCGGCGGCCATGGAGACGAAGGCCCCGGAGTTGGTGCCGACGTAGAAGATGCCCATGCCGCTGTTGTAGCCGCTGCCGCCCATGGAGAAGTTGGGATAGGTGGGGCCGTCGCCGAAGGTGTCGCCGAGGATGAGGGCGACGTCCATCGGTTCGGTGAAGCGCACGTTGTGGAGGAAGTCGAGGGCGTTGGGCAGGCCGCTTTTGTGCCAGAGGTTCCAGGCGTTGTCGTTGAGGGTGTCGAGGCCGAGGAAGAGCATGGCCACGTTGTTGCTGCCGCCGATGTCCAGGCCGTAGCCGCCGATATAGAGGTTGGTGGCGTCGGCGTTGAGCCAGACGTGGCCGAAATCGCCGAAGCCGCGGGGCGCGTCGTGCACCGTCAGCGGCGGGCCGAGCCTGGTTAGGTCGAAGTTGTCGCCGACGTTGTCGGGGATGTCGCCCGGGGGATTGGGGGTGAGGACGGGGGAACCGGCGGCGACGACGGGCACGGGCGGCCAGGCCGCCGCGGCGGCGCCGGCGACCGGGAATGTCCAGAAGCGCTTGGCGTTGTCGTCCAGCGCGTTGCCGGAGGTGAAATGGACCGCGAGGCTGCGCGCGGAATCGGGAACGGGGAAGGTGCATTGCCACGTGGCGCCGGAGCCGTTGGCCATGGCGACGGCGGCGGTGGCCGCGGCGGTGCCGGGGCCCCAAAAGGATAGGCGCGCGGCGACGTCGGCGGCGCCGGCGAGCGGGCCGAGATCCGCCTCGTAGCGGAGCGTCGCGTCGGCCCCGGCGGCGGCGGGGAGGGGCGCGATGGCGGCGCGGTCGAGCAGCGCCTGCCAGTTCTGGCCATGGTTGTTGTGCCAGGTGCCGGCGCCGTCGTGGAAGACGAATGCCAGACGCTGGGTGCAGGCGGCGGGAACGGTGAATTCGCTTTCCCATCGCTGCCGGTCGGCGTTCCACGCCATCGGCGCGTCGTGGAACGCGTCGGCGAAGGCATCGACGCCGACGTGGAGGAAAACGGGATCGGCGGCCGCCAGTGGGCCCGCGTCCGCGCGGTAGGAGATTTTCGCGGTTTGGCCGCGGAGGGGGAAGGCGGGTTCGACGCGCACCTGCCGACGGTTGGTGACGGCGACGGAATCGAAGATGAGGCCGTCGCTGCGGATGGCCTGGAGCTGCATCACGGCGTTCGTGATGCGGCAGGAGACGTAGTGGTAGCAGGTGGTGGCGAACGCCTGGAGCGGTTGGTCGGCGGCGGACTCGTACAGGCCGGCGCCGCCGCCGCCCGCGACCAGGTAGCGGACGCCGTCGATAGGCACGGTGCGCTGGTAGTTGTGGCTGTGGCCGTTGAACATCCAATCCGCTTCGTAGCGCGTCAGCAGGGGCGCCCAGTGCTCGCGGTATTCGTCGGTGCCGGGCCGGTAGCCCCAGGAGTAGGGCGGTTCGTGGCACAGGACGCAGATCCAATCGACGTCGGGGGAGTACGCGGCCGCCTGCAATTCGCGGGCGAGCCAGTCGTCCTGCGCGGCGGCGGCGAGGACGGTGTTGAGGCTGATGAAGCGCAGGCGCGCGGCGCCGAAGGAATAGTAGGAGTGGCCGAGGGACGGATCGGGCAGCGCGAAGAGGCGCTGGTAGACCGCGCGGGGATAGTCGTAGTCCGGGGCGCAGTCGTGGCCGCCCATGGTGGGCATGAAGACGGCGGCGGCCAGCAGGTTGGAGCAGGTGCGGAAAAAGGCCTGCCAGGTGTCGATGCCGGTGTCGGTGAAATCCTCGAAGGCCATGTCGCCGACGTTGACGACGAAATCGGGGTTTTCCTGGGCGATGCGGTTGGCCACGTCCGCGGCGGCGGTTTCGTTGACGGAGCCGTATAGATCGCCGTGGATGGCGAAATGGACCGGTTGGCCGGGGGCGGGCGCGGTGCGGAAGGTGCCGGTCTGGAGATAGCCGTCGGTGGAAGACGCCTCGTAGAAATAGCGGGTGCCGGGGGTCAGTCCGGCGAGGTCCACGACGTGGCGGAACGTGCCGCCGCCGTCGCGGGCAACGGCGGCGTAGTTGGTGGTCGTTCCGTAGCGCACGGTGCCGCGGCCGGGCGACCACCGATCCCAGGAGAGCGTGGCCGCGGTGGCGGAATCGCCGGGCCAACTGGCCCGGACAGGAGTCTGGATGGCTTGGCCGGATGCGGCACCGACCGCGCCCAGCAGGCCCGCGGCGCACAGGCCCGGCAAGAAATGGAAAATGCTTTCGCGCATGGATCCGTCCTTCGGTTGCGCGGCGGGTGCGGCCCGCCGCGATCGTTGGCCACCATCGTGGCAAGAAAGACGGTGCGGAGCCAAAGGAGAAGACTTGGCCGTTTGCGACGTTTACCCGGCCGGGATTGCGCGGGCCGGGGCCGTCAGGCGGAAGGGGCGGGTCGGTTCCGGCGGCGGAATTCGGCGGGCGCGAGCCCGAAATGCCGGCGGAAGGCGCGCGAGAACGAAGCGGGATCGCCGTAGCCGACCTGAAAGGCGGCTTCCTTGACGCTCACGTCGGTGCCGGCCAGCAGCGCCGCGGCCCGCCGCATGAGCGCGTGCAGGCGGTACTGCATGGGAGGCGTGCCGAACGCCCGCTTGAATTCGCGGATGAAATGGGGCGCGGACAGGCCGAGCTGCCGGGCGATGCGCGCGACGTCGCCCGCATCGCGGCCGTCGTCCTGCTCGAGGAGGTTGCGGGCCAGCAGCAGGGTGGCGTCCCGGCTGAGCGGGGCCGGCAACAGGCGGCGCCCGTCGGACAGGCCGCGGCGCCGCAGGCCGCGCGAGAGCGTGGCGATGGTCCGGAGCAGGCCGGCGACGATGTCGGCGCAGATGCCGTAGCGGCGGTGGCCGAGGGCGTCCGCGATCCCGCCCAGAACGGCCAAGGCCGGAACGCGGTCCTGGGCGTCCAGCCGGAAGCCGCGTTCGCCGCGCACGTAGAAGTGTTCGTAGAACGGGGCGAAGGCCAGATCCACGGCTTCGCCCGATTCGGACAACGTCTGTCCCGGATCGAGGGCGAGGTCGAAGTCGACGACGAGCGTGCGCCACGACCGGTTCCGCTCCAGCGCCCAGGCCGTTTGGTGCGCGCAGCCCGGAGGCAGCACCGCGAAGTGGCCGGGCGCGCAGGCTTCGGGCGGTTGGCGGTCCGGAAAGCGGACGGAGCCGTGCCCCGCGAGGGTAAACAGGAGTTCCGAGTGCGGATGGACGTGGAGCGGATAGGCGCCGCGGCCGGCGTGTTCATGGACGCCCACGTAGCGGACGTTGAAGACGACGCCCTGGGCGTTGATCTGGACCGGACCGAGCCAGCGCTGGCTGACATGCCGCACCGCGCGGGCCGCCCACGGTTGCTCGGCGCCGGCGACCGGCACGCGATTCACGATGCGCCCGCCCGGGAACGGAGCATGCCCGTAGTAGTCTTCGATCCACAACCGTTCTGGAATGCGCTCGGGCATGGCGAATCCCGTCCTGGAACGCGGATCCTATTCGGTCAGGACGACGCGCAGCCGGAGGAAGCGGGGGCTGGGGAGGTGGTCGTCGTCGAGGCGGTACTCGACGGTTTCGGTCAAGCCGTCGCCGGTCGGAACGGCGCCTTGGTCGATCAGGTCGGTGCCGACGTCCGCGGAATCCCAATCGGCCAGCAGGAGGTCGGAGGCGGTTTCGACGACGTAGTCGACGCCGCTGTCCGGATCGAGGAGCCGGCGGTGGAGGAAGGTGCAGACTCCATCCAGGACGGCGGCGGTCGGATAGGCGGGGTTGGGGTCGGCGGCGCGGTCCAGGCCGAAGGCGTAACGCAAGAGATTGGGCGCGCCGGTCTGGCCGGGATCGGCGAGCGGGCCGCTGACGTCGGGATCGGCCAGTTCTTCGGGCGTGAAGGCGTCCTGCTGCCAGCCGGAGAAACCGGCGACGCGGTTGTCCACGCCGATTTCGTCGAGGCGCAACTGGGCGCGGGCGCCGCTCGAACCGGAGACCAGATAATAGCGCCAGAGGAGCTGGACGTATTCCTGGCCGAGGGCGCCGGCGGGCAAGGAGACGGGGCCCATCGTTTGGGCGTGGCCGTTGGTGGCATTGCGCATGTATTCGACGGGCAGGCCTTCGGAGTCGAGCACGTCGGCGAAGGCGTTGGTGGTGCCCACGCGATATTGGAGGCGGATGGCGTAGATGCGCACGTTGGCCAGGACGGTACCGCCGAGCCACGAGACGGGGGCGTTGGAAACGCCGCGGGTGTCGAGCGCGAGCAGGGCGCCGCCGAGGTCGCGGCCGCGGCCGGTGTTGATGAAGGCGACGCCGTTGGTGCCGAGTCCGTTGAGGCGCGTGCGGGCTGCGGCGTTGTAGGGATAGTCCGCGTCGCCGGCCACGGAGGCGTCGGCGAGGGGAATCCGATAGGCGTAGATCAGCGGCGTGGCGAGCGCGGTGTCGTTCTGGTCGCTTTGCAGGAACAGCATGTGTTCGGGATAGGCGCCGGTCGGTTGATTCGTGGCCCACTCGCCGAAGGCGAACGCGCCGGCGGCCAGTTCATGCGCGCGCGGATACACCAGCACGCGGAAGGAATTGGTGGCGGTCGAGAATCCATCGGAGGCGGTGACGGTCACGGCGGTTTCGCCGCGCAGGCGGGGCGTCAGGGAAAGCGCGGCGCCGGCGACGGAGGCGGCGAGGACGTTGGTGTCGGCGGACGTCGCGGCGAATTCCAGCGGCTGGCCTTCGGGATCGGCGAAGACGGTTTCCAGATCGAGGCCGGTGGCTGCGGCGCCTTCGACGAGTGGCTGGAAGGCGACGGGGGCGAGAACCGCGGGCGGCGGATCGGCCTTGAATACGGCTTCGTACTGGACGGCGCCGGCGAGCGCGACTTCGATGCTTGCGTTGGTGGAATGGGCGGAGCCGTCCCGGCGCCATTCGACGAACTGGAAGCCGGGCCGGGCCTGCGCGGCTAGCGCGACGGGGTAGTTGGTGAAGTAGGCGCCGGTCCACGGATAGCCGGCGAAACCGGAGGTGCCCGTGTCGAGATCGAGGGCGTTGATCCGCACGAAGCCGGCGGCGGAATTGGTGACGGCGAGCGTCAGGTCGACCGGCGCGGCCAGACCGAAATAGTTGCGGACATGGCCCCAGACGGCTTCGGTGCGCTGCTCGCCGTACGCGCGGATGCGGTCGCATTCGTTGTTCCAGTTGGTCGGCTGGCGCCAGCGCGCGGCGTGTTCGTCCATTTCGGGACCGACGAGGGCGACCCACTGCGCCCAGCGGTTGGTGACGTGCGCGCGGGAATAGGCGGTATTGAGCTGGTCGCAGAAACGCACGACGAAGGCCTGCCGGAAGTCGGCGTTGTCCAGCAGCCGCCGGAACATCAGCGTGGAATCGGGATGGTTGGGCGTGGCGGTCTGGAAGGGCGAGGCGGCGTAGGCGAGCGTGTCGTGCTGGGCGAATTCGTCGCGGCCGGGCACGTACTCGAAATTGGCGCCGAAACCGAAATCGGTGTCGTACAGCATGAAGCGCCAGCGCGCGTCGTGGCGGGCGGGCGCGCCTTCGACGCGGTTGGTGGCCACGGAGCGCCAGGCGCGGACGTTGTTGCCGGGCCAGTCGGTGTTGGCGAAGAAAACGTTGGCCTGGTAGAAATCGATGAACGAATCGACGGCGAGGCGGTCCTGGACGGCGGCGTAATGGACGGGGTTGGCCAGGTCGTTCGTGCGCACGTAGTCCCACAGGTTGGAAAAATCGCCGCCGAGGGTTTCATTGCCGCAGTCGTAGATGGGCACGTAGGGCGAGGCGGAAGCGTTGTCGATCTCGACCTGGACGAATTCGTCCTCCTCGAGGCCGTAGTTGTGTTCGGCGTAGCCTTCGTCGAAGCGCTCGCGCAGGTCGTGGAGGCCCCAGTACTCGCCGTTGAAGAACACGAGGACGGGCCGGCCGTATTGGCGGTCGAGGCCGGTGTTGTCGGCCAGCGATTGCAGAAAGAGGTCGCGGATGACGCCGTTGCCCCAGTCGTTGCCGCCGTTGCGGAGGATGAAGGTGTCGAATTCGTCCACGGCCTTGTCGGCGAAGAGCGGGTACGCGAAGGAACCGGAGCCGCGGGCGTAGAGGCGCAGGGCCTTGCGCGGGCGGGTGCGGGTGGTGTTGCCGTGCAGGCGGACGCCGATGGTTTCGTTGAAGGCGCAGGTGCCGTCGGGCTCGAAGAACTCGAGGGTGCCGGGCCGTTCCCAGGCGCTGCCGGATTGCATGTAGTTGTTGTAGAAGCCGGGCACGTAGATGCCGACGTCGTTGGCGAACAGGTTGCCGGCGTCGGTCGCGAGCGAAACGACCGGCAAGGTGAAGCGGTTGGTGCCGGCGGCATCGACGACGTAGGACCGGGTGGCGGCCGGGCTGGCCATGGAGCCGGCGCGGAAGGTCCGCGCGCGGAGGACGTGGAACTTGAAAACTTCGCCGGCGGGCGACTGCCAGCCTTCATAGTAGGGCGGGCCGCTGGATTCGTAGTTGGTCGGGATTTCCGAGAGGTCGTTGGACATGCCGGCCTTGCTGCCCAGGACGAAGGCGTTGGTGAAGATCGGCGAGGCTTCGGTGGGTTCGGAACCGTCGAGCGTGTAGCGGACGACGGCGCCGGTTTCGACGGTGGACAGCGAAACCTCGACGTTGGTCGCGTAGAGGCCTCCCGGGACGGAGAACGCCGGCGCGGCGAGGATGGCGTCGTAGCCCGTGGTCGCGTTGGCGGCGCCGGGCGTGTGGTTCGCGAAATATTTCCACGGGCCCGTGCCGTCGGGCTGCCGGCCGAGCGAGTAGTCGGTGGGGATGGCGATCGGCGCGAATTCGTCGATGCGCGTGCCGTCGGTGCGGGTCAGCAGGATGGTTTCGCCGCCGGCGCTGATGGCGAAGCTGGTGTGCAGCTGGTTGCCGTTGGTGACGGCGGGACGGTTCTTGTTCGAGGCCCAGACGACGAGGAACTCGCCGGCCTGGATCGTCACGTCGCCGAAGGTCCACTTGAACGGATTGGACACGCTGTCGGACAGGCCCCAGCCGGTCAGATCCACGGCTTCTGCGCCGGAGTTCCAGATTTCGACCCAATCCGAATAGTCGCCGTCCTCGTCCTGTTCGCTGGAGTCGTTGGAGGAGAGCACTTCATTGATATAGAGCTGGGCGGGCGGCGGCTCGCCGGGGACGAGGTAGGAATAGCGCGCCCCGCCGTTGTCGTTCCAGCGCAGGGTTTGCAGGGCGGCGTCGGCGTGGGCGGGCGTCGCGACCGTGGTGGTCAGCACGTAGTAGGAACACGTCCGGCCGGCGTCGGCGTCGGCAGGGACGATCGTCGCGGTCCAGTTCGTGCCGTCGCCGGAGGCTTCGACGAAGCTCGAAGACGTCCAGCCGTTGTAGCTGCAGCGGACGAAGATTCGTTCGCCGCTGCTCGGCGCGGCCGACGTGCCGATGGTCACGACGGCGTTGCTGCCGTCCAGCTCGTGCGCCACCGAAGTCGCTTCGACGGGGTCGGCCTCCGTTTCCTGCACGATCATCCGGCTCTGCACGCCGTAGTCCGCGTCTTCCATGGCGAAGGTGTAGCGCCGGTCGGGCGTGGCGACCAGTTCCGTGTTTTCTCCGGACGCGTAGGCGGTTCCGATCTGGGCCAGTGGCAACGCGGTGCCATAGGTCCATTCGTGCGCCCAATCATCGCTGGCGATCTCGAAGTCGTTGTCGCTCGTGGCGACGGCTTGCACGGTGACGCGCCAAGCGCCTTGGGCCAGTTCCATGGGTTCGTAGCCCCAGCCGTTCCAGCGGCCGCGGTAGCCGCGCGGATCCTGGGCTTGCGCAGTGGCGAGGAAGACGAAAACGAAAGATGCGAAGGCGAATTTCAAAGCACGCATGCGGTCCTCTCCAGGTTCGTGGCCGGGGGCAATAACGTCCAACCGCTTGGAATCCTGCCCGAAAAAACGCTTCACCGCAAGGAGTTTCCGGCGGCGTGCGCCGGTCCGGTTTCGCCGAAACAATAAAATTCGGTTTCGCTCGGATTTTGTATTGCTTTGTAGAAACGTTGGCCGCGAGAATGCGGCCCGAGGATGGCGATCGGTCCAGCGGGGTCGCGCGCCGTTCCGGACATAAGGAGGACGACCATGACCGTGTTGGGAATCGAGGATGCAGGGGTTTGGCTGGCGTATCTGCTCAGCATCGCCGGGGCGGCGCTGTGCGTGGGCTACGGGATCGTCAACTGGAACAAGGGCGAAGAGCCCGTGAAGAAGGAAGACACCGATTGGGCCAAGGAAGAGAAGACCGAAGTCGAGGACGCCCTGTAAGGGAGGAGCACGCATGGACTTGTTGAGCATCATCCTCGTCATCGTCTATCTGATGGTGACGGGCTATCTGGGGTATCTGGGCTATCGGCAGACGAAGACGGCGGCGGACTACCTGGTGGCCGGCCGCAGCGCGAACCCGATCATCATGGCGCTGTCCTACGGAGCGACGTTCATCAGCACTTCCGCCATCGTCGGCTTCGGCGGCGCGGCGGCCAACCTCGGCATGGGCGTGCTGTGGCTGACCGTGCTGAACATCTCGGTGGGCATCTTCGTGGCCTTCACGTGCCTGGGCAACCCGACGCGGCGAATGGGCCACCACCTCGACGCGCATACCTTCCCCGAATTGATCGCCAAGCGCTACGACAGCCGCCTGCTTCAGGTGTTGTGCGCGCTGATCATCTTCTGCTTCATGCCGCTCTACGCCATGGCGGTGATGGTCGGCGGCGCCGAGTTCATCGGGCCGATTTTCCACATTTCCTACGACGCCGCGCTGTACATCTTCGCCGTCATCGTGGCGGCCTACGTGATCGCCGGCGGCCTGAAAGGCGTGATGCTCACCGACGCGCTGCAGGGGGCGATCATGCTGGTGGGCATGGTGATCCTGCTGGTGGCGACCTACGGGCGCCTCGGCGGCGTGACGGAAGCCCATGCCGCGCTCGGCGCGATGCAGGACCAGGTGCCGGGCGCCTTGAAGGCCATCGGCCACCGGGGCTGGACGGCGATGCCGGCCTTCGGATTCGCGGCGGCGGGGCTCGGGCCGAAAGACGGCGGCGTGGCCTACCACATGTGGTGGACGCTCGTCTCGACCATCGTGCTGG
>CAZECJ010000076.1:0-12035 GCA_964510645.1 uncultured Verrucomicrobiota bacterium | reverse complement strand
ACGGCACGCTGATGCCGGCGATGGCGGACGCGCTGACCTATCTGAAGGGCCTGCGGCCCGCGCACAAGGCGGGGTTCGCGTTCGGCAGCTACGGCTGGGGCCGCGGCGGTCCCGAAGAGGTCGAGCAATATCTGCAGGCGATGAAGGTCGAGCTGCTGCGGCCGGTGCTGAAGCTCAACTACAAGCCGTCGCCGGCCGGGCTCGACGAATGCCGCGCGGCGGGCCGCCTGCTGGCGCGCCAGGCCTTGAAGGTCTGCCCGGTTTGATCGCCATGGGCTTTGCGCCGGAATGGAGCCGGGACGCCCTCGTCCCGAGGTCGTTCGGTCGGGCAGCCCGGACGGCTCGGAGAGCCGTCCCTACCTCCGGTGCCGAACAGCCCGGCTCGGCAGGGACGCCTCGCCCTACCCCAAACCAATCTGGGCTTTCCGAGGTAGGGCGAACCCTCCGGGTGAGCCGCGGCGGCTTTTCGCCGATTCATCCAATGGAGACCCGCTGATGTCCAAAGTGCTGGGCGTGGATTACGGCGAGCAGCGCACCGGCGTGGCCATCAGCGACGAGTCGCGGACGATCGCGTTCCCGCGCGAGACGCTGCATTGTCCGCGCGTGGAGCAAGCGGCGGCGGCCGTGGCGCGCTTGGCCGAGGCCGAGCAGGTCCTCGAAATCGTGGTGGGCTACCCGTTGAACATGAACGGCACGCTGGGCGCGCGCACGACGCGCACCGACGAATTCCTGGCGGAGCTGGCGAAGCGCACGGCGATTCCCCTGAAAAAGTGGGACGAGCGGCTGAGCACGAAGATCGCCGAGGCGGTGTTGATCGAGGCGGGCACGAGCCGCGAGAAACGCCGGGGCGTGGTGGACAAGCTGGCGGCGCAGGTCATCCTGCAAGGCTATCTGGATGCGACGGGCGGCGGGCCGGTCGGCGAGGGGGAAGAGCCGTGAGTTCGGTTCCGGCAACGGGCGCGAAACCCCACGTGCGTCCGCCGAAGGGCGGTCGGCGCTATCGCATGACCATCGCCTACGACGGCACGGACTTCTACGGCTGGCAGGCGCAGCCGAACCAGACGACGGTGCAGGGCGTCCTGGAGGCGGCGCTGGCGCAGCTGACGGGCGAGACCATCCGCGTCCATTCCTGCGGCCGCACGGATACGGGGGTCCACGCGCGGGCTCAGGTGGCGCATTTCGACCTGAAGCTGCCGTGGGAGACCCGCCGGCTGCAACATGGCCTGAACGCGGTGCTGCCCGCCGCGGTGCGGATCACCGGGCTGCGCCTCGCGCGGCCGACGTTCCACGCGCGCTACGACGCGCGGGGCAAGGAATATCGTTTCACCGTATGGAACGCGCCGGTCGCGTGCCCCTTGCATCGGTTCCAGGCCGTCCACGTCCGGCTGCCGCTGGACGTGGCCGCGATGCGGCGGGCGGCGGCGATGCTGGAGGGCACGCGCGATTTCGCGGCGTTTTCGGCGAATCCGCACCGGGAAATCGGCGGGACGGTGCGGACGCTGTGGCGGCTGTCCGTGCGCAAGCAGGGGCCCCTGGTAACGATTTCGGCGCTGGGGGACGGGTTCCTCTACAAGATGGTCCGCAGCCTGGCGGGGCATCTGCTCCGGGTGGGACTCGGGAAGGTGCCGGCGGAGGAAACCCCGGCCTTGCTCGAAAGCAAGCTCCGCACGGCGCGCGTGGAAACCGCGCCCGCCCATGGCCTTTGCCTGTGGAAAATCCACTACGGGGCCATTCCGGGGCTTCCCAAGCCGGAACGGGCGTGCTAAGGTAAAACCAACATCAGAAACGTCGCAGGGAAAAATCGCGAGGAAACGGAAATGGCAGATATCAATTTCAATTGCCCGCATTGCAGCCAGAACCTGAACGGGCCCGAAGAAATGGCCGGACAGACCATCGAATGTCCGGTTTGCCAGAAGGAATTCCAGATTCCGGGCGGCCTCATCGAAGTGCCCAAGAGCACGCTGGCGCCGCCGAGCCGTCCCTCCGCTCCGGCCGCGCCGACCCCGTCCTCCGGCGACGACAAGGGCAAGACCGTGCGCATCGAGCTGCCGCCCGAATTCCTCGCGGAGCCGGACAAGCACATTTTCAAGATCAAGCGGATCCAGCACTAGGATGCGCCGGAAGACGACGGTGGGGGAAGTGGACGCGGACGTCCTGGCCTATACGGCTGGGCAGGACCGCGTGCTGGACTTGGCGCTTGTCGAGGCCGATTGCTTCGGCACGGCCGCGCACGTTTCCATGCTCGCCCGCATGCCGCTGCGGCCGCCGCTCTTGTCCCGGAAAGATGCGCAGGCCGTGATCGCGGAACTGCGGAACGTCCTCGCCGATGCCGCCGCCGGAACGTTTTCGATCACGCTGGAAGATCAGGACGTCCATTTGGCCGTCGAGCGCCGCCTGACGGAAAAGCTGGGCGATCTCGGCAAGCGCGTGCATGCGTGCCGCAGCCGGAACGACCAGGTGGCCGTGGATCTGCGGCTGTTCGCGAAGGTCCGCCTGCTGGAAGCGGCGGCCGCCGCCGCGGAACTGGCCCAGGCGCTGGTCGCCTTCGCGAAGAAGCACGAGAAGGTCCCGATGGTGGGCCGCACCCACATGCAGCCGGCGATGCCGTCGAGCGTGGGTCTGTGGGCGTCGGCCTGGGCCGAGAGCCTGCTCGACGATCTGGCGCTGCTGCGGACGGCCTACGGGTTGAACGACCAGTGTCCTCTCGGTTCGGCGGCCAGCTACGGCGTGCCGATGCCCATCGACCGGCAGTTGACCAGCGATTTGCTCGGCTTCGCGAAGCCGGTCCACAACGTCCTGCATGCCAACCAGACGCGCGGGAAACTGGAATCCATCATCCTCGCCGCCCTGGGGCAGGCCATGCTGACGCTGTCGCGGTTCGCGCAGGATCTGATTCTGTTCTCCATGCCGGAGTTCGGCTACTTCCGCTTGCCGGTGGAATTCACGACGGGCAGCAGCATCATGCCGCAGAAGCGGAATCCCGACGTGCTGGAGCTGTTGCGCGCGAAGGCCGCCAAGGTGCTCGCGAACGCGAGCTTCGTGGCGGAAGTCGTCCGCGCCGCCCCGTCCGGCTACAACCGCGATTTGCAGGAGACCAAGGCGCCGTTCATGGAAGGGTTCGACTTGGCGATTTCCTCCCTCCGCATCTTGGCGCCGCTGGTGGCGAAGCTGGAGGTGGATGGCGCGGCCCTGCGCCGGGGCTTCGGCCCAGAGGTCTTCGCGACCGACCGGGCGTTGGAACTGGTGGCGAAGGGCATGCCGTTTCGCGATGCCTACCACGAGGTGAAGAACAATCTCGATCAGCTCGCTGGAAAAAGCCCCGACGCCGCGCTGGCCGCCAAGCGGCATCTCGGCGCGCCGCTGGGATTGGATTTCGCTGCGCTGGCCGCGCAGGCGAAGAAGGCGGGAGACTGGGCCGGCGCGGAGCGCAAACGCTACGCGGCCCGCCGAAACCAATTGTTGGGCTTGAAGGCCGCAAAATCACCGCGAGCCGGTTGACAGGGCTCAAAAGTAGGGTAGGGTTTTTCCGTCGGAGGGGTAAAGTGTGCGAAAATAGCAATGCGATGACGACAACCAAATATTCCTTCGGCGACTACAGCGTTTCCTTGGCACTCGACGAAGATTCCCCTCTGGGCCGGCTCGACGACCTGCACATCTGCCATCTCGGCATGAAATTCATTTCGGGCCGGCCGTTGCCCGAATTCAGCCTCTACGAGTTCGAAATCGCGATCAAGCCCTTGAAGGGCGGCGAAACGGCCGCGAAGGTGAAGTGCTGCGGCGTGGTCGTGAAGAGCGAGCCGGAGGGCGGCGGATTCCGCACGGTGATCCATTTCGCGGATCTGGGCAAGGACGACGCCTCATGCCTCGAAGTGCTGACCAAGGCCAACAAGATGCGCTGCGACTACTGCGCGAATTGCTGAGCCGAGGCTCGCGTTTCCCGGAGCCGGGACGGGTTTGCCGAGCCATCCGGTCGGGTTCCTCTTGAAAACGGGTTGCGAAACCCGTTTTTTTTGCATATAAGCGTTGGCGGTTGAATACGAGGAGAAGGATAGATGAAAAAATACGTTTTGATCGCGATGGGACTGTTGGCGGCGGCGGTTGCGCAGGCTGCCGAGGAACGTGTTTTCGCGCTGGCGACCGCCGGCGAGGTGGATGCCGCGCTGGTCGAACGCGTCCGCGCCAACGTGGAAGAGGCTTCCGGAGCCGCCGTGCGGTTTGCGGCGCCCATTCCGCTGGAGGCGGGCCAAGCGATGGACGACATCGGCCGCGCCGCGGTCCGGACCCTGACCGACGGCGATTTCGCCGTCATCGTGCTGGCCCGTCCGCTGGACGACCGGCCCCAGGGCGTGTGCCTGCCCAAGGAGCGTTTCGCCGTGCTGAACGTGGCCAAGCTGGAAGTCGGCGCCGACGCCGCCAAGCTGGAGCGCCGCGCCACGCAGGAAGGCTTGCGCGTGATGGCCATGCTGCTGGACATGGCGCCCTGTCCCTTCCCGCTGTGCGTGCTGGTCGGCTACGACAAGACCGAAGATCTCGACCACATGAGCGGCAATTTCTGTCCGCCCTGCCTCGACCGTTTCACCCGCGTCGCCCGCGATGCCGGCCTCCGCCTGATCGAAGAGACCGAACCGGAAGCCGAACCCATTCCGGCGGCCGAGGCCGCTCCCGCGGCCGCTCCCGCCGCCGAATAGTCCGGCGGTCCGCCATGCTCGACATCAAGCTCATCCGCGACAACCCCGACTTCGTCCGCGCGGGGCTGAAGACCCGCCATTCGCCGGTGGACGTCGCCGCCGTGCTGGAACTCGACGAGCGCCGCCGCGCCGCCATCACCGAGGGCGATCAGCTCAAGGCGGCGCGCAACGAGATTTCCAAGAAGATCGGCGCGCTGAAGAAGGCCGGCGAGGACACGACCGAAATCCAGCGCCAGACGCGCGAGATGGGCGAGAAGATCGCCGCGCTCGACGAGTCCGTGCGCGGGATCGAGGAAGAGCAGCGCAAGCTGCTGTTGGCGATTCCGAACCTGCCGCACGAAAGCGTGCCCAGCGGCGAAGACGCCCTGGACAACGTCGTCGTGCGCGAGTGGGGCCACAAGAAGACCTTCGACTTTCCGGCCAAGGACCATGTCGCGCTGGGCGAGGCGCTGGGCCTGTTCGATTTCGAGCGCGCGGCGCGCATGTCGGGCGCGGGCTTCCCGCTGTTCACGGGCCCCGGCGCGCGGCTGGAACGCGCGCTGATCCAGTTCATGCTCGACCTGCACACGACGAAGCACGGCTATACGGAAATTTCCCCGCCCTACGTCGTGACCACGGCCACGATGACCGGCACCGGCCAGCTCCCCAAGATGGCCGACGACATGTACCACGCGCAGATCGACGACCTGTGGCTGATTCCGACCGCCGAGGTGCCCGTCACGAACATCTACCGCGAGGAAATCATCCGCGAGCCGCTGCCGCTCAAATTCGTCGCGCACACGCCGTGCTTCCGCCGCGAGGCGGGCTCCGCCGGCAAGGAAACGCGCGGCCTGATCCGCGTGCACCAGTTCGACAAGGTCGAACTCGTCCAATTCGTTCCGCCGGGCACGTCCTACGACGCGCTGGAAGGGCTGGTCGCCGACGTCGAGGACGTCCTGCAAACCCTGGGCATGACCTACCGCGTCCTGCAGCTGTGCTCCGGCGACATGAGCTTCGCCGCGGCCAAGTGCTACGACCTCGAACTGTGGGCCCCCGGCCACAACGGCTGGCTCGAAGATTCCTCGTGCAGCAATTTCGAAGCCTTCCAGGCGCGCCGCGCGAACATCCGCTGGAAAAACGCCGACGGAAAGACCGAGTTCGTCCACACGCTCAATGGTTCGGGCGTGGCCCTCTCGCGCCTCTACGTGGCGATCCTCGAAAACGGCCAGCAGGCCGACGGTTCCGTCGTTCTGCCCGAGGTCCTCCGGCCCTACATGGGCGGGATCGACCGCCTCGTGCCGAAGAAGAAATGATCGCCCGGTGATTCCGACGGTTCAGAAGACCGTGGCCACGCGCTTTCCGCAGCTCCGCGGGAAGCGCGTTTTGGTTGCCGTCAGCGGCGGAGCCGATTCCACCGCGCTCGCGCTGGCCCTCCAGGACCTCGGCTGCGGAATCGCCCTCGCGCACGTGCACCACGGCATCCGCGGGAAAGCCGCCGACGCCGACGCGCGGTTCGTCGCGACCCTGGCGAAGAAACTCGGCGCGCCGCTTTTCCTCGGGAAATTCGCCGTGCCGGCCGAGGCGAAGAAGACGGGCGAATCGCTCGAAATGGCCGCGCGGCGCGTGCGGCGCGATTTCCTGGTGGCGACGGCCAAGCGGCAGAAAATCCGCTTCATCGCCACGGGCCATACGGCCGACGACCAGGCCGAAACCGTTTTGCTGCGCATCGCGCGCGGGACGTCGATCACCGGGCTGGCGGGCATTCCGTACGTTTCCCGGCAGGGCGTCGCCGCCTTCGTCCGGCCGCTGCGCGACGCGACGCGCATGCAAATCGTTGCTTTTCTAAAAGCGCGCAAGCAGCCCTGGCGCGAGGACAAAACCAACGCAACGGACTTCGCCCTGCGCAACCGCGTGCGGCACGAAATTTTGCCGCTGCTGGAAAAGCGCCTGAATCCGGGCGTGCGGCAGGCCTTGCTGCGGCTGGCCGACATCGCCGCCGCCGAAGACGAAGTCATGTCCGCGCTGGCGAAGAAAACCAAGCTGTCCGCGCAAGCGCCGCTCGCGCTCCGCCGCCGCCTGGCGCTGGCCCAGCTGCGGGCCGCCGGCGTGCCGCCGGAGAAGCAAGTTTTCCACACCGTGGAAAACTTTTTTCCACAGTGTGGAAAAAAAGACCAAAGTTTTTACGTAGTACGTAAAAATCCGGATCGAGACCCCCATGGCCTTGCGCCATGGGTGAACGAGATTGCTTTTGCCTCGCGCAAAAGCGGCAAAACTCGTTCACCCACCCCGCAAGGGGGTGGGGGTCCAAGAACGCCGACATCCCCGCAAGGGGGTGGGGGTCCAAATCTGGAAATCCGGAAAGGGGTCGGATTCTCGCGGCGGGCGGACGAGGTCTGCCTGTCGGCCAAGGCGGTGGGCGACCGCGACTTGATTTTCCGGAGCTGGCGGGCGGGGGACCGGATGAAGCCGCTGGGGATGGCCGGCAGCAAGAAGCTGTCGGACGTTTTCACGGATTTGAAGGTGCCCCGCGCGGAGCGCAACGCGCGCGTGGTGGTCGAATGCGGCGGTCAGATCGCGGCGCTGGCGGGCTGGCGGGTGAGCCGCGATTTCGCGGTGGAAGGGCCGCGCGCGCCGTCGCTGCGGATCCGCTTCAGCCCATGACGCCGAGGGTGCGCAGCTCGTAATAGGCGGCTTTGCAGGCGCGGACGTCGGCGAGCGCGTCGTGGGCGTCGTCGAAGGATTTCTTGAACAGCTTGCGGTGGAGCTCGGTCAAGTTGGGGTATTTGTAGCCGTACATGCCGGGGATTTTGCAGAAGTCGGTGGCTTCTTTCATGGTGCAGCGCGTCGTGACCTTGAGCAGGGGATGGGGGCGGCCGAGGCGGAGAAATTCGGCGGCGAGGATTTTCTCGTCGAACGAAACGTTGTGGGCGACGGCGCAGACGGCCTTTTGGAGGGGCGGGAGCACTTCGTCGAGGGCTTCGGCGAGCGGGATGCCCTCGGCGAGCGCGCGTTCGGTGGTGATGCCGTGGACGCGGGCGGCGTCGGCGGGAATGATGAAACCTTCGGGGCGGATGATGCGGTTGGCGGAGGCGAGTTCGTTGCCGGCCTCGTCGCAGAGGAGCCAGGCGAGCTGGACCATGCGCGGCCAGTTGTCGAGGTCGCGCAGGGGGGCGTTCCAGTCGCGCGGCAGGCCGGTGGTTTCGGTGTCGAAGAAGAACAGCCGTTTGTCGGAGGGGCCGTTGAAATTGAGAACCATGTCCATGGGGAGGGAGTGTACGGCAGGGGGCGGCGCGGCGCAATCCCGGGGCGCGCGCAAAATTACGGTTGGAGGGGCGGGGCGGGGGGCGCTATACTGCGGCGCGTGAAGAAAAGCGCGCAAAAACAGAATCCGGCGGTCGCGCCGGCGGCCCCCGCCGCCGCGCTGAAGGTGTTGTTCGTGGCGTCGGAATGCGCGCCCTACGCGAAATGCGGCGGGCTGGGGGATGTGGTGGCGAGCCTGCCGAAGGCGCTGCGGCGGCTGGGGGTGGATGCGCGGGTGGCGATTCCGCTGTATGACTCGATCTCGCGGAGCAAGCACGGGCTGACGGAGGAGCCGTCGTGCCGGGTGAATTGCGGCGGCGGCGAGGTGAACGGCTGCGGGGTCTGGCGCGGGACGGCCGATGGCGACGTGCCCGCGTGGTTCATCGAGCACAACCGGTTCTTCGCGCGCGGGGGGCTCTACGACGACCGCGGGACCGAGTTCGGCGACAACGCGTTCCGGTTCGGCCTGCTGTGCATGGCGGCGGCGCAGGTGTGCCGCGACCGGGGGTGGATCCCCGACGTGGTGCATGTGCACGACTGGCCCACGGCGGTGCTGCCGGCGCTGATGGACGCCTGGCGGAAGGCGGGCGCGCCGCTGGGCCATGCGGCGAGCGTGCTGACGATCCACAACCAGTCGTATCAGGGGCATGCCCACGCCTCGGCGATGGGCTATCTGGGGCTGGGGCCGGAATATTTCACGGCGGACGCGCTGGAATCGTGGGGCAAGATCAACCTGCTGAAGGGGGGCATCGTGTTCGCGGATGCGGTCACGACGGTGTCGCCGACCTACGCGAAGGAGATCCTGGGCGAGCCGGGCGGGAACGGGTTGTCGGGCTATCTGCGCCGGCGCGGCGCGGATTTCGAGGGGATCCTGAATGGCGCGGACTACGAGGTGTGGAACCCGGAGACGGACCGGCGGATCCCGGCGAACTACCGGGCGGAATCGCTGATCGGCAAGGGGCTGTGCAAGCCGGAGCTGCAGTCGCAGATGGGGCTGGCGGAGGATGCGGGCGTTCCGCTGTTCGGCATGGTGACGCGGCTGGCTTCGCAGAAGGGCACGGCGCTGTTGCGCGCGGTGTTGCCGCAGGTCCTGGCCGGGACGAAGATGCAGCTGGTGGTGCTGGGCTCGGGCGAGGCGGCCGACGAGGATTTCTTCCGCCGGCTGGCGGCGGCGCATCCGGGACGGGTGGGCGTGGAGATCGGCTATTCCGACGAGCTGTCGCACCGGATCCAGGCGGGCTCGGACTTCTTCCTGATGCCGTCGCTGTTCGAGCCGTGCGGGCTGAGCCAGCTGTACGCGCTGCGCTACGGCACGCTGCCCGTGGTGCACGCCACGGGCGGGCTCGAGGACACCGTGGAGCAGTACAACGAGGGGGAGGGAACGGGCACGGGCTTCAAGTTCCATTCTCCCGATGCGCAGGCGTTCCTCGATGCCATGGCCTGGGCGATCGACACATGGTTCCGGCGGCCGAGCCACATCACGATGATGCGCGAGCAAGCCATGAAGGTGCGCTTCGATTGGGAGGCGTCGGCCCGGCGCTACGTGGAGGTCTACCGGCGGGCGATGGCGAAGCGCCGGACCTGAACGGGGGGCGATGAACACGGTCGGCATCGTGCTGGCGGCGGGGGCGTCGCGGCGGATGGGGAGTCCCAAGGCGCTCTTGCGAGGTCCGGACGGCGTGCCGCTGGCGGCCCGGCAGGCCGCGTCGTTGCGCGCGGGCGGGTGCGGATCCGTCGCCGTGGTGGTGGGATCGCAGGCGGAGGAGGTCCGGAGGGGATTGCCGGAGGGGGTGCGGGTGGTGGCGAATCCGCGATGGGCGCAGGGGCGGGCCACGTCGCTGCAGGCGGGGATCGGGGCGTTTCCGGAGGCGGAGGGATATCTGTTCTTGCCGGTGGACGCGGTGGGGGTGAAGGGACCAACGATCCTCGCCATCCTGGGGGCGGCGGAACAAGAGCCGCTGGCCATCTGGCGGCCGGTGCACCGGGGCGAAAAGGGCAATTTGCTGTGGGTGCCGCAGGAGGCGGGCCGGGTGCTGATGCGGTTGCCCGAGGAAACACGGGTGGACGAGTGGGCGAAGCCGTTGGCCCGTCAACTGGAGGTGGACGATCCGGCGATCCTGCGCAACATCAACACGCCAGAGGATTGGTCCGCCCTGCTGCGAATGCCGCCATCCGCATGATCCGGCGCAATGTTAATTAACAATGCGTTGTTCCGTGATCGCGGAATGCGCGGGTTCTATGTCAATGTCGATGAGATTATCGACCGGTTCTGACGGACATGGCTATGCATGGTTAATTAACATTGCGTATGAAATGGAGGAAAAAAAGAGCCGGCGGGAGAAACCCGTCGGCTGGAGGAGGAGAAGGGGTTACCAGAGCACCGGTTGGCTCCACTCGGGAACCTTGTCGGAGACCCGGGGCTTCAACTCGGTCTTGGACTCGGTCTTCTTGACGTCTTCGTCCTTGGAGCGGTCGGATTTTTCGTCGCGCTTGGTCTGCTTCCCTTCCTTCGGGTCGTCCTTCTTCGCAGCCTTGTCCTTGGCCGGCTTAGCCTCCTTGGCGGGGGAGACGACGGAGGCGCCTTCGGCGGCGGGGGATTTCAGCTTGGCGCTTTTCGGCGCATCGGGGGCTTCTTCGATGGCGGCGGGTTCCTCGGCCCATTCGTCGCCGAGCAGATCGTCCAGGGAATCTTCGGAAACAGGTTCCACGGCGGCGGGAGCCTCTTCGCCCCCCTCTTCCTCGAGAATTTCGGCCGCGGGCGCGGCGTCTTCCTCGCCGAGCATGTCGGCGAAGGGGTCATCGATGTCGGTGTCGGCAGGCGTCGGCTCCGCAGCCGCTTCTTCGATGGCGGGGATTTCCGCGACGTCGGCTTCGGAGGTGGATGCCTCTTCCGTCCATCCGTCGCCGAGCAGATCGGCAAAGGGATCTGCGATGTCGGCATCGGCGGCCGGGGCTTCGGCGGGAACTTCCTCGACGGAGGCTTGCGCAGCCGGGGCTTCGGCGGGGAGTTCCTCTGCGACGGGTTCGGCCGCGGGGGCGGCGTCGGCATCGGCGCCGAGCAAGTCGGCGAAGGGGTCTTCGACCGCCGCGTCCGCGGAAGGGGCCTCGTCGGCGGGAGCCATGTCGGCCGCTGGGGCGTCGAATGCCGCGGGCGGTTCTGCGGGCACGGCTTCTTCCGTGGCGACAGGTTCATCGCCGAGACCGGCGAGGAGGGCGTCCAGATCTTCATTTTGAGCGGAAGAGCAGACAACGAGGGCAAGGGCGCAAACCGGGATCAACAGCCAACGCGACATAATGGACTCCTTCTTTAAGAGATCGGCGGGGAACATAGCGCAGGGAGGCGGCGAAAAGCAATGGATTAATGGAGGTTCCGCGGAGGCTGGAGCCCATCGGGGCTAGAGGTTTTCGAGCGCGTCGCGGACGAGCCGTCCAGAGGCCCAGCGGCGGTATTCGGCGGAGGAGCGGATGTCGGCGATGGGCTGGACGGTGGCCTGGGCGAGCTTTTCGGCCTCGTCGATCAAGGCGGGCGTGAGGCGTTGCCCGGCGAGGAAGGCTTCGACTTGGGTCAGGCGCACGGGGGTGGGGGCGACGGAGCCCAGGGCGAGGGCGGCGGATTCGATGCGGTTGTTCCGGAAGAGGATGCGGGAGGCGGCCATGACCTTGCTGATGGCTTGGGCCTGGCGGGTGCCGATCTTGCGGAAGCGTTCGGCGGCTCGGCCGCGCTTGGGCAGGCGGAAGGCGAGGATGATTTCGTCGGGGCGGGCGTCGATTTTCCGATAGGCGGTCCAGAATTTTTCCAGGGGGACATCGCGGACGCCCGAAAGGGAGGCGAGCCGGACGGAGCCGCCGGAAACGAGGAGGGCGGGGGCGGTGTCGCCGGCGGGGGAGGCGTTGGCGGCGTTGCCGCCGAGGGTGCCGCGGGATTGGATCTGCGCGGCGCCGACGGTGGCGGCGGCGGCGATCAGCGCGGGCAGATGGCGGTGGATGGGCTTGCAGTCGCGCAGAAAAGCGTGGGTGACGCCGGCGCCGATCTCGATGCAGTCGCCGAAGATCTCGATGGCGGACAGT
>CAZECJ010000075.1:0-12580 GCA_964510645.1 uncultured Verrucomicrobiota bacterium | reverse complement strand
CGAGGTTGAGCACCGTGTCCATCATGCCCGGCATGGAGATCGCCGCGCCCGAGCGGACGGACACCAGCAGCGGGTTCGTCGGATCGCCGAGCTTCTTCTTCATCTTGCCTTCCAGCTTCTTCAGCTGGGTCTTGAGCTGCTCGAGCATGCCCTCGGGATACTTGTTGTTGTGCGAGGCGTAGTACGCGCACGCTTCGGTCGAGACCGTGAAGCCCGCCGGCACCGGCAGGCCCGCGTTGGCCATTTCGGCCAGATTCGCGCCCTTGCCGCCGAGGATCGCCTTCATCGAGGCGTCGCCTTCGGTGTTTTCCTTCCCGAACCCGTAAAAATAGACGTATTTCTTCTTCGCCATGTTCTTCTCCGTTGTGGTCCTTCCGGACCCGTTGTTTTTTAAAGCGCTCTCCCGCGGCACCATGCCGGGAAAATTCGCGACATCCTCCGCCTTCGCCCCCGTTTTGTCAAGCCAATGACGCCAAAACCCCATGCTCGAAACGCTTTACCTGCGAATCCGCCCCGCGCCGGGGCGAAAAAAATCCCCCGCCGGATTTCCGGCGGGGGCGCGCGGCGCGACCGCGGCTAGTCCACGATCCAACCGATGCGGATGATCCGGCGCGCAGCGGCATCGCCGAGGATCGTCACGACGCCGTCGGCGACGACATAGTCGGGATCCGGCAGATCCGCCGTCAGCGGCTGCCAATCCCAGTCTTGTTCCGCGTTCGGCACACAATCGGCGCCGTAGACCGTGCCGATGCCGTAGCCGTCGGGAATCGCGAACGAGATATCGCCCGTGGCCGGATCGAAGGTGATTTCGCCGATCGGCTCGTTGGGGTTTGCGGAGAACGTCACTCCGAAGTCCGCCGTGGCGCCGGAAACGGCGTCGGTGGCGGTCAACGACGTAAAGCCGTAGCCCACGCCCGTGGCGATGAAGGTGATGGCGGTTTCCCCCTCGCCGAAGGTCGCCGTGGCCGGGACGGTTGCCACGTTGGTGTCCGAGCTTCCCAGCGCGATTTCGTCGCCCACGGCGCCGGTCCGGGTCAGGGTGTACTGCACCGCGCCCAAGCCGTAGACCTGCCACGGCCCGTCGATGCCCAGATCCGGCACGATCGGATGGACGTCGTATTCCGCCCAGGCGCCGCTCGCCTCGTTGCTGGCGATGATCTTCGCGCTGCCGCTGGTCACGCTCACGACCGTGGCGGTGAAGGTCGCCGTGGTTGCGCTTTCGCCGAACGTGACGCTGGCCGGCACGGTCACGGCGGCTTCGTTGTCGCTGGAGAGGACAATGAGGTCCGTGACCTCGCCCGAACGCGTCAGTTCGAAGGGATAGTCCCCGATCGCGTCGGGATTCCACGTGCCGACGGTGAAGGACAGGCGCGTGGGCTCTTCGCCGACGATTCGCAGGGCGTTCATGAAGATCGCGTAGTTCACGTTGTTGGGAAGGTCGTTGTAGCCGCCGCAATACATCGAGACGCCCGCGACGCCTTCGCCGTGGACGACGTTGGTGACGTAGGCCAGATTGACGCCGCCGCCGGACGCGCGCGTCAGATAGACCTCGATGCCGTCCGCTTTCTGCGCGATTTCCACGTAGACCACCGCGCCGGGGGTGTAGTCCCGCGAAATGACCGTGCCGTTCACGCTGAAGGTGTCGTTTTCACCCACGTTGATCAGGTTGGCGAACTGCCCGCCGGCGGAGAAAACGTCCACGCCGCGGCCGCCGCCGACCCAGTTGTAGGTGAAGGTGAAGCTCATCACGTCGCCGGGCTTGAGGGCTTCCGCCAGATCACGCCGCGCGTTGCAATAGCTGTTGGTGCTGTCGCCGGCGCTCATGAAGCGGAACGCCACACCGTTGGTGTCGTTGAGATTGCCGCCGCCGCCCGCCGTCGAGTCGCCTAGGGAAGCCGGCTCGTTCCAGAAGTCCCAGGCGCCGAAGCCGAAGCCGAGGTTCGCGCCGTTGGTGAAGGTGGCGGGCGCATAGTTGCCGGAGTGGTCGGCCGCCAGCACGCCCGGCATGTCCGTCACCGACGCGTCGAAGGTCGCCGGTTCGACGTCGTCGTTGACCGCGGTGATGGTTGCGGCGCCCGGCGCCACGCCGATGGCTTCGAAGATGGCGACCAGCGCGTCCCCGGGGAAGTCGACCGTTGCCGGTACGGTCAGCCGGTTCGTGTCGGTGCTGGTCAAATTGACGGAAGCGCCGACGCCGGCGGCGGAATTGCGGCGCACCGCGTAGAACCGCGCCCCGCCGGTCCAGACCGTGGCGGGGCCTTCGATGGCGAGCGCCGGTTCGGCGACCGCCACGTCGTAGGTCGCCCAGGCGCCGCTCGCCGCGTTGGTGGCGGTGATCGTGGCGTTGCCGTAGGCGAGCGCCGTCGCGCTGAAGGTGGTCTGCGTCTCCCCGGCGCCGAACGTGGCCGTGGCCGGCACGCTCAAGACGCCCGGGGCGGAGCTGCTCAAGGCGATGGTGTCGCCCACGGCGCCGATGCGCTGCAACGTGTAGTTGGCCGGCCCGAGCGCAAACAATTCCCACGGTCCGCCGAGCGACAGCACCGGCGCCACGGGCGTGACGACGTAGTTCGCCCAAACCCCCGTGGCCGCGTTGCTCGCGACGATCGTCGCTGGGCCGCTCGTCAGGCTCACCACCGTGGCGTTGAAGCTCACCGAGTTGGAAACGAACGTCGCGCTTTCCGGAACCGTCACGGCATTGGTGTTGCTGCTGGAGAGGACGATGTCGTCGCCCACCGCGCCCTCGCGCGCCAACACGAATTCGTAATCGCCCAGCACCTGGGGATTCCATGTTCCGGAAGTGAAGGACAGGCCCAGCGGATCGGGCGGCGGCGTGCCTTCCTGTTCAAGCGTCAGGTTGTCGAAATAGCTCTGGCGCGCGTCCGGAGCATCTCCCGCCAGACCGGCGGAGTAGAAACGAATATGACCTATGTACCCATAAGCCACGTCCACGGCGATGGTGGTTGAAAAGGTTTCGACGCCGTCGCGTCCCGTCGCGTAAATCGCGATTTGGTCGGAAGCCTCCTGGGTGAATGTCCAGCGCATCGTATTGGTACCAACGTTCGTGAGTGCGTCGACGCCATTCACCTTGATTTCTCCGGGATAGGCTCCGTGGTTCACGTTGACGACTTCCACCCCGTTGGCATACAGATTGAAGCCCTTGTTGCCGATGTCGGAATCCCAATTGACGCCGAAATCCATCGCAAAGGAATCGCCCACGTTGAGGGCCTGGGAGAAATCACGGTCGATATTGATATAGCCGACCTTGCCTACATAGCCGAAAGCCTGGCCCATCATCAGGCCGGCCCCCGCGCTGTCCCATACGCCGCAGCCGGCCCACCCCCCCTCTCCGCCGTCGGCCACGATGGCCCAAGGCCCAAATCCCGTACCGCCGTTGGAACCGTTGGTCCAAGTTGCAACGGGATTGGTCGGGTAATTCGCCGCAACATCCGTGTAGGTTGCCCCCATTGCCGTGCCGGCCAGCGCCAGCGTTCCGATCAGCCATCCGCACAGTACTTTCATCTTCATGATTCGCTCCTCGTGGTTTCGAAGAAAACAGGGTCGCCTATCGTTTGACTTTGCCACCGGTCTCCCGCCAAAAGCAACATAATAATGGCCGGAAAAACGCTTTTCCTTCCGGATGCCCCCCGGCGAACCGCTACTGGACGGTAAACACGCCCATGATGGAGTAGGTCGATCCGCCGATCCAATCTTTCACCGTACCCGTAAACCGATTCGTAGGCTGCCCCGGATTGAATCCCAGCGAATAGGTCTGTTCCTTGCCTGAATTGTCGAAGAAATACAGCCGCGCCGAATAGGCTTCCCGCGTCCAAGTATCTCCCGTAAACACCTGCCCGGATACAGGGGCATTCGTGCCCACCGTCGCCAGATAGACGCCTTGGTTGGTCGGCGACGCCGCAAAAACCACTTCGTATTTCGTCGGGGTCGCCGCGCTCCACCAGAACGTGAATTTGCGGCCGGGAGAAGCCCGGTTGTTGGTCGGCGAACTTACCGACACCGGATAGCGGAGGCGCGAGGTGTGGAAAAAATATTTGTCGCCCATGCTCGCCAGAGGGATCGCTCCGGACATGACGTAGGTGGCCCCCGTATAGACAAGGGCCACCGGCACGGGAAACGGATCGTGGGACCACGTCGTCAGCGTAGTCGATTCGCTCCACCTCAGGGGCTTGGTCTGGGTTGCGACTTCGATCTGGAGATTCAGGTTGGTCCCCTCCCGATCTACCCTCATCGGCGTGGATTCCGGCGAGGGAATGCCCTGCGCGCACACGTCGAAGGCTTCCGCCGCCGCGCCCATGCGGTGGATGACGACATTGCTCAGCACGACGTCCGCCACGGGGCGCGAGCCGGCGCCCTGCACGGCCTCGGCGGCGATGGACGCCACCACGCTCATCCCCGACACCACATGGCCGAACACCGAATAGCCGCCGTCCCAGAACGGCACGTTCGTGGCGGTGACGAAGAACTGCGAGCCGTCGGTGTTCGGCCCGGAATTGGCCATCGAAATCACGCCGTTGGAATGCAGCAGCCCGTTGGTCACGCCTTCGAGCATGGCGTAGCCCGGACCGGAGAAATTGGTCGTGACCACCCCCGTGTTGGTATTGACGGAGCGCCACAGATAGCCCCCGCCCTGGATGGCAATGCCGTTGGTCTGGGCGTCCTTGACGACGCGGTGGAAGATGGACCCATCGTAGAACGGCCGATGCCAGAGGTTGGTCTGTTCGTCCAGCCACCCGGTTTCGCCCGTGGCGAGCCCGACGAAGCTGGCGACGGCGCGCGGGGCGCGTTCGTGGTCGAGCCAGACGGTGAATTCCCCCTTGGACGTCGAGAAGTCGGCGAAAATCCCGTTGGTCTGGGCCGCGGCGGAGCCCAGCAGGCCCGCCCATGCCGCAACGAAGCCGATCCAGCGTTTCATGGCCGGCATCTTAGCGGAATTCCGCCCGGGGAGGGAATCCCTATCCGCGGGGCGGAGGAAAACCGCTCCCCGCGCGGCCGACCACGTGGCCCGCGGCTCCCGCCGCGTGCGGTTCGGGTCCGGCGCGGGACGGGAGCCCCACGCCACGAGCGGATTCCACGTCCCAAACTGTAGCTGGCCTCGCCGAGGCCGGCCCAGAGAAAAACAGCCCCGGCCCCACCGGGGCCGGCTACAACAGAACCGGGAGCAGCCCGTCGACCGCGGCGATGCTAGAAATGCCAGGCGAGGCCAAGGGTCAGCACCGGGAAGATCTTCCAGTCGTCCACGTCCTTCTGGAGCAGCGCCTCTTCCTTCTGCAGGTCTTCGCGGAAGGTATTGAGCGCGGCCGTCATGCCGGCCCCGTCGGACGTCAGCGACACGTCGTAGGACTGGAAGATCACGCCGATGTCCAAGTTGAACGTCAGCAGCTGGTCTTCGGCGACGGCGTTGCCGAAGCCGATGCCCACGTAGGGGGCCAGGACGCCGTCCACTTCGATGGTGCCCTTGAGGGTGCCGATGGTGTTGGGATTGTAGGTGTGCGAACCGATCTGCGTCGCCTCGGAAGGCGTGGAATCGATGTCCGCTTCCGTGCCGGGCTGGATGTAGGCTCCCCCCGTGATCCGGAAATGGCCGCCGAAGGGATGGATGTCCAGCACCAGCGGAATGCCGATCATGGTGACGTCCATGTCGTAGTCCACGTTTCCGAACTCTTGGCCCCAGGTGAACGAGCCGTAGTTGAAGCCGCCGCGCAGGTTCAGGTAGGGATTGACGCCGAAGGTCATTTCCAAGCCGAGGCCCGTGGTGCCGAACTTGGGGCCGAGGGAGAGGCCGGGCCACTTCTGGCCCCAGACCCAGTAGAAACCTTCTTCGTCGATTTCGGCCTCTTCGGCGGCGTAGTCCGGCGCGGGGGCGAGCGTCAGCTGCGGGGCCGGCTGCGGCACGTAATAGACCGGCTGCGCGTTTTGCGGCGGCACGTAGTAGACCGGCTGGACCGGTTGCGGCGCGTAATAGACCGGCTGCGCGGCCACCGGCGCCGGCGGATAGTAAGCGGTTCCGCCGCTCTGGACGTAGGTCGGCGCGGGTCGGATCACCTGCTGCGCGAACGCGCCGGCCGACACCCCGACCGCCGCCGCGGCCAAGATCCATAGTTTGATTGCCTTGATCATCTGCTTGTCATCCTTTGCCCCGGAAAAGAACCTCAGCTCCCGGCGTACCCCACCGCCAGGAGACACACGTCGTCTTCGAACACCGTCGTCGCGGTAAATCCCATCACGTCGCGGACCAGCGCATCCAGCAGGGCCGGCAACGGCTCGGCGCTATGGGCCTGGAGGGCATCCATCATGCCCTTCACGTCGAACTCCTGCTGCTCGTCGTTGCGGGCCTCCGTCAGCCCGTCGGTGTAGAACACCACGCGCATGCCGGGCGCCAGATCGATCTCGTCGTGCCCGTAGCGCGCATCGGCGAACAGACCGAGCGCCGGTCCCAGCCCCGGCTCGGCCACCCCGGCGATGCGCATGGTCCCGTCCGGACCGATCAGCACCGGCAGCGGATGGCCGGCGTTGGCGTGCAGGATCTTCCCGCGCTTCAAGTCGAAACTCGCGCAACAGGCCGTCGCGAACATCAGGTCGCCGGCGGTGCTGAAGATCTTGGAATAGGCCGCGTTCAGGCGCGTCATGAACTCGCCGGGTTCCTGCGTTTCCTTGGCCAGCTGTTCCAGCAGGCCGCGCAGCGTCGCCACCACCAGCGCCGCGCGCGCGCCGTGGCCCATCACGTCAGCCATGAAGACCAGCACCTGGCTCTTCGAAACCGCCAGGATGTCGAAGAAATCGCCGCCCACCAGCCCGCTCGGGTGGTAGACGTGCGCGAACTCCAGCCGGCCGGACTTTCCCGGATCGTCCACCGCCACGTCAGGATAGGACGACGGCAGGAAGGCGTACTGCAGGTCGCGCGCCAGCCGCAGGTCCGCTTCCATCTCCTGGTTTTTCTGGCGCAGCTGCGCGGCGGTCAGTTCGAGCTGCTGCTGCGCGTGCCGCTGCGGCGTCACGTCCAGCAGCGAAATCACGATGCCGGTCATCGCGCCGTCCGGATTCAAGTTGGGTTCCAGCGACGCCTGCGCGAAGAACGGCGTCCCTTCCTTGCGCTTCATTTCCAGCTCGCCCGTCCACGTGTCGCCGGCCTTCACGGCCTCGATCATGTCCGCCGCCAGCGCCTCGTCCTTGAGGAATTGCCGGAAATTGCAGGCATAGGCCTCGTCCACGGTCTCCAGCCCCAGCAGGGCCAGCATCGACGGGTTCACGTAGCCCGCCAGCGAAAATTCCACGTCCGCCACGGCGATGCCGCTGCCCGAGTTCTGCAGCGCGTTGTAGCCCGTCTTCAGGCGCTCTTCCTGCTCCTTGCGCAGCGTGATGTCGCGGATGAAGAAGCTCAGGTGCATCTTGCCGCCCAGCGGCAGGCGGCTCACGGAAATCTCCGCCGGGAACATCGTCTCGTCCGCCCGGCGGCACAGCGCCTGGATCAGCACGAACCGGTTGTTTTCCAGCGAGCCCGAAATCGTGTCCAGCAGGCTCCGATCCGCGCCGCACAGCACGTCCAGCACGTTCCGCTTGCACAGGTCCGCCCGGGTGCTGGCGAAGAATTGCTCCGCGCGCACGTTCACGCTCGCGATCGCCCCCTGCGGATCGGTGATGCACACCGCATCGTAGATGCTCTGGAACAGCGTCTGGAACTCTTCGCCGCCCTGCGGCCGCGCCGCCGGACTCGCCGGGATCCGGATCACCCCCGTGCTGCCCGGATGGCTGGGCGCGTGGCGCCCCGCGATGCGCACGCCGCCCGGAGCCGGCGCCTGCTGGAGCTGCTCCAACATCGCCGGCGTGATGTCGATCCGCATCGTCGCTTGGGATTGTTCCTTGGCCATACCGCGGGAACATAGCCGAGCCCTCCCGGCTCGGCAACCGTTTTTCTGCCGCTATTTTTTGCTGTTCATTTCCGCCGTTTCTTCCAAAATGGCACTTCAATCAAAAAAAAGGCAGAATCCATGTTCCAAGGCGCATATACCGCATTGATCACCCCGTTCGGCCGCGACGGCGCGGTGGACTACGGCCGGCTCCGCGAGCTCGTCGAGTTCCAGATCGCCGGCGGCATCGACGGCCTCGTGCCCGTCGGCACCACCGGCGAATCCCCCACCCTCGACGCGGAGGAGCACCTCGAAGTCATCCGCGTCGTCGTCGAAGCCGCCGCCGGCCGCGTCAAGGTCGTGGCCGGCACCGGGGCCAATTCCACGGTCGAAGCCCTCGAACTGACCAAGCACGTCAAGGACATGGGCGTGGACGGCACCCTGCAGGTCACCCCCTACTACAACAAGCCCACCCAGACGGGTCTCATCAAGCACTTTTCGGCCGTGGCCGACCTCGGCCTGCCGGTCATCCTCTACAACGTGCCCGGCCGCGCCGGCTGCGAAATCGCCGTGCCCACCGTCGCCGAACTCGCCAAGCACCCGCACGTCGTCGCCGTCAAGGAAGCCGCCGGCAGCGTCGACCGCGTCAGCCGCCTCAAGGCCGCCTGCGAAATCGACGTGCTCTCGGGCGACGACGGTCTCACGCTGCCGATGATGTCCGTCGGCGCCTGCGGCGTCATTTCCGTCGCCTCCAACGTCGCCCCCCGGGCCGTCGCCGACCTCGTCCACGCCGCCGCCGCCGGCCGCTGGGACGAAGCCCGCGCGCTGCACTACCGGTACTACGCGCTGTTCAACGACGTGTTCATCGAGACCAATCCCATTCCGATCAAGGCCGCCGCGGAAATGGCCGGCCTCGGCCCCGCCGTCTACCGCCTGCCCCTGTGCGAAATGGCCCCCGCCAACCGCGAAAAGCTGCGCGCGACCCTCCAGGCGTGCGGCGTGGTGAAGTAGCCATGGCGGAAACCCGTAAAGTCCTCATCGTGGGCGCGGGCGGGCGCATGGGCCTAGCCATGGCGCGCCTGATCGCCCAGCGTGCCGTACCCGGCCTCGAACTCGTCGCCGCCGTCGATCGCGCCGGCGCGCCGCTTTTGGGCCAGGACGCGGGCGTCGCCGCCGGCGTGCCCGCCCTCGGCGTGGTTCTCGGCACCGACCTCGCCGCCGCGCTGGCCGCGCGGCCGGACGTCGCCGTCGATTTCAGTTCGCCGTCCGCCACTGCCACCACCGCGGCGCAAGTGGCTGCCGCCGGCGTGCCGTGGGTCGTCGGCACCACCGGCCTCGGCGCGGCCGAACAGGCCGCCGTCGCGCAGGCCGCGCGCAAGATCCCCGTCGTGCTCTCCGCCAACATGAGCCTCGGCGTCAACCTGCTCTACGCCCTCGTCGCGCAGGCCGCCCGCACCCTCGCCGGACTGCGCTACGACTGCGAAATCATCGAGCGCCACCACCGCCGCAAGAAGGACGCCCCCTCCGGCACCGCCCTCTACCTCGGCGAGGCCGCCGCCCAAGGCTTCGGCTGGAACCTCAAGGACGTCGCCGTCGACGGCCGCACCGGCATTCCCGGCGAACGCCCCGAAAAGGAAATCGGCTTCCACGCCGTTCGCGGCGGCGACGTCGTCGGCGACCATACCGTGCTGTTCGCCGCCGACGGCGAATGCCTCGAGCTCTCCCACCGCGCCACTTCGCGCGACACGCTGGCGCTCGGCGCGCTGCGCGCCGCCGCATGGCTCCCCGGCCGCGCCCCCGCCCTCTACGGCATGCGCGACGTCCTCGGCCTCACCCCCCCCGCGCCATGAACGGCATCGAAGCAGGACTCAGCCTCGGTTCGAATCTCGACGACAAGCTCGCCAGCCTCCGCGCCGCGCGCACCGCCATCGCCGCCATTCCCGAAGTCTCCGTCCTCGCCTCCGCCCCCGTCTACGAAACCGAACCCGTCGGCGTCCCCGAGGAATTCGCCGGGCTCGATTTCTACAACACCGTCCTCATCATCGGCACCTCGCTCGACGCCCACAAGCTCTTCGCCCAGCTCCAGAAGGTCGAACTCGCCCTCGGCCGCAAGCGTACCCTCCGCCAAAACTTGCCGCGCACCATCGACGTCGACTTGATCTACTACGACGGCCAGACCATCCGCAGCGGCGGCCTCGTCGTCCCCCATCCCCGCTGGACCAAGCGCCGCTTCGTCCTTCAACCCCTCGCCGACGTCCGCGGCTATCTCGTCCTGCCCGGCCACGACCGCCGCGTCCGCGACATCCTCGCCGCCTTGCCGCCCGGACAAGAGGTCCAGAAAGTCCTGGAGGAGTGGTAGCCATGCGCAACGCCCCGATCCTCCTTTCGTAATTCTTAATTTTTTAATTCTTAATTTTTAAATTTCTTATGACCAAACTCACCCCCCGCGCCCTCACGGCCATGAAAGGCGTCGAAAAAATCGCCGCCCTCACCGCCTACGATTTCCAGACCGCCCGGATCCTCGACGACGCCGGCATCCCGCTGATCCTCGTCGGCGACTCCCTTGGCACCACGCTGCTCGGCTACGACAACACCCTGCCCGTCACGCTGCTCGACATGATCCGGCATACCGCCGCCGTCGTGCGCGGCGTGCGCCGCGCCGTGGTCGTCGTCGATATGCCGTTCATGACCTACCAGGCTTCCGTCGAGCAAGCCCTCCGCAACTGCGGACGCGCCATCCAGAAAACCGGCTGCCAGGCCGTCAAGATCGAGGGCGGCGAATTCCGCGCCCCGACCGTCGCCGCCCTCGTGCAGAACGGCATCCCCGTCCTCGGCCATATCGGCCTCACCCCCCAGAGCGTCCAGGTCCTCGGCCATCGCGTCCAGGGCCGCGGCGACGAAGCCGCGCAGCAGCTCGTCGGCGACGCCCGCGCCATCGCCGCCGCCGGCGCCTTCGCGATCGTCGTCGAAGCCGTCCCCGCCGACCTCGGCGCGCAGGTTTCCGCCGCCGTCGACGTCCCCGTCATTGGCATCGGCGCCGGCCCCGGCTGCGACGGCCAGATCCTCGTGATCAACGACGTCCTCGGTCTCTCCGGCGACTTCAAGCCCAAGTTCGTCAAGGTCTACGCCGACCTCGGAAAACAGATTTCCGCCGCAGCCGCTGCCTACAAAACCGACGTCGCCGGCGGCAGCTTCCCCGGCCCCGAACACTGCTACGAGTAAAGTAGGTTCACGGTTTCAAGTTCACGGTTCAACGGTTGGATCATGAAAATCATCGAGTCCGCTTCCGAGATGCAGCAAGCCGCGCTCGCCCTGCGCGCGCAAGGCCGGCGCATCGGCTTCGTCCCCACCATGGGCAACCTGCACGACGGCCATCTCTCTCTCGTCCGGATCGCGAAGCAGCGCGCCGACGTCGTGGTCGTTTCGATCTTCGTCAACCCCACCCAGTTCGGGCCCAACGAGGATTTCGCCGCCTATCCGCGCACGTTCGAAGCCGACCGCGCCTTGTGCGAACGGGAAGGCGTCGATCTCGTTTTCTATCCCGCCGTCCCGGACATGTATTCCGCCGGCGCCAGCGTTTCCGTGACGGAAAATTCGCTGTCCCGCACGCTCTGCGGCGCGGCGCGCCCCGGCCACTTCGATGGCGTCTGTACCGTCGTCGCCAAGCTCTTCAACGTCGTCCTGCCGCACGTCGCCGTCTTCGGCGAAAAGGACGCCCAGCAGCTGCGCGTCATCCGCCGCATGGTCCGCGACCTGCGTTTCCCGGTCGAAATCGTCTCCGGCCCCACCGCGCGCGAGCCCGATGGCCTCGCCCGCTCCTCCCGCAACCAATACCTCACCCCCGATCAGCGCCCGCAAGCCGTCTGCCTGCGCCGCGCCCTCGACGAAGCCGAACGGCGCTTCGCCGCCGGAGAGCGCGATCCCGCCGCGCTCGTCGCCGCGATGCGCGCGCTCATCGCGCAAGCCCCCGCCGCCAAAATCGACTACGTCGAGATCGTCGACGACGAAACCCTCCAGCCGCTCGCCGGCCCCATCGCGCGCCCCGCGCTCGCCGCCCTCGCCGTCTGGGTCGGCCAGCCCCGCCTCATCGACAACGCCGTCCTCCGTCCGTGACTTTTCCCGCCGCCGGGATTGCGCCCCTGCCGCTCCCGGCGTACACTGCCCCCATGACCATGAACCTGAATTTCAACGGCCCGTCCGAGCGGCGGCTGTTCTTCTTCGATACCGAAACCACCGGCCTGCCGCGCGACTGGAACGCCCCCCTGCGCCATCTCGAAAACTGGCCCCGCATGGTCCAGCTCGCCTGGATCTTCTGCGACGACGCCGGCAACGAGATCGCCAGCGCCTCCCGCATCATCCGCCCGCAGGGCTACGTCATCCCCCGCGAGGCCGCGAAAGTCCACGGCATCACCACCGAGCGCGCGCTCGAAGAAGGCATTCCCCTGGTCGAAGCCCTCGACGAAGTCCTGCCCCACATCGAGCAAGCCACGTTCGCCGTCGCCCACAACATTTCCTTCGACGAAAAAATCCTCGGCGCCGAATACCTCCGCCTTGGCCGCCCCACCCCGTTCCTCAAGAAGCCGCTGCACTGCACGATGAAGGAATCCACCCAGTTCTGCGCCCTCCCCGGCCACTACGGCTTCAAGTATCCCAACCTGACCGAACTGCACCGCAAGCTCTTCAAGAAAGCCTTCGCCGACGCCCACGACGCCCTCGCC
>CAZECJ010000074.1:0-12713 GCA_964510645.1 uncultured Verrucomicrobiota bacterium | reverse complement strand
TCACCTTCTCCATGAAGCTCTTCGTCAAGGGCCTCACCGAAGGCGCCGTCAAGGGATAGAAAATCCGAATGTTCAATATCCAATAATCAATGTTCAATGATCAACGAATTGAAGATTGTTTATTGAACATTGAATATTTCGCCTTGGTTCTTGGCCTTGCGACCAGCCAAGTGATTGAAAGGACGCGCGCATGACGACTCCGACCTTCCACGGCGACGAAGTTCCGCTGGAATCGCATCTGATCGAGATCCGCATCCGGAAACTGGACCAGATGTTCGACTCGCGCGACCCCTCGCCGTTCCTTGCGCAGGATCTCGACGACGACGCGCAGCAGTACGTCGTCGCCAGCGCCCAGGAGTTTTCCTCCCGGTTGCCGCTGGCCCTGGTCATCCACGTGAGCGAGCCGGTGGACTCGCCCGACAAAGCGCGCGACGTCGGCGAGGCCATCCGCGAACATTTCACGCGCCAGTCCGGATTCACTTCCCTGCGGTTGAAAGAACTGCTGCACGACGGCGGAATCAGCCTCGCCATCGGCCTTGGCTTTCTGGCCGCCGCGCTGACCGCCGCCGCCGCCCTCGCCCCATGGGCGGAAACGCGGCACTGGCTCGACATTTTTCGCGAAGGCCTCGTCATCTGCGGCTGGGTCGCCATGTGGCGCCCCATCCAAATCTTCCTCTACGACTGGTGGCCCATCCTTGACGACCGCCGGCTATTCGACCGCCTTGCCCGCATGCCCGTACGCATCGTCTGCCCACTGCCTGCTCCGTAAGTCGCCGCATCCTCGATCCTCAATTGGGTTCGGTGCTGTCGGCCCCCTGAACCTTGCTTCGCGGTTGAATCCGGTCCGCTCCCCGAAGACGCAACCGCGACAAAGATCCATTCCCCAGAAAGTCGGGTATTGTTTTATAAAACAGTACCCTTTGGACAACTTCAGAACGAAGGATCCGTTCCCCGGAGTATCGGGTATTGTTTTATAAAACAATATCCATTCGCCAACTTAGAATGGCAGATGTAATCCTCGCCGGTTGACGCGTTCGATCGAGAGAACGAATCCCGAACCAGTCGGCGCACGCCAACGAGATGCACCCAGAAGCCACTCCGCAAACAGAACCGGCTTGAATCGCCAATGGCATGAGTTTAACTTCGACAGCAAGGTCTGATTGCCAAGGAGTTGACAATGCGAAGAATCGGTGGACCGCTGTTGATCGTGTGCTGGATGGCTTCCGTCGCTTCCGCCAAAACCGACCGCTTCGTCTGGACCAACAGCCCCGCGCCAACCCCCCCGTACACCAACTGGCAGACCGCCGCCCACGTACTCCAGGACGCTGTGGACGCCTGCGAATCCGGCGACACCGTCGTCGTGACCAACGGCGTCTACGACGTCGGCGGCCGGCCGGCTCCCTTGGGGGTCTCCACCAATCGCGTCAGGATCACCAACGCCATCGTCGTGCAGTCGGTCAACGGCGCGAAGGCCACCGTTCTTCGCGGCCAAGGCCCGCACGGCGCGGCCGCGGTCCGATGCGCCTATCTGACCAACGGCGCCACCCTGAGCGGCTTCCGCCTGGAAAACGGCTACACACCCAATCATCCCCTCGCGCCCGGCGACGAAGATCCCATCGGCGGCGGCGCCATCCTTTCCGCCGATTGCCGGCTGATTGGTTGCGACGTTGTCAGCAATGCGGCAATCGGCATGGGCGGCGGCGTCTACGGCTTTCCCGACGCCACCGTGGAAGCTTGTTCGTTCGACGAGAATTCCGCCGAAGACGGCGGCGGCGTCTATCTGGCCGGGGGAACGCTCCTTGATTCGACCTTCCGCGACAACATTGCCTCCCCCGGGTTCGGCGGCGGAGCCCGCGTCGTCGACGGCGACGTCGCCGGATGCGCCTTCTACCGCAACAACGGCTATTGGGGCGGCGGGCTCATGCTCGAAGGCGGCACTGCCAGCGACCTCGTCGCCGTCAGCAACATGGCCGCCGCCGGCGCGGGTCTCGCCGCCGCCGAAGCCGTGATTTCCGACGCCCGGCTGGCCTACAACACCGCCTACGACCACGGCGGCGGCGCCTATCTCGAGATGTGCTGGATCTCCGACAGCGTCGTCAGCAACAATGATCTGGCCTGGCAGGAGCTCACCAATCAACTGGCGTACGGCGCCGGCATCGCCAGCACCGTTTCCCGCATCGAAAACTGCACCATTCAGAACAACTGGGGCTTCGATGAGGACGACCGGGGCGGCGGCATCGCCTGCGCGCCAGCCGGCACGTGGACCAACCTGATCATCGATTGCGATGTCCGCGGCAACTCCGCCGGCGATGGCGGCGGCATCTTCGTGCAGCCCACCGCCGTCTGCGCCCTCTCCGCCACCGGCACCAATATCTGTCGCCTACGCGAAAACATCGCCAGCAACTTCGGCGGGGGCATCTGCTTGAGTACCCAGGCGGCGTTGACCGCTTCCGGCCGGATCTTATTGGCCACCAACGCCGCCACCTTTGGCGGCGGCCTCGCCGCCCTGGCCGGCGCCCAAGCGACCCTTGTTGATGCCAATGGCGACGCCCCCGTTTTCTCCGACAACACGGCCGCCGATTCGGGCGGAGGACTTTACGCGGCTGGAACCAACGCGGCGCTGACTCTCCGGAACGTGCGGGTTGGCACGGGCAACGGCAACAACCTCCATGGCAACCAGGCGCTGGGAACCATATCGGCCCGCGGGGTCGGCGGCGGCGGCATTGCCCTTATGGACGGCGCCTCGCTCACGGGCTGCAATTTGCGCGTGGAATTCAACCAATGCCCCTCCGCCAGCGGCGGCGGGATTCTGGTCCACCATGCCCAAGCCCTGATCGCCTCCACTTCCTCCGGCCCCCCCGCGACCGCCCAGCCCACATCCCTTTTTGCCAGCAACAGCGCCCAATTCTCGGGCGGCGCCATCTATTCCTACGCCAGTCCCTTCGTCATCCAAGAAACATCTTTCTTCGAGAATGCGGCCGACAACGGCGGCGCCATCTACATGGAATCTGACTGCACGGGGCGATTGGACAATGTCGTCGTGGCCGGCAACGTCGCCAACTTCAATGGGGGCGGGATTCGAATATTTGATGGAAGTTTCTCCGGCACCAACGTCTGCGACCTGCGCCACTGCACCATCTACGGCAATGCTCCCAACGGCGTCTCCGCCGCCGCCGACTCCGTCGCCCTTTCCCTCACCAACTGCATCGTCTGTAGCAACGCCGGCGGACAGGTTTCTGCCGGCTACGTCGTCGCCTTCAGCGACGTCCAAGGCGGCTATCCCGGCATCGGCAACGTCGATGCCGAACCTGCGTTCCGCGATCCGGCCGCTTTCGACTTCCATCTCACGGTCGATTCCACGGGAACCGTCGTCGATGCCGGCGCCGATGCGGACATAACCAACGACTGCGTCTTCCGCGCCCGGCCCCTCGGCGCCGGCTTCGACATGGGCGCGTTCGAATACAACGCCGCCTATGACGACTCCGACGGCGACGGCATTCCCGACGGCTGGGAACGGGTGCGCGGCCTGAATCCGCGCGACGCCGCCGACGGCCCCGCACACGGCGATGCCGACGGAAAAACCAACTTCGAGGAATATCTCGCCGATACCGATCCGCTGGACGAAACCCAGTATTTCCACCTGACCGATTGCGCCTACAATCCCGTTCGGCCTGATCGCGGCATTTTCGTGGGCTTCATGTCCTCCTCCAATCGGCTCTACGACCTGCATTCCGTCGCCGTTCTTTCCAACGACTGCGTCTGGACGGCCATGGCAGGGAAGATCAACTACCAAGGCGGCGGCAGCTACGACGGCTTCAACGATACCAATGCCCCCTTCGATGGGATCGCCCGCTGCTACCGCGTCACCGCCCATCCCATCCCCGAATAAGGACCCGCACATGAAAATAGCCGGAACCTACCGAACGCTCGCCGAATGCGACCAAGCCCGGATGTTGCTTGAAGGCAGCGGCATCGCCTGCCTCGTGAAAAACGAATTCGCATCCAATACCGCCGCCGCCGGCTTGTTGGCCCCGCTGCCGTTCGCCGCGCCGGAACTGTGGATCCTCGACGATGCGCGCGAGGCCGATGCCCGCGCGCTTCTGGGACAAGGACGCGGCGATGCGGCTGGGCATTGATCTGGGCGGGACGAAGACCGAAATCATCGCCCTCGCCGAGGCCGGGAGCGAGCTCTACCGGAAACGGGTGGATACCCCGTCCGGCCGCTACGACACCATCGTAGCCGCCATGGCCGGCCTTGTCGCAGAAGCAGAATCGGAACTGGGCCAGCGCGGCACCGTGGGCGTCGGCATCCCCGGAACGATTTCGGCCCGGACCGGGCTCGTGAAAAACGCCAATACGACCGCGTTGAACGGACATCCGCTGAACCAAGACCTCGGCTGCGCGCTCGGTCGCGAGGTGCGCTGCATGAACGATGCCAACTGCCTCGCGCTCTCCGAAGCGGTGGACGGCGCGGGCGCGGACCACCGTTTCGTGTTCGCCGCCATCCTCGGCACCGGCTGCGGCGCCGGCCTCGCCGTCGACGGCCGTCCCTGGGCCGGCCCCAATCTCGTCGCCGGCGAGTGGGGCCACAACCCGCTGCCGTGGATGACGCCCGATGAATTTCCCGGCCCGGCGTGCTGGTGCGGAAAATCGTCGTGCATCGAAAAGTGGATTTCCGGCACCGGATTCGCCGACGACTATGCCCGCGCCGCGGGCACTCGCCTCCGGGGCGAACAAATCGTGGCCTTGGCGCGCCGCGGTGATGCTGCCGCGCGCGGCGCCTTGGAGCGTTATGCCGACCGACTGGCGCGCGCGCTCGCCCATGCGATCAATCTGCTGGATCCCGACGTGATCGTCCTCGGCGGCGGCATGAGCAACGTGGACGAGCTCTATGACCTAGTGCCCCGCCAGTTGCCCGCCTACGTGTTCGGCGGCGAGGCGGAAACGCCCATCGTCCGCAGCCGACACGGAGATTCCAGCGGCGTCCGGGGTGCCGCCTGGCTCTGGCCCAAGGCATAGAGCAAATTTCAGAATGGCGTGGCCGTTTCCCATCCCCCGACGGGGTCGTCGGGGGCTCCAAAGACATGGATTCCGTGGCTGTTTGGAGCCGGCACGACCTCGTGCCGGGGTTGCTCAGCGGCTACAGAATCAACAACATTGCTAGAACCCTGCTTCTTCCGCCATCGCAGCCCCGGATCTGATCCGGGGAGCCTCTTGGAAAACGGCCGACCGCCGAGCCGGCGCATTGGTTTCCGCCGGTGCCTCTCCGGGCAGCGCCGGTTGGCCCCCCAGCGCCGATCCCCATCCGGATTTTCCGGGCAGATAATATTGGACCACGTCGGGACTGGCGGTAAACACCTCCGCGCCGATTTCGGGAGCGTTGCCCTGGTAATAGATCGCCTTCAGGCCGGGACACTCGGCAAACGCCCAGTCGCCGACATAGGCGACGCTGGCGGGCAGCGCGAGCGCGGTCAACGCCGTGCAATCGAAGAAGGTCCGCTCTTCGATGCGGGAAAGATTCTCGGATAGCTTGACCCACGCCAGATGCGGACACCCGTAAAAGGCCCAGGATCCCAGCTGGGTTACGCCGTTGGACATGGCGAATCCGATCAATCCGGAGCGTTCGAACGCCCGGCGTCCGATCTGGACGAGTCCCGCGCCGCCGTCGATCCGCGCCAGGTTCGCGCACGCGGAGAAAGCCCCCACCCCGATATGGGTCACACCGACGGGAATCTGGAGGCTCGTCAGACCGCTGGAATCGAACGCCCAATCCCCGATGCGGACCAGGCTCTCGGGAAGCAAGACCTCGGTCAACCCCGCGCAGTGAGCAAAGGCCTCATTCCCGATGGCGACGATGCCGGCTGGAATCGCATATGAACTCGTCTTGCGCGCAGGGCACAGAACCAAGGTCAACTCCCGTTGGTCGAACAGCGCTCCATCCATGCTACCGAAGGCCGGATTGAGCGCATGCACCGAAAGCTCCTCCAATTGGCCGCAACCATGGAACGCCCCTTCCCCGATGCTGGAAACGCTGCGTCCGATGGAAACGCGGGCCAAGCCGGTGCAATAGGCAAACGCCTGTTCTTCGATCCGAACCACGCTGTCCGGAATCGAGACGCAAGTCAGGCCAGCGCAGTCGGCGAACGCTTCGGACCCGATGGTCGCGACGGTCCGGCCATCCACTTCGTTCGGAATCGCCACGGTGCCGTCCGCCCCGGCATATTTGGCCAGCACCAATTCGTTGCCGTTGGTCGTCCACGTGAAATCCCCCGCAACGGCCGTCGCCGCCAAGACCAGCAACCCCGCGGCCAATGTTCCTGCCCTGCGCATCCGCTTGCCTCCGTCCATGTCCGGCATGATGCCAAAATCCCGTTTTCCGCGCCTCAGAAATCGAGGGCCACCGTCGGGCGTTGGCCCTCTTCCAGCCGGAGGATTTTCGTTTGGTCCGGAATCCACGGCCGGCTTTTCATGTTCTTGCCCGACTCAAGATGCTGGACGCTGAGGCGATAGTCTCCGGCGGGCAGGTTTTCAAACGCGACGCGTCCCGGAATCTCCACCCACCGGAATGCCTTCAGTTGTTCGTCTTTCCAAAAGTCGTTCACGACCGGCGCATTCGCCGGATTCAACCAGACCCGCACGGCGCTGTTCTTGCCAAACGCCAGATCCAGATCGAATGCGCATTCGCCATCCACCGCGAGCGCCGCTTGGTTCGTTTGTCCGGATTCGATGGCCACCCGGATCTCCTCGAACCGTTCGCACGTCCCGTTCACGTAGGACGCGAACGACGCGCGAATGCGGTTTTCGCCGGGCGGGAGACCGCCGAAGACGCACATCCCCGCCTCGTTGGTTTGCCCAGTCCAGAAGATGCTGCATTCGCCGCCCTCGGTCACCAGATACTTGGGCACCGTGCGTGTACCGTTCCGGGTGACGTCTACGATTACCGTCCCGGAACGGGCCAGCGCCACCGGCAGTTCCAGCGTCTGGCCCTCGGCCACCTCGCACTGGATTTCCCGGGTGGCATATCCCGCCGCCGAAGCTTTCACGGCATAATGGCCCGGGAGCAAGGCCTCGAAACGGAAGGTCCCGTTTCCATCGCTTTGCGCCGTTTGCCGTAGGCTGAGCGGATACGGCATTTCCGGCAGCTCGTCGCCGGGGACCAGCACGAGCGAAGCTCCGCCAACCGGCGCCCCGGTTCCGTCCTGAGCGCAGCCGGCCACCGCTGCCGCCACGGTCATCGTAAAATCCACCCCCGTCAGCAGGCCTTGTTCGTCCGCCGGCTCCGCGAGCTTCACATCGTGCAGGCCGCTCCGGTCTTCCGGCGCGACCTTGCGGAACAGCTCCAGCATGCGTCCCGCGGCGACATGGACCGTTTTCGTCAGCACCTTGAGTTCCTTCACTTGCGGCGCGAATCCCGCCCCTTCGGCATGCACCAGATAGTCTCCGCGAAACGCCCAGGCGAACCAAAGAAGCGCCGGATGCAGGGCCGCCAATTCGAAATGCCCTTCCGCATCCGTCGCGGTTTTCACCACGTGCGCGGCTGGCCGCCATTTCTGGAGCTCGAAATCATAGGCATATTCTTCCGCCACGATGCCGATCCCTGCCAAAGGATTCCCGGCCGAATCGCGCACCGTGCCGCGCGCCGCGACGAATTCCGCCGGAAAGACGAATTCGTCGCGTTCCTGGCCGTAATCGTTCTTCCGCAAGCGCCAAACCAGCGTTTGCGACGCCCGCGCCTCGCTCTCCGGCGCGGTGATGGTCAGGGTGTACTCGCCGTAGGGATAAGGAGCAAAGTGGAAATGCCCTTTGGCGTCGGTCATCGTTTCGCGTTCATCCGGCGCAGCGCCCGCGGAGCGGAGCACCACCCGAGCGCCGGCGATCGGTCCTTTCGGATACATCAACCCCGCCATGGCCGTCTCAAACGCCGTGGCGTCCTCCTTGGTTTCCAATTCCCCTCCGGCCATGACGCGCTCGAGCCGGCCAAACGCCTCGTCGGAATAATCCGGCGTACCGTCCAGAACGCGACCGCCAAAATATCCGTCCGCTTGCGCTGCCGTCGCTGCGCCCAGCGCCGCCAACAGCAGGCCGATTCCGATTCCGCGTCGAGTTTTCATCGCGAGTCTCCCGGATGGAGCCCAAAATCGGCTCACCGCGTCCGCAGTTTGCTCTGTGGCCATGCAAAAGACAAATTTTTCCTCTTGTGGAGGCTTCCGGCATCAAAATCGGACCTTGGAGACGGTTTTTAGGCTCGAGCCGCGATTCCCCGCATCGGGGGAGCAGGGTTCAGGCTTTTGGACGGTCCAAAACGATGCCGCACCATTCGCCGTCGCCGTCGCGCAAGACTTCGCGGGCGCCGTTGGCCACGAAGGCGTCCGCGACGGAGTCGCCCTCGAATTCGCGGATCCCGGTCAGGATGAGGCGTTTTTTCGTTGCCCGCCAGAGGGACGGGGCGGCTTGGATCAGGATATGGGTCAAAATGTTCGCGCAAACGACGTCGGCCGGGCGTTTCAGCCAGCCGGATTTCAAAACGTCGCCGAAGTAGAACCGGATCCGCCCCTTCTCCAATCGGTTCAAAGCGGCGTTTTCGACGCATTTTTCGACGCAAATCGGGTCGAAATCGAACGCGTCGATGGTTTTGACGCCCAATTTGGCCGCCGCGATGGCCAAAATGCCGCTGCCGGTGCCGGCATCGAGCATGGAGCGGGGTTTGATGTCCGCGCAGGCCCTTTCGAGCTCCTCCAGGCAAAACCGGGTGGTAAAATGGCCCCCCGTTCCGAAGCTGAGGCCCGGATCGATCCGGATGTTGATCCGCTTCCGATCCGGCGCATTTTCCCAGACGGGGACCGTCCGCAGGCGGCGACCGATGTCCTGAACATGGAAATGGTGCCTCCAAAAGGTGGTCCACTGCTCCTCCCGGCAGACCATGGTCTGGACCGACGAAAGGGCAAAACTCCGGGGCAGTTTCCGGCGATGGGCCTGGGCTTGGGCCAAGGTATCGAAATAGATTTTCACCACGGCTTGGTCGCCATGGGGTTGCTCGAGAGAGACCGGCTCCACCCCCCAGTTCTCCCGGATCCAATCGCAAAAGGAATCCGCATCTTCCTTTTCTACAACGAGTTCCAACTGACCGCAGGATTTCATTGGTTATCAGTTATACCCCCGGCAGGCCACCGGACACAAGGCCAAAGGGGCCCTATTCTGATCCTTGGATTTGACAATGATGGATGTTGGGATATTTTCTCTTGCCAATTCCAAGGGCTAGTGTATCGTTTTACCTTCGAAACTATGAAACGCCATGTTGCCATCCGAAACGGGTTGATTCTGGCTGCGGCCCTCCTGTTGCCCATGGGCGTTCCCGCCATCTCGCCTCGGAATCCGGCGCCGGCGATCCCCCGGGTTGCCCCCGCCCAGGCGTCGGCCGTCCTCGATGCCGAGCAGAATGCCGACCGCCTCGTGGATGCCATCATCCAGATCGAATCCAACGGCGATGCGACCAAGGTGGGTCGCCACGGCGAACGGGGCCTGATGCAGATCAAGGCCAGCACCTGGCGCGACATGACGATCCGCCTGTTCGGCGAACCCCGCCCCTTCGACCAGGCGTTCGACCCCGCCCTGAACCGGCGCGTCGGCATCGCCTACCTCGCCTTTCTCCAGGAATCCATCCTGCCGCGCCAAGCGGAATGGCAGGCCGACGAACGCTCCCTCCTGCTGGCCGCCTACAACGCCGGCCCCGGTCGCCTGCGCCGGTCCGGCTTCGATCTCGACCGGATGCCGATCCAGACCCAGGACTACGTCGATCGCGCCGGCGCCCTGCACGACGCCTATCTCGGCGACGTGGCGTCCGTCCTTCGCGCGCGCCTCTCGGCCACCCTTTGAGCGCATTTCCCCGTTTTTCCCGTTGTTTGCGCCGCGCCGTCCGCCTATACTGTGCGCAAATGCGAGAGTAGGACATGAAAAACGAGCTGGAAGACAATTACGGCCACGCCCTGCAGTTGCTGGTCACCCACCTGATCAAGAACGCCTATCGGCCGATTCCGCCACCGATCCTCCAAGGCGCCCTCGACTTCGAAAACTTCACGTGGGACAAGCAAGACAATGCCGCCAAGCTGGCCCGCCTGCGGCAAATCGCCGAAGCGACGGGGGCGCCCTCCGACATCCATCGCCACTTCGAAGCCTATCCCCACAAATACAGCAAAAACAGCTTTGCCCACTATCTGTCGCTCCAGAACCTCTATCGGGAGTCGCTAGGCGCCTAGGCGCCGGCTTGTCTTCATGGATTCGGATCTTCCAGACCCGATCACCAACTACAATCGCCAAATCGCCCGGCAGCGCTATGTGCGCCGCGAGGAATTCGTCCTCGGCCACCATCCGGGCTTCAATCTCATTTATTGGCGCCGCATCATCCGTGTTCCGGCCCGGGTCGACCGCCTAGGTCGCTACTGGGGCTGGTCCCACGACCAGATCATGCTGACGAAGGCGCTGCTCATCAGCCGCATGGCCTGCGTCTTCATCGACCACCTCATCGGCCGCATGGAACAGGTCGACATCATTCCGCCCTCCGCCGGCGCACCCCATCTGGAGTGGGAAAACCAATACCGGCAATTCCTCCTGATGTTCCTGCGCACCCACGAGATCCACGGCCGGCGCGAAATCGTCAAGATCATGCAGCGTCTCCACCGCTATACCATGCCGCCCAAGTCGCTGATCCGGTTCCGCCGCCACCATTGGCGCTGGATCGAGGAGATTCTGCCGTCCCTGCTGACCCCCTCCGCCGCTTCGACGCTCTTCATCCGCCGCCAGTTCAACGTCCATGGCGACCCCGTCGTCGTCGCCCGCAAGATCTGCTTCACCGCCGCGCTCTATTCCGACATCCAGGAACGCCTCTACCGCCAGCAGTGGATGTACGCCTACAGCGACTGCATGCTCCGCCTCTACAACCACGTCCGCAAGACACCCGACGTCCTGGCCGCCATCATCGAGCTGAACTAGCGGCGCGGGAGCGCCAATACGATTCGGTGCCGATATTCCGCCTGAAGAATGGACGACGAAAAGACCCTACATGTTTATCCCGCTTCCGCGTGCGGCGGTCCATTTCGGCCTGAAACGAGGGGTGGGAAACCGAATCATCGATGCGCCGGGGAGACGATGCCAGCCCGCGTTTTCCGGGGGAGACAACTGGGTATTGTTTTATAAAACAATACCCAATTAATGGGGTGGATTGATTGGCCCGGGAGTCTGCAGATGACGGCGGCGCGACGGCTCTCTCCACCGCAACGAAGCTGAACCGAATTGCAGATGCGTCCGCCGGAATCGGGGCGCCCGAATAGGCTTGTCCAAGGTCCATCCCGCGGATATTCTGTGCCGCAATTTAGGCGGTTTAGCCGCTGGTTTCCCCAACCCTTCAGGATGTTCATGGCCAAATATATTTTCGTGACCGGCGGCGTGGTTTCCTCCCTCGGCAAGGGCATCACCGCCGCGTCCATCGGACGCCTTCTCATCAGCCGCGGCCTGCGCATCCGCATGCTGAAGATGGACCCCTATCTCAACGTCGATCCCGGCACCATGAGCCCCTACCAGCACGGCGAGGTCTACGTCACCGACGACGGCGCCGAAACCGATCTCGACCTCGGCCACTACGAGCGCTTCACCGGCCAGCCCACCTCCCGCGCCTCCTCCGTCTCTTCCGGCCGCATCTACTGGGACGTCCTCCAGAAGGAACGCCGCGGCGACTACCTCGGCCACACCATCCAGATGATCCCGCATATCACCGACGAGATCAAAGCCCGCATCCGCGCCCTCGCCGCGCCGGACGTCGACGTCGTCGTGGTCGAAATCGGCGGCACCGTCGGCGACATCGAAGGCCTGACGTTCCTCGAAGCCATCCGCCAGATCGGGCTGGAGGAGGGCCGCGACAACGTCATGTACGTCCACATGACCTACCTGCCCTTCATCCGCGCCGCGGGCGAACTCAAGACCAAGCCCAGCCAGCAGAGCGTCGCCAAGCTGCGTGAAATCGGCATCATCCCCGACGCCCTCGTCTGCCGCTCCGAAACGCCCATCGGCGAGGACCTCCGCCGCAAGCTCTCGCTCTTCTGCAACGTCCCCGTCCACGCCGTCATCGAGGAACTCGACGTCCGCCACACCATCTACGAAGTGCCCCTCGTCCTCGCCGAACAGGGCCTCGACGAAATCATCCTCGTCCACTTCCGCCTCGCCCGCCCCGGCGCCAAGCTCGGCCCCTGGAAAACCATGGTCGACGCCCTCGTCCGCCCCGAAGGCACCGTCAAGATCGGCGTCGTCGGCAAGTATTCGGAACTCCCCGACGCCTACAAATCCCTGCACGAAGCCCTCCGCCATGGCGGCGCGGCCCACCGCCAGGCGGTCGAGATCGTCCGCATCTCCGCCGAGGACATCGAAGACGGGAAAATCCCCGACGAACTGAAACAGGTCGACGGCATCCTCGTGCCCGGCGGCTTCGGCAAGCGCGGCACCGAAGGCAAGATCGCCGCCATCCGCTACGCCCGCGAAAACGGCATCCCGTTCTTCGGCATCTGCCTCGGCCTCCAGTGCGCCGTCATCGAATACGCCCGCCACGTCGCCGGCCTTGCCGGCGCGCACTCCACCGAAATCGAGCCCGCTACGCCCCACCCCGTCGTCTGCCTGATGGAAGAGCAGGAAAAAGTCGTCGATCTCGGCGGCAGCATGCGCCTCGGCGC
>CAZECJ010000073.1:0-12741 GCA_964510645.1 uncultured Verrucomicrobiota bacterium | reverse complement strand
CCTCCCTCGCCCCCGCCTCCAGCAACACCGTCGTCGGCCTCCGCTGCGTCCGGCGATAGGCCGGCCCCCCGGCGCGGCAGCCCTTCCCGCCTTGCCTTCGGCGGCGCAATGCCGTAGTTTTTCCGCACGATGTCCCCTCCCCCGAAAGAGTTCGATTTCTGGTACGCGGTCAACAACACCGAGGTGTTGGAAATGCCGCTCGGCCGCTTGGAGACGTTCGGCTCCACCCTGATCCACTACAGCCTCGTCACCGAGCTGATGGATGCCGTCGGCCAGATCCGCATCCGCGAAGGCCGCATCCAGGCCTTCCGCCCGGAAATCCTGACCCCGCAGTCGTTCCTGGAATCCCCGCTCGAGACGGGTTTCCGCGCCGGACCGGCGGACGATTTCGTCCGCTGGTTGCGCGAGCACGAATCGGAGCTGACCCTGCTCAAGTACGGCTTCAAGATCCGCCAGGAAACCACCACCGAATCCATCGTGCACGACACGATCGAAAACGTGCTGGACCGGGTCCGCGCCGAACTGAAATCCAAGGAAGACCCCCTCTCCGCCTTGGTGCGGGGCGTGGACGAGCCATGGGAAGTCTGCCTGCTCAAGCTCCTCTTCGAAGTGGTGCGGCGATCCGCCCCCGGCAACGCGCGCGATCTGCGCGCCGATCCGGATGGCTCGCGGCACGACATCGAACAGGCGTTCCGGCGGGCCGCGAACGACCGCGCCGCCCTGGCCCCGCTCGCCGCGCTCTTGACCCGCCTCGGCAAATTCAAGGACTACGAGGACCGGTTCTTCGCCGTCGTCCGGTCGCTCGCCCGCTAGGAACCGGCCGACGTCAGCGCGAGACGATCCACGGGATCGCCACGAACGTGCCGAGGCTTGCGCCGAGATTCGTCGTCACCACCACCAGCAGGATGCGCACGACCGGGTTCCGGATGAACGCGCGGAAACTCTCCATCGCCGCCGGCAGCGATTCGAAATCGGCGACGGCGGGCGGACGGATCCACGCCTCCACCAGACCCGCCACCCAGCCGGCCGCGAGCGCCGGATGCAGCGTCGTGATGGGCGCCGCGACAAATGCCGCCAGGATCGTCAGCGGATGCGGCAGCGCCAGCGCCGCGCCCAGCGCGGACAGCGCCCCCGTCACCCCGATCCAGATGGCGATGGAATCCACGCCGCGCTCCGCGCCGCCCTGGAAAAATCCCCACGCGATCAAGGCCAACACGCCCGCCGGAATCAGCCAGGGCCAGACCTTCGACCACTTCGCGGGCGGCGGCAGGCTTTCCAGTTCGGCCAACGATGTCGGTTCGCGGATCGCCTGGAGCATCCCCGGCACGTGTCCGGCCCCCACCACCGCGACGATGCGCGCGCCGGGCGCCGCGCGCAATTTCTGCGCCAGATAGACGTCGCGCTCGTCGATCAAGCGCTTCTTGATTTCCGGGAACGCCTTCCCCATCTCGCCCATCAGCGCTTCAAGCTGGTCTTGCTGCTTGAGCGTCTCGATTTCTTCCGCCTCGATCTCCTCGGTCGCGAACATGGCCTCGGCCAGCACGCCGAACAACTTGAGGCGGTGCCAAAACCCCAGATGCCGCCAGACGCGCTTGAGCGTGACGTCGATGCGGCGATCGATCAATTCCAGCTTCGCCCCTGTTTCCTCCGCGCAGGCGGCCCCGGCCATCATTTCCGCGCCGGGCTCCGTTTCCAACCGCTTGCCGAGCCGGCGGTAAAACGACTGCAACACCATCTGCGCCAGCAGGAACGTCGCTTTCTTCTGCCGGATCACCTGGAACAGATTGGTATGCCGCCAGGCGTCCTTCTTCACCATGCCCTGATAGCGGGGCTCGCAGAGTTCGATGGCGATGGTGTCGGGCTGGACGGCCGCCACCGCGGCGCGCACGTCCTGCACGCTCTGCGCGGACACGTGGGCCGTGCCGACGATATAAATGGTTTTGCCCTCCAACTCCACTTTCGTGGCGCTGGAGGGCAAGGAAGAAGCGCCTTCCTGCATGGAAGACTACTTCGCGCCGCCCTTGCGGATGTAGACGTCCGTGCGGCGGTTCTTCTGCATGTTGGCTTCAGTGTCGTTCAACGCGACCGGACGATCGAATCCAAAACCGACCGCTTTGACGTTCGCCGCGCTGATGCCGCTCTTTTCGACCAGATAGTCCTTGACCGCGTTGGCGCGGCGTTCGCTAAGCTTCTGGTTGTATTCCCGCGTCGAGCGCTTGCGCTTGTCCGCATGGCCTTCCACGGTCACCGTGGCATCCGGCGAGCGCCGCAAGACCTTCACCACCGGCTCCAGATCCTGGTAGTACTGCGGGCGGATGAACGACTTGTCGTAGTCGAACTCGATCAGCAGCGTGAACTTCTGCAGGTCGTCGGCGGGATCCAGCGGGTTGGTGCTGTCTTCGATGACCTCGTGGCCGTCCGCCACGCCGCCCTTGTCCGTGTCGATGTCCAGCGGGTTCGTCTTGTAGGTCAGCACTTCCGCGCCGTCCTTCAGCCCGTCGAAATCGCTGTCGGGATTCAACGGATCGGTGTTCTGCCCGTAGCGGGCGAAATGCTCGTCGCCGTCCGACAGGCCGTCGCCGTCCGTATCCGGATTGTAGGGATCCGTGCCGATCACGGCTTCGTCCCGGTCGAACAGGCCGTCGCCATCGCTGTCGATGTCGCCGGGGCCGGCCGCCACCTGGAACACGGGCGCCACGTCCTTTACGGCGCCGAAGCGATAGGTCACGCCCAATTCCGCCACGGCCGGCGTTTCGCTGTTGTCGCCTTGCACCCCGGCGGACACGTCGAAGCGCAGCGCCCAGGAGTCGTTGAAATGGTAGAACAAGCCCGCGCCGGCGAAGAGGCCGAACTGCGTCTGGCCGTTTTCCACGTCGTCGCCGAAGAAGGTGACCGACGGTCCCGCGAACAGGAACGGATCGATGCGGCGATTTTCCAGCGCGCGCAGATGGAGCAAGCCCTCCAGGCTCAGCCGCAACGCCGTCGTGCTGTCGTCCAGCGCTTCCACGTTGGCGTTGAGTTCGTCTTGGTCCCGGGCCGAAAGCGACGGCATGAAATTCAGGCCGGCTTCGAGATCCAACCAGGCGTTGAAGCTATAGCCCACTTTGCCGAACACGCCGACGCCCGAGTCCATCTCCCAATCGCCTTCGGTTTCGTACCAGTTCAGCCCCACGGTGCCGAACCAAGGCGCGCGATCGAACAAATCGTCGTCCGCCGCAAACGCCGGAACCGCCAGGCCCGACGCAACCAACGCCGCCGCCAACATCCATTTCATCGTTTTCATCATCTGGTAAACTCCCGATTCAAAGGTTGCGGTGACCATACCGAGCCGCTCTCCCCCGCGCAATCAAAAACGCGGAAAAACGAACGGGGCTATTCTGCGCGCTCCAGGCGGAATTCCCGGACCAGCAACGCCCCCCCCGGACTCAGTTTTTTCCAGCGGAGCGGCTGGACCCCCGGCGGCAATTCGAAGTCGAAGGGTTGGCTGGCCAGCTGTCCGTCCGCGAACGCCAGCGGAGGCCGGTCTCCGATCCGGATCTGCTGGTTGCCGCCCATGGCGGCGGCGACCACCGTGCCTCTCAGGCGCAAGGGTTCGCCGCGCAGGTTGTGGATGGACATCGCGGCTTCGTCCTCCAGAATCCGGTAATCCGAAAAGTCGCCCTGCTGCCAGGGCTTGAACAGCCGCCAGCCCGCGCCGAAGAACCACACGGCGTCTTGGCCTGCGGCCCGGGCCCGGTCCGCGACATCCGCGTGCGTGTCGTAGAAGATTTCCGTCTCCACCCGGTTTGGCTCGGAGTAGAACTCCTCCATCGGGGCATATCCCCGATCGCGCAACCACGCCCCCGCCGCGTGGACAACCACCGCGCGATGGCGGAAGTGGGTTTCCGGCCATGTCCAGAGCCCCATGCGCTCTTCGTGGTTGCGCGAAAGCCGGACGAAGGCCTGCGCGTCGTTGCGCTCGAACAGCGCCTGCGTCGTTTGCCGCCAGCGATTCCCCACGTAGCTTTCGTAGGGCTCGTCCGGAACCGTGAAGGACGCGCGCGCGTGGGTCGGCGCATACAACGCCATTTCGTTCCACGGCTCGTACCAGCGGTCCACGATCGCGACGTCGCCCGGCGCCAGATGCGCGTCCAGCGCGGCCTGAATCAGCCGATAGGCCGTCGGCTTGCCGTCCAACTGCGCCACCTTCCAGGCCGGCACCGCCAGCAGGACCGCGAGAACCGCGGCCGCGCCCCCGTCCAACGCCAGCCTCCGGTTCTCTCCGGCCCGCGCAAACGCCTTGTCGAGCGTCAGGGCCGCCCACGCCAGGAACGCCGGCAGATTCGCCGCGAAATAGGTCAGCTTCGCCTTTTCGCCGCCGCCCACGGCGATGATATAGGCATAAGTTCCCACCAATCCGCAGGCGGCGATGCCCATCAGCGCCCCGTACAGCCGATCCTCGCGCCCGGGCCGCCCGCGGCTTTTCCAGAACACGAATGCCGCCGCCAGCCCGACCGCCATCAGGAGGCCGATGCCCACGGCATTGGCCCCGCCCGCGAAGAACGGCAGCACCCGCGGACCGGTCCAAGCAAACGCCGATGCGATATGCGCATCCGGATTGGCCGCCGCGCGGCTCATCTCGTACAGCGCCCGCAAGACCCAGCGGATCATGCCCGCGCCCATGGCCGCCGCCACGCAGGCCATGGCCACGGCATGCCGCTTGCGCAAAGCGCCCTTCAACCCCACCACGCCCGCCAGCATCAACACCACCCCCGTCACGCCGGCCACCATCCACGCCGACATGTGGCTCAGGCAGGTCAGCAGCGCCCAAAGCGTCCACTCGGCATATTCCCGCGCCTGCAAGGCGTTGCCGCCCCTCAGGCGCGCCGCGAAATCCGCTCCCCGCAACACCAAGCCGGAAGCAAACAGCATCACCAGCACGTAGTAGTAGGCCTCGCGCGAATGGTAGACGTGGTACGGCAGAACCGCCATCCAAACGCCCAGCAGCAGCCCCGCTCCCGCACCCCGGCGACGCAGCGCCCATGCCGCGCAGAACCCCACCGTCAGCCATCCCAGCAACGCGAACGGTTGCCGGATGACCGATTCGCTGGCCGCCTGCTTCGTCAGCCGCGCCCAGACGATCGGCACCGAATCGGCCAGCGGAATCTGGTTGAACCACGGCGGGGTCTTCCAGAGGTCCACCAGCGACTGGTCGCGCGCGACGTAGTTCAGAAAATTGATTTCGTCGCTGCGCACCGCCGCATGGGACAGATCGCAGAACCGGAATACCCCCGCCAGCACCAGCACCAGCGCCAGCGTCCCGATCCATTTCATCCGCTTGTTCACTTCGTTCCCTCTGGTTGAATGAGACTTGAGTAAAAGTCATTCCCGAGCCATATTCAAGCCATGAAAACGCTGTGCATCACCGGCGCCAATGGGTTCATCGGCTCCCATGTCGCCATCCAGGCCGCCCAAAAGGGATATCAGCTTCGCCTCCTCCTGCGCAGCGAACCCCAGCCCGCCGTGCGCGACCTCGACGCGCGGATTTTCCGCGGCGACGTCCGCAACGATGCGGATTTAGCGCCGTTCCTCGAAGACGCGGACGCGCTTCTCCACGTCGCCGGCGTGAACACGCCCTCCTCCAGCCAGCGCGAGAACATCTTCACCAGCAACGTCGAGGGCACGAAGCAGATTCTCCGCGCCGCGAAAAAGGCCGGGGTCCAGCGCATCGTCCACACCGGCAGCATCGTCGCGCTCGGCTGCGCCGGCCGCGGCCAGACGAGCAACGAAGACACCCCGTTCAATCTCTGGAACGCCTCCACCGACTACGAGCGCTCCAAATACCTCGGCGAAAAGACCGCCTTGGACCTGTTCGCGCAGGAAGGCGTGCCGGTTCTCATTGTCCAGCCGGCTGCCTGCCTCGGCCCGGGCGACGTCAAGCCGACCTACGCGGGAAAGCTGATCTTGGATTTCGTGCACGGCCAGTTGCCCGGATATTTCGGCGTCCGCCACAATTACGTGGACGTGCGCGACGTCGCCCAAGGCCATCTGCTGGCGCTGGAAAAAGGCATCCCCGGCCAACGCTATTCGCTGTGCGGCGATCAAAACCTCTTGATTTCAGACTATTTCGCCCTGCTTTCGGATGTGACCGGACGCCCGCCGCCGCGGTTGAAGCTCCCGCTTGCCGCCGTCTTTCCCTTGGCGCTTCTCTGCGAGCTGCAGAGCCGCTTGACCGGCCGGGATCCGTTCATCCGCATGTCCACCGTGCGGAAAGCTTGGCTGGACATCTCCTTCGACAACGCCAAGGCGAAGGCCCAGCTGGGCTTCGCGCCCCGTCCGATCCGTTCCTCCCTCGAGGATGAAATCCAGTGGTTTCTCGGGCAGGGCCTGATCCGCCCGGATGAAATCAAACGCCGGTAAAGTCCAGGAGCGCCCCCCCCATGAACATCGCCATCCTCGACGTCCAGCCGCAGCCCGGCGACCGCATCAAACGCGAATTCCAAGGAGGCTTCGGCCTCCGCACCCACTTCGGCGATTCCTTGCCCGCCCGCCTGTTGCTCAAAATCGCCGGCGGCTCCTGCACCCCTTTCATCTATCTCGGCTACGTCGCCGCGTTGGCCAAGCAGGCGGGCCATTCCGTTTCCTACGCGCTCAACGACCCGCCCGCCGACGCGAACCTGATCGTCATCCACGCCTCCATGGTCGCCCACGGGCAGGAAATGGCAGCGGCGCGGAAATGCGTCCGCAACGGCCAGTCCGTCTATTTCGTCGGGCCGTTCGCCTCGGCCAAGCCCGATCTGTTCGTCGAAGACGGCATCTCGGTCGTGGTCGGCGAGCCCGAAGCGGCCTTCCGCGAGCTGTTCTCCCCGGGCGGCTTGAAAACCGGAATCATTCAAAGCCCCGATCTGCAGGATCTGGACGCGCTGCCCTTTCCGCTCTGGGAGATTTTTCCCTATTCCACCTATACCCTGCAGCCCAAGATCCAAGGCCGACCCGCCTTTCCCATGCTGTTGTCGCGCTCGTGCCCCTACCGCTGCGATTACTGTCCCTATCTCGTCATGAGCGACCGCTATCGCCGCCGGAGCGTCGCCAGCGCCGTCGCGGAATTGCAGTACCTCTCCCGGAATTTCGGCATGCAGAGCATTTTTTTCCGCGATGCCACGTTCACCGCCAGCGAAGCCTACACGCGGGAGTTCTGCGAGGCGGTCCGCCAAAGCGGCCTGCGCTTCGAATTCATGTGCGAAACCCGGCTGGATTGCCTCTCGGAACCCTTGCTCCGCGAACTCCGCTCCATCGGTTTGCGCGGAATCAACGTCGGCGTCGAAACCCCGGACTTCGACGTCCTCTCCAAAAACCGGCGCAAGCCCATTCCCGACCAGCAGATCCGTTCCATCATCCGCGCCGCCGAAGGCATGGGCATCAAAATCAACGCCTTCTACATCATCGGCTACCCCGAAGATACCCGGGCGAAGATCCTCAACACCATCGCCTACGCCAAGGATCTCAACACCTTTTCCGCCCTCTTCTACGTGTATACCCCCCTGCCCGGCACCCTGGGTTTCGACAAGCAAAAGGACAAGCTGTCCGAAGATTGGGAAAATTTCGATGGGTTCACCCCCACCTACCGCCACGCCGCGATCGACGCCGCGGACATGAAGCAGCTGCTCCAAAAAGCCTACGTCGAATATTACTGGCGCCCCCGGTATATCCTCAAGCACGTCCGGCAGCGCTTTCTCTCCCCGCGTTGAGTCAACGCCATCCTGGCCGCCGTCTCGAGCAAGTAGACCGCCATCCGTAGCGCCGCCTACTTGTGGAGAGCCACCCGATAGAACCCGATCCGCTCCCCCGCCACGGCATTCGTGTAGGAGATCTCGGTGCCATCGGAAACCAGCCCCGCCGCGATCAGCATGAACCCTTGGGTCAAGTCGTCGGTCCAATACAGATCATAGGCCACCCCCGGCTTGCAGGCCCATTGAATCGTCAGGGCACCCGCCGCGCCATCGCCGCTGCCGATCATTTGGAACTCGATATCTTCGTTCAGATTCGTTTCGCTGTTCCCGGATCCTTCGCGCGGATCGGATTCTCCGGCAGACCCAACCGCCAGCTCCGCGATTTCCGCCGCCGACAGCACCCGCCCGTAGATCCGCACGTCGTCCACGTAGGTTGGCCCTAAGTCCAGATTTTCCGTTCCCAATTTCAGCAACCCGGACAACGTGGTGTTCACCGGCCCCCACAGCTCGTTCATCCCGTCGCTCGGGTGCCCGTTGAAAAAGAGATGGTGCTCGCCGTTTCCGGCATAGGTATAGGCCACGTGCATCCACGTCCCCGGTGCGGACAATCGGTCCGCGGTCAGGAAGGTCGCGCCCCATTGCGTAAAGGAAAAATGGTTGCGGCCTCCCCGCCAATCAAACCCAAGGCTGAAAAACTGGTCATGCGCTTTCGTGCCATAGATGCACATGGAAGAACAACGATCTGTTTGGACGTTGTCGATTTTCATCCACAGCGCCATGGTGCGCGGAGAATCCCCGTCCGGCAATCCCGCGTCCGTCGCGGCAATGCTCTGGCTGTAGTTTTCAAACCGATAGGCTCCGCCCCGCGCCCCGTCCTTCACCCACGTCGCCCCATCCACTTTCGCCGTCCGCCCGTTCCCGCTCGCGTCGGTGACGATGCCCCCCTCGTCCTGGTCGAACGTGTAGTGCACCAGGAGATCCTGTGGCTCCTGCGAGGAATCCGGCACCGCCAGCTCCGCGATTTCCGCCGCCGACAGCACCCGCCCGTAGATCCGCACGTCGTCCACATAGCCGCCGTCGGGGCCGGGATTGTCCGGATGGCCCCCCATCAGCAACTGGCCCGACAGCAAGGTGCTCACCGGCCCCCACAGCTCGCTCATCCCGTCGCTCGGCACCCCGTCGAAATACAGATGGTGGTCCCCGTTGCCTCCGTAGGTATACGCCACGTGGATCCACATCCCCGGCGCGGGCAGTTTGCGCTCGGTCAGGAAACACGCGCCGCCCGGAGAGAAATAGACCCGGTCGCGATCCAGACGCCAATCGAAACCCAGCCCGCTGAACTGGCGGTTGAAGTTATCCGTGCCGTAGCCCAGCATCCCCGTGCAGCCCTCTTCGTATTCCCGGTCGATCTTCATCCACAGCGCGATGCTGCGCGGCGCGTCCCCGCTCGGCAGTCCCGCGTCCGTCGCCCGGATCGATTGGCCGTTGTGGTCGAACCGATAGGCTCCGCCCCGCGCCCCGTCCTTCACCCACGTCGCCCCATCCACTTTCGCCGTCCGCCCGTTCCCGCTCGCGTCGGTGACGATGTCCCCCTCATCCTGGTCGAAGGTGTAGTGCACCAACAAGCCGCCCGCTCCCTCTTCCACTGGCTTGGCCAGCTCCGCGATTTCCTTCTCGGACAGCGCGCGCCCGTAGATCCGCACGTCGTCCAGCACCCCGCCCGCCGGACCCGTCCCCGTCGGATCGGCGCCGACGATCACGGCGCCCGAGAGCTGCGTGTCGATGGGCCCCTGCAATTCGCTCATGCCGTCGCCCGGCTGGCCATCCACATAGAACCGATGCTGCCCTTTGCCTTCGTAGACGTAGGCCAGATGGTGCCAGACCCCCGGCTTTTCCATGCGCCATTGGCTCAACGCGACCCCGCCGTGCTGCGAGAAATAGAGGTTGGCCCGCCCCCCCCGCCAATCCATCCCGATTCCCGACATGTGGTTCCAAGATCCCCGGCCATAGGTCAACAATGCCGTGACCGGATCCGGCGCCAGCTTGTCCAGTTTGATCCAAAGCGCCATTGTCCGAGGCGCATCGCCGCGGGGCAGTCCGACGTCGTCCGCCACGACGTACTGCCGATTGGAATCGAACCGACAGCCTCCGCCGGTGGCCCCATCCGCCACCCACGTCGTCTCATGCGCCCAGCCAAACCGTCCGCTGCCGCTGGCATCGGTCAGCACCGGCCCTTCGTCCTGATCAAAAGGATAGTGCAGCAACAGGCCATCGGAAAGCCCCCCCGCAAAAGCCGCGGAAGCGAGGAAGAAACCCCATGCGCCGCAGAACCCCGATATGCTTTTTTTCATGGCCACGCCTCCTGCGACTGTTTGGATAAACAGATACGTCTATCGACTTGCAGGCAATTGTGCGCCGGCCCCCCCGAAGACGTCAAGGGGAAAGCGACATATCGGCAAATCCTTGCGCGTTTTTATTTCCGCTCGACCAAATTCGCGCCTTTGCCGAGATAGCGCAGCAGCATCACGAAGCCGGTCCAGTAGCTCGACAGCAGCGCGGGCCTCCGCCACGATTGCCGCAGCAGGCGCGCGATCACGTGCGGCTGGAAGTAGAATTCCTTGAGCAGCCGGTTCACGCCGGCGTTCATCTCGGCCTGGGACAGGTCGGGATATTCCATCACCGCCGTCTGTTCGCCCTGCATGGCGTAGTCGGCCCAGTTTTTCATCCGCAGATAGCCCTTTTCCACCGCCAGGGCGTAGAGTTCCGTGCCCACCTGCGGCATCACGGCCGAGGCCTGGATCGTGTCGGTGTCCACGTCCTTCACGAATTGCCGCGTGCGGTCCATGCTCTCCCGCGTCTCGCCCGGCAGGCCCACCACCCAGCACGAATGCGTGGTCAGCTTCGCTTTCCGCGCCGTCGCCACGAATTCGCGGGTCTGCTCCACGCGGATGCCCTTGCGCACGTTGTCGAGAATCCGCTGGTCGCCGCTCTCCGGGCCCAGCAGCAGCATGCGGCAGCCGGCTTCTTTCATCAGCTTCATCAAATCCAGGTCCGCCCAATCTACGCGCGAGTTGCACGACCAGATCATTCGCCGCTTCTGCTGCAAGATCAGCTCGCAGATCTGCCGGAGACGCGGACGGAACGTCGTCAGGGTGTCGTCCTCGAAAAAAATCTCCTGGATCGGATACCGCTCGAAATCCTCGACCATTTCCCGCACCACGCGCTCGGGCGAGCAATAGCGGTAGCGCCGGCCATGCATCACCTGCGGCCACTGGCAAAACGTGCAGCGGTTCGGGCATCCGCGCCCGCTGATCTGGTCCAGGAACGGATAGAGATAGGTGTTGTTGCGGTATTTCTTCACGTCGAAGTAATGCCACGGCGGCGGCGGAATCTCGTCGAGATTCTCGATCGGCGCGCGCGCGCGGGTTTCGACGATTTCGCCCGCGGCGGTCCGGAACGTGATCCCCTCCACCGTTTCCAGCCCCGTCCTGCCCGCCAGCGCCGCCGCCAAATCGCGGATCGTGAAGTCGTATTCCCCGCGCGCGATGGAATCCACCGCGCCCTTCGCTTCCAGCAGCGTCTCGCGCGGATACGTGCTCACGTGCGGCCCCACCAGCGCCACGTGCGTTTCCGGACTGGCCGCCTTGCACAGGCGCGCGCATTCGACGTCGTTGTAGATCGACGGCGTCGTGGCGTCCAGCACCAGCAGTCCCGGCTTCCACTCGCCGCACCATTTCGCCACGTCCGCCAGCGAGGCTTCCTCGGCGATGAAATCCCGCAGCTCGACTTCGAAGCCCGCCTGGATCGCCACGCCGGCCGCATAGGCCAGCCAATCCGGATAGCGCTGCGCGCGCGTGCGGTTCACCACCGGCCAACGCTGGCTGCGGCAGAAATTCGGCAAAAACGGCGGACTGATCAGGGCAACGCGCATATTTTCACTCCAAAATCACGGTTTTCCGCCTGTTTTCGCGAAAAACTCAACAAAACCTACCGCAATTCCCCAAATAATCGAAAAATTGCGCAAAAATGTCATTCCCAGGGCTTTCGCAGCGAATTTCGGGCCTCTTTTACGCGATATTTCGGCCAGAAAACCGAAATTGACGGCCAAAACGCCCAAAAACAGCGGAAAACAGACGATCCCGAGCCCCGTGAAGGCAATTTCGACGTAGAGTTGCTTGCCGTGGTGAGTTTGCCGGCCGCCGACCAGCGCCCGGTTGCCGAGCAACATCGGCACCGCGTCCTTCGCGAAGCGGATCTGTTGCTTCAAATAGCCCTTCGCCGTCGAAGCGAAATCGTGGAACACCCCGTTGTCCGCGTCCCACCACAGTTTATGGTCGCGCGAGACCGCCCAGGAAAATTCCATGTCCTCGCTGCTGGCCGCTTGGTAGGCCTCCGGAAACCCGCCCTTGGCGAGGAACAGTTCGCGCTCGCACCAGAGATTGTTCGACACCAGCGTTTCGACGTAGCCACGGTGATGCCGGCGGCGCCAGACCAATTCTTCGTGCGCGAACTGTTGGATGAAGATCTCCCGCACCGGCCCCGCATAGCCCCCGCCGCCGCAGGGCACGCCTTTGTCTTCGCGGGCCTTCAGCGCCTTTGCGATCCAGTCCGGCGGCGCCACCACGTCGGAATCGGTGAAAAACAGGACGTCGCCCGTCGCCGCCTTGGCCCCGGCGTTGCGCGCCGCCCCCGCGCCCTTGCGTCCGCCCGACGACAACAGCCGGACCGGCAGCCTCACCAGATCGGGCGTGCCGTCCGTCGAGCCGTCGTCCACGACGAGGATCTCCACGCGCGGATGGGTCTGCCGTTGGAGACTCTCCAGGCAGCGCGGCAGGCAATGCGCGCCGTTGTAGACCGGCACCACCACCGACACCAAGATGGGCTCGGCCGAGGAAGAAATCATAGGACAGCTAGGTCCGCATGGGATAAAGAAGACGCAGCGCAACTGGCCATAGGCATGGCCGACGCCGATCTCCGCCACGGCTTACTTCCGCTTCGTTTTCGGAGGTTCATGCCCCGGGCTCCTTGCGTT
>CAZECJ010000072.1:0-13107 GCA_964510645.1 uncultured Verrucomicrobiota bacterium | reverse complement strand
GGCCGGAGGTCATGGGGCGTGGGGCGTTCATTGCCCGTGCCGGAGGATCCCCTCCTGCATAGGAAGGCCAGTCGTCCGGGAAAGGCATTCTGGCAACCGGCGCGAGGGGGGCGGTAGAATCTCTAGGGTCTCAACCGTGTTATATGGGCGGGAATGAAGAAAGGGACGTCCATGGGTCAGGGGGGGCGTTTCCATATCGAGGCAGAATACAGGTTTGACCGGGGGAAGAAACCCCTTTTTCAGGGTGCGGGCGATCGCTCGTGGGCGGTCGTGAGAGTCCAGCGAGGACCGCGGGAATTGACGTCCAAATACGGGCGCGATGTCCCGCTCGTCCAATCGGGGGATGTCGACGGCATAACGAAGCACCGTGGCGGACCGAAAGATGGCCAAAGCGGACCGCGGTCCGAAGCACGAGCCGGATGCTCCGTTGCGCAGTTCGTTGAGCCAGGGCTGTGTTTGTGGCTGGCTGTGGCTGGAAAGGCTTGTTGGGTTTGGCGAATTCAGGCGATGCGGGTGGTTGAACCTACGGCTCAATTTCGAAGTGGACGCGAGTGAACCGGGCTGCGAATGGCGTTAAGGGCTCCGGATCTTTGGCCGACAGGATAACGGAGTTGGAGCGAAGGGGAATTTCCGTTTCGGGGTTTCCCGGGGTGGGGGCGGGTTTGAGGCTTGCTTTTCGGAGGTATTGGGCGAAAATGCGGTGGTTTTTATTGGTTTATCCAGGCATTGCGAAAGGAAGACGAACATGGCTCAGGACATTCGGTGGATCGGGATTCTAGCGGTGGCACTGGCGGCGACGGGTTGCAGCAAGAAGGAACCGCAGACGGTGACGCCCCGGCAGTTGGGGGCGGAAGTGGCGGTGTGGGTGGACCAGACGGGCATTACCGGTGCCCAAATCCAGCGGGAAGCGAGCCGCCTTTTCTCGAAGGTGCCCAAGGAGACGCCGGCGGAGCAAATTCCCGCGTTCCAGAGCCGGGCGCTGCAGCAGGCGATCGAGAATCTCGTGGTTCGCCAGCTGGTGCGGGCCGAAATGGAGCGTTCGGGCGTGCTCATCACCCGCGAAGAAATCGAGAAGGGCAAGCAGGATCTCGAAAAAGCGCTGGGGCCGGGCGGTTCGCTGACGATGCTGCTGGCGGACGCGAACGTGCCCATGGATGAACTGGAAATGAACCTCAAGCTGGACTTGTTCAAGAACAAGATGATCAAGGACAAGCTGGAAGCCGCCATCGCGGCCGTGACGGACGAGGCCGTGAAGGAATTCTACGACGCGAATCCGAAGGAATTCACGCAACCGGCGGGGCGGCTGGTCTCGCATATCCTCGTCCGGGTGCCCGCCGATGCTTCCGAGGCGGTCAAGACGGACGCGCGGGCCAAAGCGGAGGGCATTCGCAAAACGCTGCTGGACGGCGCGGATTTCGCGAAGCTGGCCGGCGAGGTGTCGGAATGCCTGAGCCGCTCGCGCGGCGGCGAACTGGGCGTGATTCCGCGCGGACGCGAAGCCAAAGCGTTCGAGGATGCGGTCTATGGCCAGGAAATCGGCGCGATCGGCGACGTGGTGGAATCGCCCGTGGGCTTCCACGTGGTCAAGGTGACCGGCGAGCAGGAAGAAAAGCTGTTCCCCTTCGACGACGTCAAGGAACGCCTGTCCGCCGTCTTGAAAGCGCAGGCGCAGCAGAAGGTCACGGCGGAATACGTCTCGGAGCTGAAAGACAAGGCGACGATCAAGCTGGATGGCGCCTTGGCGGCGGCTTCGGAAGCGGCCAAGGCCGCGCAGGCGGCGGAACCGGTTGGCGTAGACGTCGTGCCGGCCGCGGCGCCCGTGACCGCTCCCGCGCCGGCGGCAGTGCCCGAGGCCCAAGCCCAGTAGAACCGATGCGTCGCAAGCCGCGGCCCGCCACTTGGCGTGGCTTGTCGGCGTTGGCCGAGGGGGGTGCTGGTGATTGCGCCGATCCAAGACGGACATCCGGCGGACCCGCGTCCGCTGCGGGAGGCGGCTTGTGCGGCCTTCCAGCCGGGGGGCGCGCTGGCGGGCCTCGCGGCCGGTGATTTCGAATACGAGGCTCGTCCGCAGCAGGTCGAAATGGCGCGGGCGGTTTCCGATGCGCTGGAATCGAGCCGGCATCTGGTCGTGGAGGCGGGGACGGGGGTCGGCAAAAGCTTGGCCTATCTGGTGCCGCTGCTGTTGCACGCCAAGCGGTCGAATACGCGGGCGATGGTCTCCACGCACACGATTTCCCTCCAGGAACAGCTGGTGGGGAAAGATCTGCCGCTGCTGAAGGACCGCCTGGGGATTGTCTTCCGCGCGGCGCTGGTGAAGGGGCGCTCGAACTACCTGTGCCTGCGCCGCCTGGCGCGCGCGCGCAGCCACCAGCGCGAGCTGTTCGGCGAAGGCGTCGGCGAGGATCTGGAGCGCATCCGCGCCTGGGCGGACCACACCGAGGACGGCAGCGTGCAGGAGATGCGCCGGCAGCCCTCGGCCGATGCGTGGGGCGCGGTCTGCGCGGAGCACGGCAACTGCATGGGAACGAAATGTCCGGAGCGCAAGCGGTGCTTCCTGCTACGCGCGCGGGCCCAGATGCAGGACGCCGACCTGCTGGTGGCCAACCACCACCTCCTGTTTTCCGATCTGGCGCTCCGGCGCGAAGGGGCTTCGTTTCTGCCCGACGTGGCCGCCGTCGTCCTGGACGAGGCGCATACCGTTGAGGACACGGCCAGCGAGCATCTGGGCATTCGCCTCTCGCCGCTCGGTTTCGAACACTGGCTGCGGCGGCTCTTGACGCCGGACACGGGCAAGGGCCTGCTGGGCTATCTGCGCGCGGGGCCGGCGGCGCAGACGGTGACGCGCCTGTGGGACGCCGTGGCGGAGTTGTTCCACGAGGTGCCGCGCGCGGCGGGCCTCGCCGCGCGCGACAGCCAGAAAACGGTGCCGGGACCGCTCGCCGTGGAGTCGGCGGTGCCCGAACTGCTTCGCGAACTGTCGGGCCGCCTCGGCGCGCTCATCGAGGAACTGGAGGACCAGGACGAGGAATCGCGCTCGGAGCTGCGCCATCTGCGCGGCGTCGGGGTGGCGATGGGCGGCATGCTGGAGGCGTTTCTGGCCCAGTCCCTGCCGGACCACGTCTATTGGATCGAACGCGAGGGCAAGCGCCGCCAGCCCGTGCTCCATTCCGCCCCGATCGAGGTGGCGCCGATTCTGCGCGAGGCGCTGTTCGGGCAGATCCAGAGCGTCGTTCTCACGAGCGCGACGCTGGCCGTGGGCGGGCAGCTGGAATACTGCCGCAACCGGCTGGGCGCCGGCGACGAGTGCGAACTGCTTTGCCTCGGCTCGCCGTTCGACCACGCGCGGCAGATGCGCCTGCACGTGGCCACCAACGCCCCGGATCCGAAGGACAAGGAGGCCTACGCGGAAGCGGTGGCCAAGGGCGTGCTGCGCTGGTCGCTGAAGACCCACGGCCGGGCCTTCGCGCTGTTTACCAGCGACGAACTGCTGAAGCGCACGGCGCAGGCCCTGCGCGGCCAGCTGGAGGCGGCCGGCCTGACCCTGCTGGCGCAGGGCGAAGGCCTCGGGCGGCGCACCTTGCTGGAGACCTTCCGGAAAAACGAGGGCTTCGTGCTGTTCGGGCTGGACAGCTTCTGGATGGGCGTGGACGTGCGCGGCGACGCGCTGAGCAACGTCATCCTCACGCGCCTGCCCTTCGCCGTGCCGGATCATCCCGTCGTGGCCGCCCGCCTGAAGCGCATCAAGGAAAAAGGGGGCGATCCCTTCAAGGAATACTCGCTGCCCGAGGCCGTGCTGAAGTTCCGGCAGGGATTCGGCCGCTTGATCCGGTCGCAGACGGACGAAGGCATCGTCGTCGTGCTCGATTCGCGGCTGCTGACCAAGTGGTATGGCCGGGTCTTCCTGCGCTCGCTGCCGGAATGCCCCGTGGACACGTTTGAATTGTAGGGCCGCGGCGGCATGCTATGATGCAGGACATGTCGAGGACCGGACAACCGATAGCGGACGACGGCGCGCCGCCGGAGCGGCGGTGGTGGCTCTTGCCGGCGCTGGCGGCGGTGTTGGTGGCCTACGTGCTGTGGATGGGGGAGACGCTGGCCTGGAACCACCAGCACGGACATTACTGGTATTTCTTCGGCCCATGGTGGACGCCCACCAGCCTGCGATACCTTGCGATTGCGGCCGGGCTGGCGGCCGGATTCTTCTTCGCCGGCGCGCGCTTGCGTCGCGGGATGCCCTGGGTGTTGGCCGCAGTTTTGCTGGGCGGGCAGATCTGGTCGGCCCGCTCGGCCTGGAGCATCGTGGGCGGACAGGTGCCGTGGGGCTTCGACCACCCGTCGTTCATGTTCCGCCTGAAGGAATTCGGCGACCTGTTTCCCTTCGCGCTGGGCGGCTATAGCCCTTGGTGGAACGCGGGCACGGAACATTTCGTCGGCGTGACGAGCGGCGCGCACGGGTTCGGGGTCCTGCTGTTGCCGCTGCTCAAGCTCTGGGATCCCCACGCGTTCTACGGCGCGGCGCTGGTGTTCTGGTTCGTGTTCGGATTCCCGTGGCTCGGTGCGATTGCCGCGCGCGCCGCGGGCGTGAGCCGCGAGGGCGCGCTGTGCGCCGGCATCCTGGCGTGTGGCGCGAGCCGCGGCGTATTCCTCTGGGCGTGGCATTTCGGAACGGTCGGCGCGATGACGTCGGCGATGATGGCGCTGCCGGTGGTGGCGCTGGGCTATCGGCTGGCGGTCTTGCGGCGCGGCGGCTTTGGCACCGCGCTGGCGCTGGGACTCGCGGCGTGGTTGATGTGCCTGTGGATGCCGGGCGTGTTCATCGGCGCCGGGCTGGCGCTGGGGTGGCTGTGGAATTTCCGCGCGTGGTCCTGGCGGTCGAACCGCTGGCTGTTCGCGGCGGGCGCGCTGGCGCTGCTGTTGCTGGCGCCTTGGCTCTGGACCACGATGTTTCCGTGCCGCAACGTGGTGGAATACGTGGGCATGAAGATGGACCTGCCGGGGTGGGACGCGATGGCGTCGCGCGGCGCAAGCCGCCTGCTGACTACCGTGCAGGAGTTCCATCCCGTCATCGCGGTGCTGGGCCTGCTGGGCGCGCTGGTGGCCGCGCCGCGCGACATGCGCCGATGGATGCTGCCGCTGTTCGGGGTGCTGGCCGCCATCGCTGGCTGGAGCCGCGAGCTCAAGCCGCTGTCGCAGCTGGACCGCATGGCCATTCCCCTGGCCACGGTGGCGGCGTTTCCCGCCGCGGCTTTGTGCGGACGCCTCTTCGGCGGCGGGCCCGGCGCGGCCGCCGGCCGCGGCCGCCGCTGGGCCTGGGCCGCGGCGCAGGGCGTCGTGCTGGCGACGCTGCTCATGGGCTTCCGCTCCGTGCGGCTGCATTACGCGAACGCCAAGCCCGGCCCCCTGCGGACGATGCCGGCCGAAATGAACGACCTCGCGGAGTGGATCCGCGCGAACGTGCCGGAAGACGCGCGCCTGGGCTTTGCCGGCCGCGCCGTCCATATCTATGGCGGCGGCAACATCGCCTACCTGCCCATCCTGACGGGCCGCGAAATGATGGCGGACGACTACTACGGATTCCCGCGCGGCACCATCGAATACAACTATCCGCCGGGTTTCTACCGCCGGAGCTTCGAATCCTTCCTGTTCTTCTCGCGCGCCTACGGCATCTCGCATTGGATCGCGACGGATCCGGAGCTGTTTGGATTCATGGAAAACCAGCCGGACCAATTCGAGACGGCATTCGCGCTGCCGGTGCTGGGCCGCGACGTGCGGATCTACCGCCTGAAGGATCCGGGACCGGGCACGCGCTTCTACGAAGGCGCCGGCCGCGTCGCGGCGCTGGAAAACCGAATCGACGTCTTTCCGGCCGATCCGGCGGCGGAACGCCTGGTGCTGCGCTACAACTGGCGCGACGGGTTGTTCTGCCGCACGCCCGGCGCCGCGATCGAGCCGTTTTCGGTCGACGACAACCTGCGATTCATCGCGGTGAAGCCAGGCGGAAAGGGGCGCGTCGTGATCGGCTATCGTCCCCACGCCGCGCCCATCCAGCCCAATTTCGACGGGTACTTCCACCATTGAGATGACGAATATGGATGCAGGAACCATTCAGATGAGACGCGGCAAACTCGCCGACGGGTTGGCGTGGGCGGCGCTGGCGCTGGGCGTCGCCGCGCGCGTCGCCGGGGCTTGGGCGACGCGGGCGATCTCGGAGCCGGATCCCTCCGTGGTCGCGCTGATGGCTCGCCACATGGCCGCGCTCAAGGAATTTCCGGTCTTCTTCTACGGCCAGGCCTACATGGGCAGTCTCGAACCGGCCGCGAGCGCGTTGGCGGTGCGGTTGCTCGGATCGACGGGTTTCGCGGTCAACCTCGGGCCGGTGCTGTTCGCGGCGCTGGCGCTGTTTTTCCTGTGGCGTTGGGCGCGCGATGCGGCGGGACCGTGGGGCGGTTTGGCGGCCGTGGTGGCCGGCCTGTTCGGCCCGCTGGCCTATTTCCAGTTCCAGTACGCCGCGCGCGGCGGCTACATGGTGGCGCTGTTCGTGGATGCGCTGGCGCTGTTTGCGGCGGCGCGCCTGGCCGCCCGCCTGCGCGTCGGGGAACACGTCGGGTGGGGCCGCTACTTTGCGCTCGGCCTGCTGGCTGGCATCGGCATGTGGTCGAACATGATCGTGGTGTCGGCCCTGGCGGCGGCGGCCCTGCTGCTGCTGCACGGCATGCGCTGGAAATTCTGGCGGCACGCGGCCGGCGTCGCGGCCGGCCTGGCCGGATTCCTCGCCGGGTTTTCGCCGTGGCTGGCCTGGAACGCGCGGCACGGCTGGGCCTCGCTCGCGATGTCGCAGATCGGCGGCCACGCGCCCCTGCGCGAAGCGCTGTTCAACTCGTGGGACCGCTTTCTGATTTTGCAGGAAGCGAAATACGTGGTGCCGGGATCGTATCGTCCGCATGCGCTGGCGGCCGCCGTGCTGGTGCTGGCCGCGCTCGGCGCGGGACAGTGGCTGGCGCGCCGGCGCACGGCCTCGCCGCGCGAAAACGGCGCGCGTGCCGGCGCCGTCTTGTTCTGCGCGATCTACGTCTTGGTGTTCGCCACCTCCGGCTTTACCCGCACGCACACGGCGCGCTATTGGATTCCGCTGGTGCCTGGGCTGGCGGTGCTGGCGGCCGTGGCCTGTGCCGCGCCCGCCCGCCGGGCCGTCCGCGCGGCGGCGTGGATCCTACTCGCCGCGCTGGTGCTTTGGCAGGGCACCGCAACGATTTCGGCGCTGGCGGCGTCGAACCGCAAGGCCATCGCGACGCTGGAAGGCTACCGCGAAATCGGCGCGGCGCTCGAACAGGCCGGCGCGAATGCGCTGCTGGCGCCCATCCAGATGTTCCCGCTGAACTTCGCGCTGGACGAGCGCTTCGCCGTGTCCAACGGCCGGCAAAAATTCTACGAACCCATCCTGCGCCGCGCGGAACTGTCGGAAGCCCCCGCGTACTCCTCGGACTTCAACGGCATCGGGCCCTTCCTGGTCCAGCAGGGCGCGGCGTTCGACACCATTCCGGCCGCCGGCCGGAGCATCGTGTGGAACGTGCGCCGCCCTCTCGTCGCGCTGCGGGAAATCCCGGCCGGCGAAATCGCCTCGCTCCGCGCCGCCGCGGGCGCGGATTGGAAACCGACCCTCTTCGACCGCAACCTCGACACCGTCTGGTCGCCCGGATCCCGCGGCGACGCGACGCTGGAATGGACGTTCGTCCAGCCGCAGGACGTCTACGCCATCCAGTTGACGTTCGCGCACTCGATGGGCGAGGACGCCTTCGATTTTCCGCGGCGCATCCGCGTCGAAGCCGAGATCGGCGGCGAGTGGAAAACCCTGCTCGCGGACGAACCGATCATTCCGCTGGAATGGTCCGGCCCGCGCCTCTATTTTCCGTCCGGCCTCGCGCGTCCGGAATTCCGCGTGGAGGCGAGCGGCGCGCGCGCGCTGCGAGTGGCTCTGCTCGATTCGTCCGCGAACGGCGACCGCCCGGGCTGGCGCCTCGCGGAAATCGCCGCGCTGGCTTCCGACGGAAGCCGGATCCGGCGCCATACCACCGTGGCGGTCGAGGCGCTGGCCACGTGGCTGCGCCAGCAGGCGCCGGAGGCCGTCGTTTACGCGCCGCGCTGGATTTCCAACCAGCTGCTGTCCGAGCGGAAAGTGCCCGAAGAACGGCTCGCGGGCCTCGTCGCGCGGGTCTTCTCCGCCGGCGACGTTCCGCGCGACGGAACCGTCGCGGCGGATCGCGCGTGCGTCTTCATCGTGGAACCGCGCTACGAAGCCGCCGCCCGGGATGCGCTCGCGGCGAACGGCGCGGAATTCCGATTCGCGGCGGTGGATCAATGGAGCGTCTTCGCCGTGGAGGCCGGCAGCGGGACCTTGCCGCCCGCCATGAAGTGGACCGGCGAAGCGCTGCTGCTGGGCAATGCCTCCGCGCGCGTGGCCGCGGCGGTGCGCCGCCTGCGCGCGGGCGGGGAATCCGAAGAGGCGCAGAAAGCCCTGCTGGCCGAAATCGTCCGCTGGCGGCCCTCGGCGCTTTCCGCGCTGGCGGAAAACGAAGTCGCGCGGCTCGGCGGCGTGGCCGCCGTGCAGGCGCGGCGCGAATCCGCGCCATTTCCGGCCAAGCCCTGCGCGACGGAATTCGCCAACGGCCTCCGGCTCGAAGGCGTCGACGTCGCGCCGGCGGCGGTCCGGCTCGGCGGCCCGATCGACATGCGCCTCTACTGGTCCGCCGACGAAAACTTCGCGCCGGGGCAGGAGATCGTCTTCATCCATCTGCGCGATGGTTCGGGCAAGATCATCGCGCAGGACGACTATCGGGGTTCGGCCCTCCTGTGGGGCGATGCCTCGCTCCGCCCCGTCCCCGGGGAGTGCGTCGCGGAAACGCGGCGACTCGCGCTTCCTCCCGAGACCCCCTTCGGTCCGCTCGATCTCGCCGTCGGTCTCTACCGGCCGGAGAACGGCCGCCGCGTCAAGGTCTGCCGCACCGAGGCCCCCGACGTCCGCCGCCGCGCTCCCACGTGGCCCGCGCTCGTTCAAGTCGTTCCCTGAACCTCCCGCCGTCGTCGGGGCCATTCCGTCTCGGAGATTCGCCTTGCCGGGAATCGGAAAAAGCCGTAGAGTCTTTATCGGAAACGGGAATATTCCCGGCCCACAGGAGTTGCCGTGAAAACACCATGGATCATTGCGGGGCTGGCGCTGGCGTGCGCATGCAGCGCGCAGGCGGTGGATTTCATCAACCTCGATTTCGAAGACTACACGCCGGATGCCGATGGATTTTCCGTGACGTTGCCGGGGTGGAGCAACAACTGGTTTCTGGGATTGGACTTCCTCCCGCTGGAAGGGGCTGCGCTCGGGGTGGTGACCACGAACAACGAATACCTCACCCCGCTGGCAGGCGAGGCTTCGCTTTTTCTGGGAACGGGCAATTTGATTCTGTATGAGGTGGATGAACTTTGGGTTTCCCAGACGGCGGATGTTCCGCCAAACGCCTCGTACATCCGCTTCCTGACCACGCTGTCTGGCGTGGGGGCAACGCTGGGCGGCATCGCGCTGGCGGCCAGTGCGCCGGTGGAAAATCCTCCGGGCGTTTTTCGCTACACTGCGGACATCCGTTCGCTGGCGGGGCAAGCCGCCGAACTGAAGGTGAGGATCGGGTGGTCCGCATGGGGCCGATACATGCTCGACCAGATCGAATTTCTGGACGCCGACGGGACGGTGATTTGGCCACTGCCCATTTCGCCGCCGCCGGTCTGCCTCGAGGATTTCCACGCCACCGCGCTCAATACCTCGCAGTGGGAGGTCGTGACCTCCTTCGGGCAGACGAATGCATATGCCATTTCGGGCCAGAGATTGATGACGATCGTCAATCCGCCCTCGGCGCCGTTCGAGATGGCCTACCGCTACCGTTCGGTATTGAGCGGCGATTGGGACCTGCGGATGGATTTCGAATTCGAGGCGCTTCTGGCGTCGAGCAACACCGGCGCGGGGATTTTCGGGATGGCTCTTGCGGCGGATTTCGGTCCGGATTGGACATCGACGGCCCGCGTGGGCCACATGATTACCATCAGCAACCAGGATCGGTGCTACGGAATGGACTGGGGTCAAGGGCCTACCAACGCGATGGCCACGACGAACAAGACGGGCGTGTTCCGCCTGGTCCGCACCGGTTGGGAGGTGGTGGGCTTCGTCTGGGACGCGGGCAGCAACGACTGGCAGATCGTGGGGACGGCGGACGGCTACACGGACGACGTGGCGCGCGTCGGACTGAATGTGTGGAGCACCGGGGCCTTTGCCGGAAAAGATGCCCATGTCTATGCCGACAACTTGGCGTTGGCCAACGGGCGGGTGAGCCTGGACGGGTGGCGATCAAGACGTTCGGGCTGGACGAAAGCGGGACGCCGACCGTCGCGTGGGACGCGGCGGGGATTCCAGCGACCAACCGGTACGTCGTGACGCGCGCGACGAGCCTGATGGATTCGGCCTGGACGCCGGTTTCAGGGAACATCGCGGATTCCGGCGGCGAAACGAACTGGACGGGCGCGAATCCGGGCCAGGGCTCGTTCTACTATCGCATCGAATCCATCCCGGGTCCGTAGGCCGTCAAAGTTTTTACGTGCTACGTAAAAATGGCCGAAAGTTTTTACGTAGCGTGGAAAACCGCGGGCGCGGAAGCGGATTGCGCGTTCCCGCGCCGGGGCTCGCCAGCGGGGCGGGGGCGGGTATAGGATCGGCAAGCATGAAAGCGGTGATCCACTTTTTTTCGGGCACGGGGAACACGGCGCGGGCGGCGGGGATCGTCGCGGCGCAGCTGGAAGCGGCGGGCTACGAGGTGGCGCGGTGCGCCATCGCCGGCGGCACGGAGCCGCCGGCCGACGTGCCGGATCTGACGGTGGTGGCGTTTCCGATTTGGGCGTGGGCGCCGCCGCATTTCGTCCTGGAGTACGTCCGCCGCCTGCCGAAAGGGCAGGGCGCGTCGGCGGCGGTGCTGGCGACCTGCGGCGGTTTCGGTGCGCAAGGCGTGGGGGAAATGGAACGCGCGCTGCGTCGGCGTGGATATCGGGTTGTTTGCAGCGGCGAGGCGGTCTACCCCGACAACTGGCTGCTGGCGGTGAATCCGCCGGCGGGGACCGAGTTGGAAGAAGCCTTGGCCGAGGGGGATCGAGAATTATCAATGTTTGCAAACATTGATCGGGGCGGAAAACCATTGCGGTTCCGCTGCGGGTGGGGGCACGTGTTGTGGTCGTGGCCGATCGCGCGGCTGTTTCGCCTGTGCGGCCGCCGATTCCTGGGCAAGTTCTTCATCGCCGATTCCCGGTGCACGTCGTGCGGCCTGTGCGCGGCGTCCTGCCCGGTGCGGGCGATCCAGATGGAGGGCGCGCCGGAAACGCCGCGCTGGGGCGCGAATTGCGCGGGGTGCTACCGCTGCATCAATCTCTGTCCGGCGCAGGCCATCCAGATCTCGGTTCCGCTGATGGCGATCCATCTGGGACTGAACCTGGCGCTGTCGGCGGGGTGGTTGGTGTGGTTCGTCCGGCTGCTGCGCCGCCAGGTGATGCCGTTGCCGGGCCCGTGGGGGTTCGGACTGGCGCTGCTGTGGGCGGTGGCGCTCTACGCGGTTCTGTTGCTAGTCCAACTCGCGTTCGTGGACGGAGGTCTGCAATGGCTGGCGCGGCGACCGGCGTGGCGCGGCTGGTTCCTGCGCAGCTACACGAAGGGGTTCGGCCGCTACCGCGCGCCGGGATTCCTGCCGGGGAAAAGCAACGCTCTTTCGCGTTGAGGGCGGGGCGCGGGCCGTGTAGAGTGGGCCTTCCGATCAACGGAAAGGCGGCGACACATGGCCATCAAAGAATTTTTGAAGAAGAACCTCCTCTTGGTGGATGGGGCCATGGGCACCCAGATCCAGGAGCGCAGCCCGGGGGCGGAGGCGTGGGGCGAATATGAAGGCTGCAACGAGTGGCTGAACCTGACGGCGCCGGAAATCATCCGCGACATCCATGCGGCGTATTTCGTGGGGGGGAGCGACGCGGTCGAGACGAACAGCTTCGGGTCGTCGCCGGTCACGCTGGGGGAATACAAGCTGTCGGAGCGGGCGAAGGAGATTTCCTTGGCGGCGGCGCAGATCGCGCGGGGCGCGGCGGACGAGGCGGCGGCGCAGGATGGCCGGCCGCGCTTCGTGCTGGGGTCGGTGGGTCCGGGGACGCGGCTGGTCACGTTGGGCCAGGTGAAGTTCGACGATCTGTATGGCAGCTACCAGGAGCAGATGGGCGGGTTGCTCGAGGGCGGGGCGGATGGCCTCCTCATCGAGACGTGCCAGGATTTGCTGCAGATCAAGGCGGCGGTGGCGGCGGCGACGAAGGTGATGGGGCCGCGCACCGACAAGCTGTTGTACGTGTCGGTGACGGTGGAGACGACGGGGACGCTGCTGGTGGGGTCGTCCATCTGGGCGGTGATGGCGGCGCTGGAGCCGTATCCGATCGACGTGCTGGGGCTGAATTGCGCGACGGGGCCCGAGGCGATGAAACGGCATCTGGAGGCGCTCGCGAAGCTGTGGCGCGGCGGGATCGGCTGCATGCCGAACGCGGGGCTGCCGTCGCTGGTGAACGGCCAAGTGCATTATCCGCTGGGACCGGACACGTTCGCCGCGGTGTTCGCGCCGATGGTCCAGGAGCTGGGGCTGAACGTGGCGGGCGGCTGCTGCGGCACGACGCCGGACCACATCCGCGCGCTGCGCCAGGCCCTGGGCGCTGCGGCCGCGCCGGCGCCGCGCGCCGCGCGGCCGCCGGACCAGGTGGCGAGCCTGTTCGCGCCGGTGGATCTGACGCAGGAGCCCGCGCCGCTCTACGTGGGCGAGCGCGCGAACGCCACGGGCTCGAAGAAATTCCGCGAGGCGCTGCTGGCCGAGCGGCTCGACGTCGCGTTCGACCTGCTGACGGAACAGGACGAGGGCGTGGCGCACGTGCTGGATTTGAGCGTGGCCTACGCCGGGCGCGACGAGATCGCGGACATGACGACGCTGGTGGCGCGCGCCGGGCGCGAGTGCCGCCTGCCGCTGATGGTGGACAGCACGCAGCTCGACGTGGTCGAGGCGGCGC
>CAZECJ010000071.1:0-13308 GCA_964510645.1 uncultured Verrucomicrobiota bacterium | reverse complement strand
TCGTCGCGCTCGCCCCAGGCCCGCTCGCCCAGCACGGTCCGCGACAGATAGCGGTCGTTCCCGTTGGTCGAGGCGGAACCGATCACGCCGCAGATGAACAGGTTCGAAACCGATTCCGGTCCGGCCGCGTTGAGCGCGCTCCAGGGCAGCGCCGCCTCCCAGCGCTGGGTCCGGCGGTTGGCGGCCTCGCCCGCCGTCGCCGTCGCCACCGTGCCCGTGCCGTGGAACTGCGAGAGCTTGGCGGATGCCATCGGCACGAATTCGCTCCAATTGGTGCCGACGTAGAAAACTCCTTGCCCGAAATCATAGCCCCCGGGGCCGCCCAAGCTGAAGTTGGTGTAGGTCGGTCCGTCGCCGAAGGCGTCGCCCAGCACCAGGGCAAAGTCCATCGGCTCCGTGAAGCGCAGGTTGTGCAGGAAATCCAGCGCGCTGGGCAAGCCGGTCTTGTGCCAGAGGTTCCAGGCGTTGTCCGTCAACGTGTCGAGCCCCAGAAACAGAATCACCGCGTTGTTGCTGCCGCCGATGTCCATGCCATACCCGCCGACGTATAGGTTCGTGGCATCGACATTGGCCCAGATCGATCCGAAGTCCCCGAATCCGCGCGGGGCGTCCAGCTTCTGCAACGGCGGGCCCTGCATCGCCAAGTCGAAATTGTCGCCGACGTTGTCGGGCAACTCCCCGGGCGGATTGTCCGTCACGACCGGCGTTCCGGCGCCGACGAACGGGACCGGCGGCCAATGCGGATCCGTCGCGTCCGCGACGGGAAACGCCCAGCCCCGCTTGGCGTTGTCGTCCCACAGTCCCGCGGCGGTGAAGTGCACCGCGATCCGCTCGGCGTGGGCCGGCACGGCCAGCTCGGACTCCCAGCGCGAGCCGGAAACGTTCGCCAGCGCCACGACGGTCGTCGCGGCGAACGAACCGCCGTGGAAAACCACCCAGGCCGTCACGGGGCCCGCTCCCGCCAGAGGACCCATGTCCGCTTCGTAGCGCAGCGTGGTGGTCGCTCCGGCGACAGGCACCGCCGGCGACACGGAAGCGCGCTCGAGCAGCGTCTGCCAGTTGTAGTCATAGTTGTTGTGCCAGGTTCCGGCGCCGTCGTGGAACACGAACGCCACGCGCTGCGTGGCCGTGGCCGGCACCGTAAATTCGTATTCCCAGCGCTGGCTGGCCGGATTCCACGTCATCGGCGTGCTGGCAAAGGCGTTCGTGAACGCGTCCTGCCCCACGTGGATGTAGACCGGATTCGCCCCGGCCAGCGGGCCTTCCGTGGCGCGATAGGTGATCTTCGCCGGCTGGCCCCGCAGAGGAAACGCCGGGGCCACCCGTACCTGGCGGCGATTCACGACGGTTTCGGAATCGAAGATCCGCCCGTCGCTGCGGATGCCGCGGAGCTGCATGACGTCGTTGGTGACGTGCGCCGACACGTGGTGGTAGCAGGTCGTCGCGAAAGCATGCGTGGGCTCGCCGACCGCGGACGTGTAGAGCCGTCCGCCGCCGCCGCCCGCGATGAGATAGCGCACGCCGCGGATTGGCACCATGCGCTGATAGTTGTGGCTGTGACCGCTGACGAGGAAATCAGTCTCGTACTGCGTCAGAATCGGCATCCAATTGGTCTTGTAGTGATCATCCCCCGCCCGCTCGCCGTAGGAGTACGGTGGGCGGTGGCACAGGGCGATCGTCCAGACCGCGTTCGTGTCGTTCGCCGCCGCCTGCAATTCGCGCGCCAGCCAATCGTTTTGCGCGCCGGCTTCGATCTCGGTGTTCAGGGAAATGAACCGGACGTTGCCCACCGCAAAGGCGTAGGTGCCGTTGCCCAAGGACGGCTCCGGCAGCGAGAACAGGCGTTGGTAGAGCCCGCGCGTGACGTCCGATCCCGGCGCGGCGTCGTGGTTGCCCATGGTGGGCATGTATACGGCGCGGGACAATTCGTTGGAGCAGATCCGGAAAAAGACGTCCCAAGTTTCGAATCCCGATCCGCTGAAGGCCTCTTCCGCCATGTCGCCGAGGCTGACGATGAACGGAGGGTCCTCGGCGACGATTTGGTCCGCAACGCCTTGGGCGCCGGTTTCGTCGATGCCGCCCTGCAGATCCCCGTGGAACACGAAATGCAGCGGCTGGCCCGCCGCCGGAGCCGTCCTAAACGTGCCCGGCTGGACATAGCTGTCGCTGGATGAAGCCTCGTAGAAGTAGCGCGTGCCGGGTTCCAACCCGCGCAGCGCGATCGCGTGCAAATACGTCCCGCCGCCATCCCGCTCGACATGTGTGTAGTTGGTCGTCAACCCATAGCGCACCGTGCCGCGCCCGGCCTCTGGGCGATCCCAGGTGATCGTGGCCGTCGTGCGCGGGTCTTCCGTCCAGCTTGCGCGCGCCGGCGTCCGATAGGCCTGGCCGGCGGCGGAAAGGGCCCACGCCAAGGGCAAGGCTCCAAGCCACCGAATGGATGCTGGAATCAAACGCATGTGCTCCCGCTCTCTTCACTCCCCAATCTACCCAGCCGCCGGCGCCTCCTCAAGTCGAAACGTTTCGATTGCTTCCTTTTCCCCCGTCCCCGTGGTAGTTTCCGCTTCATGAATCGTTGGTTCCATCTCGTCGGCGCGTGCGCCGCATTGTTGTTCACCCCGGAGTTCGCCATGGCCCAGGATCCCATCGACGTCTTGAAAACTTCCAACCAAGGCCTGCGCCGCCTCGTGCTGGACAACGGGATGGTCGTGCTGCTCAAGGAAGACCGCAGCGCGCCGATGGCCGCCCTTCAATTCTGGGTCGGCGCCGGTTCGATCCACGAGGCGGAAAACCTCGGCGGCGGCCTCTCGCATTATCTCGAACACATGGTGTTCAAAGGCACGGCCTCGCGCGGGCCCGCCCAAATCTCGCAGGAAATCGCCGACGCCGGCGGTGAAATCAACGCCTATACCTCCAACGACCGCACCGTCTTCCACGCCACCCTCCCCGCCGCCCGCTGGCTCGTCGGACTCGACGTCCTCGCCGACGCCGTCTTCCATCCGGCCTTCCCCGAAGACGAATGGGCCCGCGAACGCGAAGTCATCTTGCGCGAAGTCGACATGGGCGAGGACGATCCCGGCCGCGTCATGGGCCGCCTGACTTCGGAAACCGCGTTCCGCGTCCATCCCTACCGCGTCCCCGTCATCGGCTGGCGCGACGTCCTCGTCACCATGGACCGCGACGATCTCGTGGACTACCACCGCCGCCACTATTCCCCCGACAACGTGATCCTCGCCGTCGCGGGCGACGTGCCCCTCGACGACATGGAGGCCGCGATCCGCGAACGGCTCGGGAAAATCCCGCGCGCGCCGCGCGCGCCGGTCCTCGTGCCGGCGGAACCGGCGCAGCTCGCCGAACGCTTCGGCCGCAAGACGGGACCTTACGAAGTCACGCGCATCGCGTGGGTTTTCCACGCCACGGATCTGGCCGATCCCGACACCCCCGCGCTGGACGTGCTGGCCTCCGCCATCGGCTCGGGGCGCTCGTCCCTGCTCGTCAAGCGCCTGCGCGAAGAACGCCAGATCGTCCTCGACGTCGAGGCCTGGAGCTATACGCCCAAAGATCCCGGCCTGTTCGGCCTCAATGCCGAGTGCGAACCCGAACGCGAGGCCGAAGTCGTCGCCGCGCTCCGCGAAGAAGTCGCCCGTTTTCAGGTCGAGCCCTTCGATTCCGCCCGCATTGAACAGGCGCGCCGCGAGGTGCTCGTCGGCGCGATCCAGGAACTCTCCGCCATGGACGGCCAAGCCGGCGCCATGGCCTCCGGCGAATTCTACGCGGGCGATCCCCGCCACACCGAGGTCTACCTGGAGCAGGTGCGGCGCGTCGCCCCCGACGATCTCGCCCGCGTCGCCCGCAAGTATCTGCGTCCCGAAAACGGCACCTGGGCCATTCTGGCGCCCGAGGGGGAAGCGCTCGCCGCTTCCGCCCGCGGCGATGCCGCCGATCTGCACGTTCAGGAACACGTCTTTCCCAACGGCCTGCGGTTGATCGTGCGCGAGGACTCGCGCCTGCCGATGGCCTACGTCTCCGCCGTTCTCGGCGGCGGCCTGCTGGCCGAACCGGAAGGCAAGGCCGGGGTCTCGCAGCTCGCCTCCGACCTGCTCACGCGCGGCACCTCGAAACATACCGCCGCCGAGCTGGCCGAACTCCTAGAGTCCCGCGCCGTCACGCTTTCCAGCTTCTCAGGCCGCAATAGCTACGGGCTCTCCGCCGGCGGCCTCTCGGAAGACTTGCCCCTCATGCTGGATACCGTCGCCGAGTGCCTGCTCGACTCGCAGTTTCCCGCCGACGAACTTGAAAAGCAGCGCGCCCTCCAGCTTGCGGCCCTCCGCCGCGCCCTGGAACAGCCGATGACCCATGCCCAGCAAATGGTGCGCGATGCCTATTTCCCCGGACATCCCTACCGGTTCCCCACGCTGGGCGATCCCGAATCGGTCGCCGTCCTGGCCCGCGCAGACGTCCAAGCCTGCCACCGGAAGCTGCTTGGCGCCTCCAACCTCGTGCTGGCCGTCTTCGGCGACGTGAAGATGGATGCCGTCGTTGCCGCCGTGGAGAAGTCCTTTGCCGCGCTGCCGGCGATTCCCATCCCCCAATGGCCGGCCCTGCCGCCGTCCCCCGGGAAACCGGAACGCGCCGAAAAGCGGCTGCCGTTCAAGCAGACCGTCCTCGTCCGCGCGTGGCCGGGCATCGCCGCGGGCGACCCCCGCGAGGATGCCGTCTCCGTGCTCATGGACGCCTTAAGCGGCCTGTCTTCGGATCTGTTCATCGAGGTCCGCGACAAACGCGGGTTGGCCTACTACGTGGGCGCCACGCACTTCAGCGGCCCGGTCGGCGGCCTGTTCATGATCTACGCGGGCACCACCGAGGCGGGCTGCGCCGAGGTTGAAACGCAAATCCAAGCCCAGGCGGAGCGCCTTCGCCGCGACGGATTGCGAACCGAAGAATTCTCCCGCGCCGTCGAGCAGCTCCTCGCCGAACAGGCCCGCGCCCGCCAGAACAACGGCGGCCTCGCCCAGCAATGCGCCCTCGACGAACTGCTCGGCCTCGGCTACCTCCATTCCATCCAGACCGCCGAACGCTTGAAGCAGCTCGCGCCCGAAGCGGTCCGCGCCGCCGCCGATTCCCTCTTCTCGGTCCCCGGCGACGCCACGGCCGTCGTCATGCCCGACGAGACACCGTGAAGCGACAGTGGTTCAGGAAAAAACGAACATGGCTCCTCGCCGATGCGGTCATTGTTGCGGGGATTGCCTATGCCTACTGGCCTGAAATCTCGGGATTTCTCGGCCAGTTGAACTGGCAGGACGTCCATGACGCCGTGCGCGCCTCAGGCCCTTGGGCGCCGCTGCTGTGCATCGCGCTCAACGCGCTGTTCACAGTGCTGTTCTTGCCCACCACCTTGGTCTGCATCCTCATTGCCCTGCTGTTTGGCGTCACGCGGGGTCTGCCGATTTGTCTGGCTGGAGTATCCATCGGCATGGCGGCTTCCTTCCTCATCGCCCGCTATCTGCTCCGCGACTGGATCGAGCGGCGCATCGGCCACACCAAGCTGTTTCGAAAGCTCGAAGAAAACATGCAGCGCGACGGTTGGAAGCTGGTCTTCTTCTCGCGCCTCCTGCCCATCAATCCCTACGGCTTCCTCAACTACGCCTACGGCCTCACCCGTCTGCCGTTTGGCCGCTATATCCTCGTCTCCACCCTTGGCGTCATTCCCAACATCCTCGCCTTGCTGTGTACCACCAAGGCCGCCGGCAAACTGGTTCGCGGCCAAATGGATTGGCGCGTGCTCGCCATCCTGTTCGCCGGCGCCGGCCTGTTCGCCGGCCTGGCCTGGTTGCCCAGGCTCCTCCGCCGGAAAACCCACTTCGTCGATCTGCCCGCCTCCGCAGAGGACGAGGAAGAAGAAGACTGATCCCGTCCCACGATCCGCAGTTGCCGCTCTCCCAAACAGCGGCATCATCCATTTATGATATTTATAAATATCATATATGGTATTTATAAATATCATAATAATCTCGGCGACCTCCCCGTGCGGGCGAGCCACAGATGGCGGGCACGCAGAATATCTACAGATTCTCTCCGCCTCCGCTATTCGCTCTCCTGACGCCATCTGCCGCCGTCCTCCCGCCTTGACACCCCCCCCCGCCTCCGCTTTACATTCCTATCCATGAGCGAATCCTCTGTCCTCTCCATCGGAGCCCCCGGCATCGACGTCGCCCGGCTCGTCGCCGACCTCCAGGCCACCGTCGACCGCAAGGCCCGCGACGGCGCCTACGCCGACGCCCGCGTCGCCCGCGCCGAAAAAACCAACCTTGCCAATCTCCGCGGCTCCGACGATTTCCTCACCTTCTATCTCGCTTGCCTGCGCGACGCCGTCTTCGTCGACATCTCCGACTTCGAAATCCGCGAACGCCGCCGCTTTTTCGGCCCCCTCCTTGTCGCTTTCAAGACGGTCCTTTGGAAGCTCCTCAAGTTCTACACCTACCGCCTCTGGTCCCAGCAGAACCAGGTCAACGGACTCCTCATGACCGCGCTCGAAGGCATGGAAGAGCAATCCGCCGCCCGCAACGCCGCCCTTGAAAAGCGCATCGCCGAATTGGAAAAGGCTTCCGCCCATGGCCGCTCCTGACCGTCTCGCCTTCGTTTGCCCGCGCCTCGCCGGCGAAGGCGCGGTGGGCGGCGCCGAAACCCTCCTGAAGAACCTCGCCCTCCACGCCGCCGCCCGCGGCGTCGCCGTCGATTTCCTCACGACCTGCGCCCAAAGCCACTTCACCTGGGAAAACACCCTGCCCGCCGGCGTGAAGCGCATGGACGGCATGGACGTCCATTTCTTCCCCGTCGATGCCCGCGACGTCGGAACCTTCCTCCGGATCCAGCAATCCATCGATCGCGGCCGTCCGGTTTCGGAAGAAGAGGAACTGCTCTGGCTGCGCAACGGCGTCAATTCCGCCGCCCTTTTGCGGCATCTGGAGCAACGTGCCTCCGACTATCGCGCCATCCTGCTCGGCCCTTATCTCTTCGGCCTGACCTGGTTCACCGCCCTTGCGCATCCGGAACGGTCGCTCCTCGTCCCGTGCCTCCACGATGAACCGTTCGCCAAGCTCGCCTGCATGAAGCGCCTCTTCGCCGAAACCGCCGGCTGCCTCTTCAATGCCCAGGCCGAGCGCGAACTCGCCGGCGAATTGTTTGCCTATCCAGACGCCAAATCCCGTATCGTCGGCATGGGCCTCGATCCCTTCGAGGCCGATTCCGGCGCCTTCGCCAAGCGACATGGCATCACCGCGCCCTACGTCCTCTACTCCGGCCGCCGCGAACCCCTCAAGGGTACGCCCCTCATCTGCGACTACTTGCAGGCCTTCCGCGAACGCACCGGGCGCGACGTGAAGCTCGTCTTCACCGGCTCCGGCACCATCGACGCCCCCGCCGCGCTCTGGCCGCACATCCTCGATGCCGGCTTCGTCAGCGAAACCGAAAAGCACGAAGCCATGGCCGGCGCCGTCGCGTTCCTCCATCCTTCCGTCAACGAAAGCTTCGGCATCGTCCTGCTCGAAGCGTTCCTCGCCGGCACCCCCGGCCTCGTCCACGCCAAAAGCCGCGTCCTCGTCAGCCAGTGCAAGGCTGCCGGCGCGGGCCTTTGGTTCCGCCACTATCCCGACTTCGAAACTCAGCTCCTCTACCTGCTGGACAATTCCCAAGCCCGCAACGCCCTCGGCGCGCGCGGACGCGATTTCGTCGCCCGCGAATACGCCTGGCCCGCCATCGAACGCAAATTCTTCGAAGCCCTCGACGCCCTGCGCCCCCGCGCCGTTTAATCGCGGCTCGTTCCCGGCCCTCCTGTTTTCCACGCCGTGGAAAACTTGTTGGACTCACGGCTCCGGGATCGCCCGATAGAACCGCCCGACGTGGTTCGATCCGTCGGGATCGTTGAACGTTCCCGTCCCGTCCGCCAGCACGTTCGTTTCCAACGGAACCCAGTTTGGATCGGCCATGTTCGTGCACGCCTCCACCACGACCGCATGGCCGGCCGCCCAATTCATCCGGAAACCAAAACGGCCGGCTTGCATGCCCAACCCCTCTTCCGAAATGCGTGGCACCCACAACACCGCCGGCCGCCCGCCGAACGTCTCGCCCCAGCCCGTCGTGCCCGGCAGGTAATAGACGATGGCATTGGTTGCCCCTTCAAAGGCTTCAGGATGGACGTCCGGGGCATCGCCACAAAAGACCACCCGGACCAGTTCTTCGCCGGCGGAGAAAGCGTAGCTTTCGACGTTGGTGACGCTGCCCATGACCATCACGGATTCCAATCCGGAACAGAACCGGAACAGCCCGCTGCTAATGCGCGTGATCCCCGTGCCAAGCGTGGCGCTTTGCAGGGCATAGCAGTGCTGGAACGATTCCACGCCGATTTCGGTTACGCTATCGGGAACGTCCATGCTGATCAGACTGGGACAAGCATAAAATGCATAGTCCTCGATGCGCGTGACGCTGCTTGGAATCGCGACGTTCGTCAGGCCGCAACTGGCGAATGCCCAAGAACCGATGTTTACCACCCCGGTTCCGATGACCAGGTGGGCCAGGTTGCCGCATTCGTTGAAGGCCCGGCTGCCGATGTTGGTGACTCCGCTGCCGATCGTCGCGCTTTCGAGTTGATGGCATTGATAGAACGCATAATCGTCGATCAGGGAAACCCCGGCGCCGATCGCCACGCTGCGCAGAGCCGGAAAATCCTGAAACGCGATGTTGCCGATGTCGGGCAACCCATCTCCGATCGCGATGGACGCCAGGTTCTCGCAGCCCCGGAATGCCGAATTTCCGATCGACATCACGCTGTCGGGAATCACCGCGTTCGTCATGGCCCGGCAATTCTCGAACACATTGTCGCCGATCGACACCACTCCCGCCCCGATCGGCGCATTCAGCAGGTTGGTGCATTCCGAAAATGCCCCGTAGCCAATGTTCGTGACGCCCGAACCCATCGTCAAGCCCGACAGGCTGCCGCACCGGTCGAACGCACTGATCCCGATGTTCCGCACGCTGTCGGGAAGCGTCAGCAAAACCAGATTCGTGCACAGCGCAAAAGCGCGATCTCCGATTATCGCCACGCTTGCGCCGAAAACCACGTTGGTGAGGTTTACGCACTCGGCGAACGCATCCCATCCGATGTTGGTTGCCCCAGCGCCAAGTACAACGCTTTCGATCAAGGGACATCCATGGAAGGCGTTATCACCCAATCCCCCGACTCCATCGCCCAATTCCACATGCGTCAACCCAGGTAGACTCTGGAACACCGCATTGGGGATGCACATGCCGTCGCCGATTACAAGCGTCGCCAAATTGGTGCAACCGGCGAGCGTTCCGCTCCCGATCGAAGTCACGCTGTCCGGAATGACAGCGTTCGTCATGGCGGAACACCATGCAAAGGCAAAATCCCCAATCCGAACGACCCCCGCCCCGATGGGCGCGTTCAGCAGGTTCGTGCATTCCGAAAAAGCATGATGGCCGATGTTCGTGACTCCCGAACCCATTGCCATGTCTGCCAAACCGCCGCATTGTTCGAACGCATACTCTTCTATGTTGCGGACGCCGTCGGGAATCGTCAGTTCAACCAGATTCGTGCACAGCGCAAAAGCGCGATACCCGATGGTTGCCACGTGGGTACCGATCACCACGCTCGAAAGGCCCTCGCATGCCGCGAATGCTTCCCACCCGATGTTCGTCACCCCGTTGCCGATCGTTACGCTTTGCAAGGCCCGGCAATTTCCAAATTCGCCGGCGCCAATTTCACGCACCCCGTCCCCGATCGCCACGCTGCGCAGCGCCGGCAAGTCCCGGAAACTGATGCCGCCGAAATTCGTCAGGCCGTTCCCGATTGCGATGGTGGCCAGGCTTTCGCAGCCCCAGAACGCCGAATTTCCGATCGACGTGACGCTGTCCGGAATCGTCGCGTTCGTCATGGCCCGACAATTCTGGAAAACATAGGCACCAACCCCCATGACTTTTGTCCCGATAGGGGCTTCCCGCAGGTTCCAGCAATCGGAAAAGGCATACGACCCGACGTTCGTGACGCCGGCGCCCATCGTCAATTTCGCCAAATTGGTGCATATCTGGAAAGCGCCGTAGCCGATCCAGCGCACCCCGGCGCCGAGCACCACGTTCGTCAGGTTCGGACAATCGGAAAACTTGTTGTCCTCGACATATGGAACGCCATCGCCGATCGCGACATTCCGCAGGCTGGGCAGCGCGTGGAAGTCGATGACTTCCAAACTGGCGATGCCATTTCCGATCACGAGATCGGCCAGGTTGTCGCAACCGGCAAGGGCCTCTCCGCCGATGCAGGTCACGCTGTCGGGAATCGTCAAAGCCACGAGGTTTGTGCAATGGGCGAAAGCATTGGTTCCTATCGCCGAGACGGCCAGCATTTCAACGTTGGAGGGAATGAGCACCGTTCCCCCTGGTCCCATGTAGCCCGTGATCGTAATGGAATCATCGAAATTAGTGACGAAGAGAAAGTCGTCCGCCCGGCCCGGCGCGGCCCACAAGAGCAATCCCGCCGCCAACCAGCCCCGCCATTTGCCCGTCGAATACATGCTGCCGTTCATGGCCAAAGAATGGCAAATGATGGGTGGGTTTGCAAGCTATTACGGCTATTCCGGCGGAACCCCAAACGTTCGGACGCAGTCCCGGAATCAGCCCTGCGGCGGTGGCGGATTCGGCGGCGGAGCTTCGCGGCCATGGGCCGGCCGCGGCTCGTGCTCGTGGCGGCGAGCATGCGGCGCGGCAGGTGCCGCCTCTTCGCGCGCGGGCGCCATCCAGCGGGCCAGCAGTTCCTTGCGGGCGGGATCGATGCCGCCGGCGAACTTCAGGTAGATCAGGGCTTCGTCGAAGCCGTTGCGATTGCGCAGGCGGCCGGCGTACTTGCTTTGGCCCGACGATTTCCGCATCTGCACCTGGATGCCCAGGATGCGCTCCACGTCGAAGACGACGGCCTTGGGAATCTGCGTCAGGTTGGCCTTGTCGCGCAGGACGGTATTGACGGCCTGCAAGGTCGCCTCGAATTCGGGCAGGCCGTCGGCGGCGAAGGCGCCCGCCATGCCCTCGATGTAGGGTCCGAACAGCAAGGCGTGCTGGAGGGCGGGCATCGGCTTGAGGCCGGCCTGCTTCCACACGTCGAATTGGCGCAGCGCCTTTTTCGTCCAGTTCATCGCTTCGTGGCGGTCGGGGCCCTGCAGCCAGGCCGAAAACGTCGGGTAGATCGTCTGGAACAGGCCTTTGCGCCACGACCGCTCGAACACCTTCAGCGCGCAGCCGCAGTTCAGGATCTTGAGCATTTCCTCGTGCAGGCGCTCGCGGGACGAGCTGCCGAGTTCGCCGCACAGCTTGATGATGGCGTCGCGCGCGTGCCGTTCGATCTCGAAATCGAGCTGCGAGGCGATGCGCAGCGCGCGCACCATCCGGACGGGGTCTTCGTGGAACCGCGTCTCGGGATCGCCGATCACCCGCAGCACGCGGTGTTCGAGGTCCTTCAGCCCGCCGACGTAGTCGATGATGCTGCCGTCGGCGATGTCGTAGAACAGGCCGTTGACGGTGAAATCGCGGCGCCGGGCGTCTTCTTCGGGCGTGCCGTAGACGTTGTCGCGCACGATGACGCCGCCGCGCGTGGCGAACGTCGGGTCGGGCACGTCCGTGCGGCGGCGCGAGGGCAGCGGCACGTCTTCGGCCTCCGGCGGCGGCACGTCGAGCAAGGCGCGGAACGTGGCCGTCTCGATGATGACGTCGCGGAAGAACACGTGCGCCAGCTTGAAACGGCGGCCGATGATCCGGCAATTGCGGAAGATTCTCTTCACTTCCTCGGGCCGCGCGTCGGTGGCGATGTCGAAATCCTTGGGCGTGCGGCCCAGCAGCAGGTCGCGCACGCCGCCGCCGCACAGATAGGCCTTGTAGCCGGCTTCGTCGAGGCGAGTCAGAACGCGCAAGGCTTCCCAGGCGATCCGCTCGCGCTTCAGGCCGTGCTCGCCTTCCTTCAAGATGACGGGAGCCTCCATGGTCACAGGTCTTTCCCGCAGCATTTCTTGTATTTCTTGCCGCTGCCGCAGGGGCACGGATCGTTGCGCCCGGTCTTGGGCTCGTCGCGCACGACGGGCTTCGTATGCGCGGCGGAAAGGGCCGCGTTCATGGCGGCTTCGGCGCCCGGATCGGCGTTCCCGCCGCCGCCGCCCTGGGCCGCCTGCCGGGGGGCCGCGCCGCCGCCGGCGCGCCCGCCGACCAGCGGGGCCGCGGTCGGATGCTGGGCCTGCGCCAAGCGGTGCAGATCGCCCAAGAAGTTCTGGTAGGCGCGCGGCGACGTCGTCGCGCGGAAGATGCGCCCCGCGATCTCGCCCTTGATGCGGTCCATCAGGTCCGCGAACAAGGTGTACGCCTCGTTCTTGTATTCGACGAGCGGGTCGCGCTGGCCGTAGGCCCGCAGGCCCACGCCCTGCCGCAGGGTGTCCATGTTGCGCAGGTATTCCTGCCACTGGACGTCCACCGCGTTGAGCATGATGAACCGCTCCATCGAGTTCAACTGCGCGGGATCTTCCAGCATGCATTTTTCGGCGTAGGCCTTGCCCACGCGGCCGTAGACGGCTTTGGCCGTCGCCTCGGCGTCCACGGCGGCGCGCCCGCGCTTGCCTTCCTTCCGGACCACCTGGTCGGGATGGAACCCGATCGGGAACTGGCTGTTCACCCAGGTCGCGAAGGCGTTCACCGTCTCCTCGTCGCCGTCGAGATCCTCGGCGCGCATGAAAATCACGTCCTGCACCACGTCCAGCAGATGTTCGCGCACCTGTTCGGCGGCGACGATCTGGCTGCGGAAACCGTAGATGATCTCGCGCTGCTTGTTCATCACGTCGTCGTATTCCAGCGTCCGCTTGCGGATGGAGAAGTTCTGCTGTTCGACGCGGCGCTGGGCGGTTTCGATCGACCGGTTCAGCCAGCGGTGTTCGAGCACCTCGCCCTCCTGGATGCCCAGCTTCTCCATGATGCCGGAGATGCGGTCGGAGCCGAACAGGCGCATCAGGTCGTCTTCCAGCGAGACGAAGAAGCGCGACATGCCCGGATCGCCCTGGCGGGCGCAGCGGCCGCGCAGCTGGCGGTCGATGCGCCGCGATTCGTGCCGCTCGCTGCCGATGACGTAGAGTCCGCACGGGCGCTCTTCGATCAGCTGCTGGAGGGTTTTCTTGCCTTCGACCTTGTCGGCCAGCTTCGTCTTGCCCGTGATGAGGTCGCGTTCCATCCAGATGACGCCGGGGCCGAGCTTGATGTCGGTGCCGCGGC
>CAZECJ010000070.1:0-13962 GCA_964510645.1 uncultured Verrucomicrobiota bacterium | reverse complement strand
AGCCGCTCGAACGGCGCCGCCTGGGCGCGCTCTCCGGCGGCGAACTCCAGCGCGTGCTGCTGGCGCTGGCCCTTCAGCGCGATCCGGACCTGCTCGTGCTGGACGAGCCCGCCGCCGGCGTCGACGTGCAAGGCGGCTATCTGTTCTGCGAACTGCTGGAGCGCCTGCGCCGGGAACGCGGCTTCACCGAACTGATGGTCAGCCACGATCTGGGCACCGTGGCCCACCACGCCACGCACGTCATCCTGCTCAACCGACGCGTCGCGGCGGAAGGCTCCCCGGGGGCCGTGCTGACGGCCCCCAACCTGATGGCCGTGTTCGGCGCCCACATGGGCCTGCTCAATGCCCAGGGCCTGCCCCATTCCCGGCTGCCATGCTGCCACCCCGAGGAAGGAGCGACCTGATGGACCCGGCGCCCTTCTATGAGCTTCTGGCCCGCCTCCTGCCGTTCGAGGTCCTGCAGGCGCGCTTCATGCAGCAGGCCTTGATCGGCTTGCTCCTCGTCGCCCCCATGGCCGCCGCCATGGGCGTCCAGGTCATCAATTTCCGCATGGCCTTCTTCGCGGACGCCATCGGCCATTCCGCCTTCGCGGGCGTGGCGCTGGGCTTGATCTTCGCGGTGAGCCCGTCCTGGACCATGCCCCTGTTCGGCCTGGCCGTGGGGCTCGCCATCATGGCCCTGCAACGGCGCAGCTCGTTGTCCACCGACACCGTCATCGGCGTGGTCTTCGCCGCGGTCATGGCGTTCGGCCTGGCGATGGTGAGCCGCGATCGCGGCGTGGCCCGCGATTTGCAGCGGTTCCTCTACGGCGACATCCTGACGATCACGGAGCCCGAACTATTTGGGCTGGGCCTGCTGTTCCTGGCCGTGATGGCCTTCCAGGCCTGGGGCTACAACCGCCTGCTCTACGTCAGCCTGAATCCGGTGGTGGCCAGCGTCCATCGGGTGCCGGTCGCCCTCTGCCAATATCTCTTTGCGGGCTTGCTGGCGCTGGTGGTCATGTTCTCGGTGTGGGCGGTGGGCGTGCTGCTCGTCACCGCGCTGCTGATCGTGCCCGCGGCGGCGGCGCGCAACTTCGCGCGCTCGGCGGGCAGCATGTTCTGGTGGAGCCTATTGATCAGCACCACGGCGGCCATCGCCGGCCTGCTGGTTTCCGCCCAGGACTGGGCCCGCACCGCCACCGGCCCGACGGTCGTCCTGTGCGGCTTCGTCTGGTTCCTCGCCAGCCAGGTCGTGGCGACGTTCCGGCGCCGGGGCGCGCGATGAACGCGTCCGACCGGCCGATCCTTACCAACACCTGGGGCGACGAGATCCTGCCGCCGCCACCGGCGCGACCCGTTCCGTGGAAAAACATCCTGATCGCGCTGCTGGTGGCGGCCGGCTGGGCGCTGCCGTTCTTCTGGGGCGACCGGTCCGCGGTGCGGACCTTCGCGCTGGTTTTCGGCAGCATCGTGCTGGAGGCGCTGCCCTTCATGCTGGTGGGCTCGCTCATCGGCGGGCTCATCGAAGTGTTCGTCAGCCGCGAGCGCCTGACGCGGCATTTGCCGCGGGGACCGCTGGCGCTGACCTGCGCGGCGGCGCTGCTGGGACTCGCCCTGCCGGTGTGCGAATGCGCGGTCGTGCCCGTGGTGCGGCGGCTGACGCGCAAAGGGCTGCCGCTGTCCGCCGCGGTCGCCTATCTGCTCGGCGGCCCCATCGTGAATCCGATCGTGGGCGCCTCCACGTTCCTGGCCTACGCGGGCGATTGGCGCATCGTGGCGCTGCGGCTGGGCGCCGGCTACGCCATCGCCGTCGGCGTGGGCTGGCTCATGGGCCGCCTGTTCGCGCGCCGCCCGGCCTTGCTGCACGCGGAGTCCGGCGAACACGCCCCAGCCGCCGCCTGTGGCTGCGGACATGACCATGGCCATGCGCACGGTCGCGGCGGCAACCGGTTTTCCGCCCGTTTGGGCGCGGCGCTGCGCCACGCCTCCGACGATTTCACCGCCGTGGCGCACTACCTGATCCTGGGCGCCGCCATCGCCGCCTTCGCGCAAACCGTGGTCGAACGCCGCGCCGTGCTGGAACTCGCCGCGATCCCGTTCCTGCCCGCCGCCGCCATGATGGCGCTGGCCATCCTGCTGAATCTCTGTTCGGAAGCGGATGCGTTCATCGGCGCCTCGTTCCGCGGCCTGGTGCCGGTCCACGCCCAGATGGCCTTCCTGCTCACGGGACCCATGTTCGACCTGAAGTTGCTGCTGATGTACCGGACGCTGTTCACCCGCCGCGCCATCGCGGCGCTGTCGGTCTTGATTCTGCTGGCCGTTTCCCTGGCGGTCGGCGCGATCGAACTGGCCGGGAAGGCGGGCCTGTGAACGGCATCCGCTTCTATCTCGGGCGCTACGGCCGCCCTCTGCTGTATCTGGCCTGGTTCGCCGCGCTGGCCGGACTGCTGCCCGGCGGCGCCTACGAGGCCTTTCTCCGCCCCGAATTCGGCGTCTTGCTGGGCGCGGCGGCCGTAGTCCTGCTGGGCTTTCTCGCCGTGGACATGGGCCGGCCGCCCGCGCCGCCGAGACCCATCTTCGGCGAAACGATCCGCGTCCTGATCCTGGCGATGCCCCTGGCCTATTTGTCCATCGGGCGCGGCGTCGCGCTGGATTCGGGCGCGTTCGAGAACCGCTGGACGGGACCGGCCGGCGCCGCCGCCGCGCTGGCTCCCGGCGAGCCGCCGGCCGCCCCTGCCGCGCCGGAAGCCGCGGCCCGCGAAGCGGATCTCGTGGGCCTGTGCTGGAATTCCGACGCCTACGAAGGCCAAACCGTCGCCGTGGAAGGCATGCTCCGCCACGAACCGGATGTCGCGGCGCGCTACGGCGGCAACGGCTGGCTGCTGTATCGATTCGTGATTTCCTGCTGCGCCGCGGACGCCCAGCCCGCGGCCGTGATGCTGACCGGCGCCATGGCGACGAACTGGACCAACGACGCCTGGGTGCGCGCCACCGGGCGTTTCACCCTCCGCCCCGACGAACCCCGCCCCGTGCCGATCCTGGAACTGGGCGCGCTCGCGCCCATGGAAAAACCCCGCAACCCCTATCTGTACTGAAATGCCGCTATGAACCGAACGGATCCGATCATCGTTTGCGACCGGGTGTCGATCGCCTACGGCCGGCAGGAAGTCGTGCACGACGCCTGCCTCGAAATTCCGCGCGGCGTTCTGCTGCCGTTCGTGGGCCCCAACGGCGCGGGCAAGACGACTCTGCTGCGCGCCATCCTCGGCCTGCTGAAGCCCAGCGCGGGCATCATCCGCACGCCCTTCGCGGACAAGCCCGCCGGCTACGTGCCCCAGCAGAAATCCATCGATCCGCTCTATCCGGTCTCCACGCGCCAAATCGTGGAAATGGGCCTCTATCCGGAACTGGGCCCCTGGCGGCGGCCCGGAGCCGAGCAGCGGCGGCGCGTGGACGACGTGCTGGCCCGCTTCGGCCTGGCGGAGCATCGGCGCAAGACCTTCGGCGAGCTGTCCGGCGGCATGAAGCAGAAGACTCTGCTGGCGCGCGCGCTGGTCAGCGGCGCGGAGGTGTTCGTGCTGGACGAGCCCACCTCGGAACTCGACGAGGACACCGAGCGCGACGTGCTGGCGCACCTCGTGGCGCTGGTGCGAGACGAAGGCCGGACGGTCCTGCTGGCGCACCATGGCCTCGACCAGGCCGCCGCGCTGGCCGACCGCGTCTGCGTCGTGCACCACGGACGCGTCTATCTGGACACGATCCCCGCGGCCCGCCAACGCCTGGCCGGCACCAGCAGCGGAACCGGAGGACGGCGCCATGGTTGAATCGTTCGCGACCCTGGTCTCGACGTTCCCCGAAGCGATCGCAGCGGGCCTGCTGGTCGGCGTCGCCTGCGCGCTGCTGGGCGTGTTCGTGATCCTCAAGCGCGTGGTGTTCATCGGCATCGCGCTGTCGGAAATCGCCGCGTGCGGCATCGCCGGCGCGCTGCTGGCGGGCCTGCCGCCGCTCTTCGGCGCGATCGCGCTGACGCTCGGCGCGGTGGCCCTGCTGGCCGGCCCGTTCGAGAGCCGCCGCATTCCGCGCGATGCGCTGCTGGGCATCCTGTTCGTGGGCGCCGCCTGCCTGAGCGTCCTGCTCGTGGCCGGCAGCGGCATGGGCCTGGCCGAAGTCAAAGCGCTGCTCTACGGTGACTTGATCCTCGCTTCGCGCGGCGATCTGTTGCTCCTCGGCGCGATCCTGGTTCCGGCGATCGCCGTCCAGCTGGCCTTTCTGCGCCCGATGCTCTACGCCTTTCTCGACCGCGAAGCCGCCACCGTGCTGCGCGTACGCCCCGCGCGGCTCGAACTGCTCTTCTTCCTGCTGCTCGGCCTCGTGGTGGCCACGGCCTCGAAAACCGCCGGATCGCTGCTCGTCTTCTGCTATCTGATCGTGCCGCCCGCCGCCGCCCTGCTGCTGACGAAGCGCCTCGGCCTCGTCTTGGTCCTGGCCGCCGCGCTGGCCGCGCTGGCCACGCTGCTGGGCATCGCGGTCTCCTTCCTGGCCGATTGGCCGACCAATCCGACGATCTGCGCCGCCGCCTGCGCCCTGTTCCTGCTGGCCCTGCTCCTGACGGTCTGGAAAACCCACTGACCGCCCGGCGGGCCATCGGGCCGCGGACAACCTTCGGGATTGAATCTCTTCCCCGGCTCCCGCTTAATCCCGTCCATGAACCGCGCGTCCGCCAGCCCCTCGGAAAACCTCGTCGTCCTCCGCGACGCGGCCTCCGGCCGCTGGCTCCGGTTCCGGCATCCCGTCGAAATCCTTTCCGCCGCCCGCGCCGAAGACGTCCTGCCGCGCCTCCGCGAAATCGAGAACGCCGTCGCAGGCCGCCACCTCCACGCCGCCGGCTGGATTTCCTACGAAGCCGCGCCCGCCTTCGATCCCGCCCTCGCCGTCCGCCCGCCCGGCCCCCTGCCCTTGCTCTGGTTCGGGCTTTATGAGAACCCCGAACCCGTCGACCTGCCGCCGGACGCCTCCGCCTTGCCAAACGACTGGCGCGCCGACGTCGCGCCCGACGCCTACGGCCGCGCCTTCGACCAGATCAAGCGCCACATCCGCGCCGGCGACACCTATCAGGTCAATTTCTCCTACCGCCTCCGGCGCGACGCGTTCGAACAAGATCCCTGGCAAGCGTTTCTCGCGCTGGTCGACGCCCAGCGCCCCGCGTATGGCGCCTACGTCTCCGCCGGCCCCTGGCGCCTCTGCAGCGTCTCGCCGGAACTGTTCTTCCGCCTCGACGGCGCGCGCCTCGAATCGCGCCCCATGAAGGGCACCGCGCCGCGCGGACGCTCCGCCGCCGAGGACCGCGCGCAACTCGCCGCGCTCCGCGCCTGCGCGAAAAACCGCGCCGAAAACCTCATGATCGTCGACATGGTGCGCAACGACCTCGGCCGCGTCGCCCGCCCCGGCACCGTCCAGACCGTCCGCCTGTGCGAGCCGGAAAAATTTCCCACCGTCTGGCAGCTCGTCTCCGCCGTCGCCGCCGAAACCGACGCATCCGTTTCCGAAATCTTTTCCGCGGCATTTCCGCCCGCCTCCATCACCGGCGCGCCCAAGGCGCGCACCATGCAGATCATCGCCGATCTCGAAACCTCGCCGCGCCAAGTCTACACCGGCGCGATCGGATTCCTCTCCCCCGGCCGCCGCGCCCAGTTCAACGTCGCCATCCGCACCCTCCTCCTCAATGTCCGCTCCCGCCGCGCCGAATACGGCGTCGGCGGCGGCATCGTTTGGGATTCCGACCGCGCCGCCGAACAAGCCGAATGCCGCACCAAGGCCCGCATCCTCTCCCGGCCCCCGCGCCCGCCGTTCTCGCTCCTCGAAACCATGCTCTGGACCCCGGCCGACGGCATTCGCCTCTGCGAACTCCATCTGGCCCGCCTGCGCGATTCGGCGGAGTATTTCGACTACGCCTGCGCCTCCGCGCGGAAATCGAAGCCCTCGTCCGCACCTTACCCCACGCGCCGCAGCGGATCCGCCTGCTGCTCGCCGAAGACGGCACATCGACCTTCCAGGCTTCGCCCCTCGCCCCTCTCGCCTCCGGTCCCTTCTTCCGCGTCGCGCTCGCCCGCCGCCCCATCGACCGCGCCGACGTCTTCCTCTGCCACAAGACCACCCACCGCCGCGCCTACGAAGAGGCCAAGGCCGATTTTCCCGGCCACGACGACGTCATTCTCTACAACGATAACAACGAGGCCACCGAATCCACCCTCGCCAATCTCGCCGTCGAAATCGACGGGGTGCTCTGCACGCCGCCCGTGGACTGCGGCCTCCTCCCCGGCGTCGCCCGCGCCGAACTTCTCGCCCGCGGCGCACTGCAGGAACGGGTCATCCCCGTCGCCCGCCTGCTGGAAAGCCCCCGCCTCTTCCTCCTCAACTCCGTCCGCGGCCTCTTCCCCGCCGTCCTCGATCCGTCCCGCTGAAGTTTTCCACGGCGTGGAAAAATTCCACTCCGTCTCGAGCCGCGATTCCCCGCATCGGGGACGGATCAATTTTCCGCGCCGGGCCGCCGGCGGACCGGCACGCGCTCGTAGTGCGGATCGTTCTCGTCGAAGCGGAAAACGATCTCCTGCTCCCGATCCAGATCGATCCGCGCGTTGAAGTCGTCGTGGGAGTCGGCGACGAACGCGGCGGCGGCCGCGTCGGTGATCAGGTGGGAGTCTTCGTTGACGCGGAACTTGTATTCGTAGCGCCCCGGACCCAGCGACCGGCGAACCTCCCAGATTCCCGGGCCAACCCGGACCAGCGGCAAGGTGCCTTCCCAATCGTCCAGGAAGCTGCCCACGAGATCGACGCGATCGATGGCGGACGGAATCTGGATGCGCGGCAGGACGCGCCGGATTTCCGGCGGCGATTCCTCTTCCTCCAGCAACACGGCGGTCGCGTAGGCGCGCTCGTAGGCGGGCGCCCAGACCCGGACTTCGTAACGTCCGATCGGCAGTTCGATGGCAAAGCGCCCTTCGGCGTCGGTCTGCGTCCGCCACGTGCTGAGCGCTTCGACCGGACCCGGAGCCACCGGACGCGCCCGGATGCGGACATTGGCGTGAACAGGCCGATGGCCGTCCCACGTATCGACGACGCCGCGCAAGGTCCGCCGCAGCGCGGCTCGCTCCAAAGCGATCTGTTCCGCCATCTGCGGGAAATGGGCTTTGGCGGCGGCGATCCATTCCGCCGCGGCGCCGGCCGCGGGGTCCTCTTCCGCGAGCCGCAGCAAGGAACGCGCGGCGGCCGCGCGGATTTCCGGCAAGCCGGCGGGCGCGGCGAGCAGGCCCAGATAGCGCGCGGCGGCCTCGTCCTTGCGGCCCAGCCGCTCCAGGCACAGCCCCGACCGCCAGCGGGCCTGTGCCGCCCGCTCGGCGTCGGCGGCGGGATCGTCCGCCACCTGCTCGTACAAGGCGAACGCCGCGGCGGGATCGCCCGCGCCGCGATCCTGATACAAGGCATCCCGATAGGCCTGCTGCGGCGCGTCGGCGGCGGGCGCGGAGATCGCGAGCACCGCCGCCAGAATCGCGAGAGCGAAAAACCAATGGAAGGAAAGGTGCGTCTTCATCGTTTGAACTCGTATCCATGGGTGCGAACGGTCAGCAGGTGTTCGGGATTGCGCGGGTCGCGCTCGATGCGCTGGCGCAAGGTGGTCACGAAGCGGTCCACGGTGCGGTCGGTGCCCGCGTAGTCCGCGCCCCAGACGCGATCCAGCAGCTGGTCGCGCGTGAATGCCCGCCCCGGATGCAGCGCCAGGAATTCCAGCAAGGCGTATTCGCGCGGCGTCAGGTCCACGGGCTGTCCGCCCGCGCGCAGGGCCCGCGCCGCCACGTCCAGCTCGTGGCGTCCAAAAGCGATCCGCGGAGCTTCCCCTTGCAGCGTGGTGCGCAGCAGCAGGGCCTTGATCCGCGCCACCAGCGCCTCCATTTTGAACGGCTTGCGCACGAAATCGTCCGCGCCGAGCTGGAAGCTGAGCAGTTCGTCCTCATCGCCGGTTTTCGCCGTCAGCACGATGATCGGCACGCCCAGATTGCGGCGGCGCAGTTCCTGGCAGACCTCGAACCCGCTTTTGCCCGGCAGCATGATGTCCAGCAGGACGAGGTCGGGCCGCCCGTCCTGGGCGGCGCGCAAGGCGGCGTCGCCGTCGCCCGCGGACAGCACGGAAAACCCGAAATCCGGCAAGGCGATTTCCAGCGCCGTGCGGAGCGGCACATGGTCTTCCACCACGAGGATTTTCTTCTTGGCGCTCATGGCCGTCCTCCGGAATCCGGCGCGATCGGCAGCCGGATTTCGAACGTGCTGCCCTGGCCCGGCGCCGAACGCGCCGAAATCGAGCCGCCATGCGCGCGCACCAGCCCTTGCACGATGACCAGCCCCAGCCCCAGTCCCGGCACGCGCGCCGCCAGGCGGTTGTCGGCCCGGAAGTACGGCGTGAACAGATGGCGCAGCGTGCGCGCATCCATGCCCCAGCCGCGGTCGGCCACCGCCAGCACGGCGTCGCCGCCCTCGCGGCGAAGGGAGATCTTCACCTCCGCCGGGCTCTCGCCGTATTTCACCGCGTTTTCCACGAGGTTGCGCGCGATCTCGCCGAGGGCTTCGCGGTCGAATTCGCCGGCATAGGTCCCCGGCTGCACGTCGAGCGCCAGCCGCCCGGCCTCAACGCCCGTCTCGGCCGGAAGCCGCCGGACGATGTCCGCCAGCCATTCCTCCAGCCGGACCGGTTCCCGCTCCAGCGGCGGCGGCGTCCCCGCGCGCTGGCGCGCGAAATCCAGCAGCCGGTCGCTGAGCCGCACCAGCCGCCGCACTTCGTCGCGCAACAGCGTGCGCAGCTGCCGGTCGGTGGCGGGATCCGCCTCTCCGCCGCGCCGCGCCAGCGTGTCCGCCAGCACGGAAAGGGAGGCGATGGGCGTCTTCAGTTCGTGGCTGATGCGGTCCATCACGTCGGCCTGCAATCCGGCCAAGCGCAGGGAGCGCCGCATATAGGAGAACGAAAGCACCAGCCCCAGCAAGGCCAGCGCCACGGCGATCCCCAAGATCGCCGCCCGGGCCTTCGACTGCGAGGCCGCCAAGGTAGCCCACATGGAAGCGGGCGCGGCCCGGCAATCGATCGACCAGAAATCCAGCGGGGCCGGCAACGGCTCGATCATCCGGCCGTCGGATTCGGCGGCGCTCCCCGGCGGCGGCGTAGCCACCGCTTCGGCGCGTCCGCCGCATTGGGCGACCCATGCGCGCAGCGCCGGTTCCAGCGCGCCGACCCGGAATTCGTCCCAATCGATTTCGAAGGCCAACCAGGATCCGTCGGGCAGCGGGGCGCGCGCATCCACCAGCAGCCGCGAAACCGCCGCAGGAGACGACGGCAGCGCGGCCGGCTCGAAATCGTTCAGCCCGCCCCGGGAGCGGAATGGAAACGGACCGGCCCCATGCGCGCGGACAAACGCCTCCCGCGCCGCGCGGGCGGCCACCAGCCGATTCACGGATTCCAAGCGCTTCGCAAGCGCGCCGGGAATCTCCGTCCAAAGACCGCGCAACCGATCCACCGCGAGGGCGAGCTCGTCGAAATCCATTTCCGCTCCGCGGCGCTCGCAGACGTCGAGCACGGCGAGCGTCCAGCGCCGGGCGCGGTCGTCGTCGCCGGCCTGCTTCGCCAACTCCGCGGCGCGCAGCATGGCCAATGCGGGCGGCGAGATTTCCCGCGCCGCTTCCCGCATGCGGTCGTAGTCGTCCAGCGCGGCCGGCACGTCGCCCCGCCGTTGCTCGCACCGGGCCATCTCCGCCCAGACGCCGAGGCGGACGGCCGCCGGCGTGCGCGGCTCGTCCACGACCTGACGATAACTCTCTAGCGCGCGCGCCGGATCGTCGTCGATCCAATGCGCGCGCCGGGCTTCCTGCAGCGCGGCATGGGCCGGATGCAAAGCCGACAGGCGCGGCTCGTCGTCGGCCGAAATATTTCCGGAACCCGGAAAAACGAGGTGGCCCGCGGAATCCAGCGCCAACACCGCCCGAATGCCTTTTTCCGCCTCCAGAAGCTGACCGGCATCGATCCAGAACGAAGGTTCGCAAGGCGAACGCGCGTGCAGCGGCTCGCTGGCCCGGGCCAGCAACTCGTCCAAGCTGCGGTGAACCGCCCGGCCGACGTCCTGCAGATCGCGGCGGCAGGTTTCCCGCCGCTGCGTTCGCGCGACCTCGTGCAGGACGCGGACGCTTTGCCAGGCGAGGAAGACCAGCAGGACGCAGGGCACCACGACGAAAACGCCAAGCGCCGCCATCAGGCGCCGGACGTCGCGTTGCGAATACAGCTGTGAGCCCATCTTGGTTTCCCAGTATTCCACGGAAACGTTACCGGATTGTTACCGAAAAAGCGGCGAAATACTTTCGGAAGGTAACAATCCGGTAGCAAACGGATGGCAGGATCGTCGCGAAAACAAGGAGATCGATCCATGAAACCCAACCGTCTGATGCCCGTCTTCCTGCTCGCGTTGCTGGTCGCCGGCGCCGGCCGCGCCTCCGCCGCCGCGCTGGTGCGCGGCCCCTACGTCCAGATGGGACACTTCACGAACCAATCCGCCATCGTCTGGCGCACCGACTCCTCGAGCGACAGCGCCGTGGACTACGGGCTCACCGCCAGCTATGGCATGACCGCCAGCGGCGGCAGCGGCTACCAGCACGAGGTGACGCTCACCGGCCTCATCCCCGGCACCACCTACTACTACCGCGTCCGCAGCGGCGGCGCCACGCTCGCCTCCGCCAGCTTCCGCAGCGGCAAGGCGGCCGGCACCCCCTTCCGCATCGGACTGTTCAGCGACGCCCATCTGGGCGGCAACGCCGCCATCGGCCACTTGCTCGCGCTGGCCGAACCCGACCTGCTCCTCGCCATCGGCGACGTGACCGACGACGGGCTCTATTCCGATCTCGACAACAATCTCTTCTCGAAGATGGGTGCCGTCCTCGCCGCCGCGCCGCTCTACTGGACGCCCGGCAACCACGACGTCCGCGACGGCTTCGCCGCCTGCCGCGAGGCCTTCGTGCTCCCCGGCGACGAGCAGAGCTACTCGTTCGAATACGCCGACGCCTTGATCGTTTCGCTCAACGCCGAAGACCTGCCCGGTACCGCGTGGTTGGCCAACACCCTCGCCGCCTCCACCAAGCCGTGGAAAATCGTCATGTTCCACGAACCCGCCTACTCGCCCGACGGCGGCCATGGCGAAGAAGAAACCATCCGCGACCAATACGTGCCCGTCATGGAGCAGCACGGCGTGCAACTCATCATTTCCGGCCACAACCATTTCTACTACCGCAGCTCGCCGATCAACGGCATCGTGCAGCTCATCACCGGTCCGACCGGCACCCGCACCCGCGACGCCGGCACCGTCCCCTGCTATTCCCAATGGGTGGTCAACGGCACCGCGGCCCACACCTTCATCGTCCTCGACGTCGAGGGCACGACCCTGCGCATCCACACCTTCGACGAAGCCGGCAATCCGCACGACGAAGCCGTCGTCGATCGCGCCTGTCCTTTCGTCCTCGACGGCGAATTGGATGCCGCCGCCGTCCAAATCACCACCCGGGGCGGCGGCCAGACCCTCTGGGCCGCGCAATCGAACCGCCATCTCTACGTCGCCACGCAAGACGCCGGCGAAGGCAGCGACGCCTTCCTGTTCCTGGCCACCGCCCCCGACGCGCTCACCAACGCCGCCCCGTGGGGCAAAACCGGCGCGGCATTCGCCTACGACGCGTTCCTCGCGGACGAAAACGACAACAACTACAGCCACGGCTTCGCCGAGGACGGCCTGGCGGCCGACGTCGCCATGGTCCGCACCGCCACGCCCTGGTGCAACGGCGCCGTGCTGGAAGGCGTGATCGATCTGAACGCCTATTACGGCGGCAACGTTCCGGATTCGATCTATCTGGCTTCCGTCCTCTACGCCAATGGCGAAGCCGGTGCCCTCGTCGCGTCTTCCCAATGCCCCGCCGGCAACGGCGACGCCAACCTCGATCCCAATGAAATGTTCGAAATCCAACTGGACGACGTCGGCGGCCCCGGCGGCCCGTCGCCCTCCGCCGCCTTCTCCCCGGCGGCGCCCGCCGATTGCGGCCCCATCGCCGTCGTTTTCAACGCGGCGACCTCCGCGCTCGCCACCGCGACGACGGTGAACGCGTTCTATCGTTTCTCGACGAACGCCGACGATTGGGCTTCGGCCGCCATGGCCCGCACGGGCACCAATACCTTCTCCCTCGTCTTCGACGCCGTGCCCGACAACGCCCCGCAGCTCGAAATTTGCTTCACCGACGGCACCGTCTGGGAAAACAACGGCGGCGCCAACTGGAAAGTCGCCATCCGCGATGGCGAAGCCCCCTTGACCGTCGAGGGCGTCACCATCGTTCCCGGCATGCCCGTGGCCGGCCACAGCGTCACCGTGACGTACGATCCCGCCGGCCGGGCCTTGGCTTCCGCCAGCGCCGTGAACATCCACTACGGCTACAACCGCACCGAAGGCTGGACCGTCGCCCCCGGCGCGCCGATGGCGAAATCCGGTTCGACGTGGACCTACAGCTACGTCGTTCCTGCGGCGGCCAGCGACGTCGCGCTGTGCTTCAACGACGGCACCGCCTGGGACAACAACAACGGCGCCGACTGGATCTTCGCGGTGGCGCCGTCGGATCTGCCGCCGGTCCCGGACGGGGTGGCCGTCACCAATCTGGCTGCCCCCACCGCGCAGGTCGACCATGCCACCGCCCAGTTCACCTTCCAAGGCACCGCCGGAACCAATCTAGCCGGACCACTGCGCTGGACCAACTCCGCCACCGGCCAGAGCGGCGCTTTCGCCCGCGAATCGCATTGGAGCCACGGCATCGATCTCGCCGTCGGCGACAACGAAATCCGGATTTTCGGCGTCATCGCCGGCACCGAAGCCGGATCGACCACCGTGGCCGTGGACCATGCTTCCGCCTACGCCGCCTGGACCAACGGCAGCGCCCAAGGCATCGGCTGGAACGACGGCTGGTCGTTCACCGTGGACGGCGCCAGCGCCGGCCATTTCCTCGACGCCGGCTCGTCCAACTGCTCCGCCGGCGCTTCCGCCTTCGGCCTCTGGGCCAACTCCGGTTCCACCGCCCGCGCCCGGCGCGCCCTCTCCGAACCCATGCAGGTCGGCCGACGTCCTCTCCTTCCTGCTCGACAACAACTGGATCCAGGACGGCGGCTCCACCGGCTTTTCCATCGAAAACGCCGCCGGCGAAGCGCTGCTCACGCTCTACTTCCTCGGCGGCGAGATCACCTACAAACTGCAGGACGGCGGCCCCGAAATCCGCGACACCGACCTCTCGTGGACCGGCGGCGGCCTCTCCGTCGCCTTCACGCTGGATTCGGCCACCGGCTACACGCTCGCCCTCAACGGCATCTCGTTCACCGGCACCTTGATCGCCGCGAGTTCCGGAACCGGCGTCCGCCAGTTCCAGACCTGGAACTACGATTGCGGAAACGACCCGGACCGGAACGTCTACTTCAACGCCCTCGAACTCGTTCGCCCGCAGTCCGGCGGAAGCGAAGCCTACAGCGTCGCGACGCTCCACGTCGTCCGCGCCGCCGCCGACAACGAAGGACCCGCCATCGAAAGTTTCGAACCGATTTCCGGCAGCGGCCTGCGGTTCAATCTCTCGGGCAGCATCTCCGGCGCCGCCTACGCCATCTACGCCAGCGAGACGCTGCTCCCGGCCCAGAACTGGCAGGTGGTCGCAGGCACCGCGCAAACCGGCACGGGCGGCGCCCTCGAACTGTCCCTCACCAACGACCTCCCCGCGCGGGGCTACTACCGCATCGGCTATACCCAGCCCTGAACGCGACAACCATTTTTTCCACGCCGTGGAAAACTTTTTTCCACAGTGTGGAAAAATTAGGCAAAGTTTTTACGGCTCTTCGCGTCTTCGTGTGGGTGGGTTTCATAGCTTTTCGAGCATGCAAGT
>CAZECJ010000069.1:0-13975 GCA_964510645.1 uncultured Verrucomicrobiota bacterium | reverse complement strand
TGCGGGCTGGATCCGGAGCGGACGGCGTTCTACCGGCAGAGCGATCTGCCGGAGGTGCACGAACTGGCGTGGCTGCTGTCGAACGTGACGCCGCTGGCGCTGCTGGAGCGGTGCCATTCCTACAAGGACAAGCTGGCGAAGGGCATCGCCCCGAACCACGGCTTGCTGGCGTATCCGGTGCTGATGGCGGCGGACATCCTGATCGTGCAGGCGAACGTGGTGCCGGTGGGCAAGGACCAGAAGCAGCACGTCGAGGTGACGCGCGACGTCGCGATCAAGTTCAACCTGGCGTTCGGCGAGACGTTCACGATTCCCGAGCCGCAGATTTCCGAGGACGTGGCGGTGGTGCCGGGGCTCGACGGGCAGAAGATGTCGAAGAGCTACGGCAACACGATCGAAATTTTCGGCGACCCGAAGGCGACGCGGAAGCGGTTCATGTCCATCGTGACCGACAGCAAGGCGCTGGAGGATCCGAAGGATCCGGAGACGTGCAACGTGTTCAAGCTCTACAAGCTGTTCGCGACGCCGGAGCAGCAGGCCGATTTGGCGGCGCGGTACCGCGCGGGCGGAATGGGCTACGGGACCGCCAAGAAAGAGCTGGCGGACCTGTTCGAGGCGCACTTCGCGCCGATGCGGGCGAAGCGGGCGGAGCTGGCGGCGAACCCGGACTACGTCGAAAGCGTCCTGCAACAGGGCGCGGCGAAGGCGCGGGCGCTGGCAGGCGAGACGGTCCGGAAAGCCCGGCGCGCCGTAGGGCTGGAATGAGATCTCCGAGCCGGGATCCGGAATTCAGGATTCAGAATTCAGAATTGGACGTTTGAATGTCGCAGGAAGAATACAAGGTCAAGCTGGAGGTGTTCGAGGGTCCGCTGGACCTGCTGCTCTACCTGATCAAGAAGGACGAGCTCGAGATCCACGACATCCCGATGGAGAAGATCACCTCGCAGTATGTGCAGTATCTCGAGCTGATGAAGATGCTCGACCTGAACGTCGCGGGGGAATTCCTGGTGATGGCGGCGACCTTGATGATGATCAAGAGCCGCATGCTGCTGCCGGTGGAAGACCGGCCCGAGCTGGAGGAAGAGGAAGAAGATCCGCGGTGGGATCTGGTGCGGCAGCTGGTCGAATACAAGAAGTTCAAGGATGCGGCGCTGCATCTGGAAGCGCTGGAGCAGCGGCGGGAAGACATTTTCGGGCGCGACGGGGCGGAGGCGGTGCTGGGGGAACAGTCGTCCGACGTGGCGCTGCACGACGTGGGGCTGTTCGACCTGATCAGCGCCTTCAGCGAGGCGCTGAAGAAGGTCAAGAGCGAGGAGCTGCGCGAGATCTTCGCGGAACGCTTCACGGTGGCGGAGAAGATCGAGACGCTGGGGGACCGGCTTCGGCGGGAGGGGCGATTTTCGGTGTCGCGGATGTTCGAGGGCATGCGGTCGCGCCACGAGATCGCGTGCACGTTCCTGGCGCTCCTGGAGCTGATCCGGCTGAACCAGGCGCGGGCGGTGCAGAAAGAGACGTACGGGGAGATTTACATCGAGCGGGCGGAAGGCGTCGTCGAGCTGGTGCCGCCGCTGGTGGACGAGGTGCCGGCGGCTCCGGCCGGGGACGAATGAGGAAACGACGATGAACGATTTCACCTTGCCGGAACTGAAGCAGATCATCGGGGCGATGTTGTTCGTGCGCAAAGAGCCGCTGACGGTGGCGGAGATCCGCCGCGTGCTGGCGGCGACGGCGGAGCGGCGCGGGGGCATCACGGCCGATTTCGCGAAGGCGAACGAAGCGCTGGTGCGCGAGGCGGTGGACGCGCTGGGGCGCGAGCTGGCGGAGCGAAAGGCGGGGTTCCACGTCATCGAGGTGGCGGGGGGCTTCCGGCTGGAGAACGACGCGAATTGCGGGCCGTGGCTGCGGACGATGCTGCAGAAGGGGCGCGGGGCGCGCCTGTCGCTGCCGGCGCTGGAAACCCTGGCGATCGTGGCGTACCGGCAACCGTGCGTGCGCTCGGAAATCGAGGCGGTGCGCGGCGTGGCGGTGGACGCGATCCTGAAGAACCTGCTGGAGATGCAGCTGGTGCGCGTGGTGGGGCGCAGCGAATTGCCGGGGCGGCCGTGGATGTTCGGCACGACGCAGAAGTTCATGGAGCATTTCGGGCTGAAGAGCCTGGACGACCTGCCGGGGACGGACGAGCTGCGGCGGCTGGAGGCCGAGCAGGCCCGGGCCCGCGCGCCGAAGGCGGCGGAGCCGGCGCCGGAGGTCGCGCCGGAGGATCCGAACCAGATGAAGATCGACGTGATCGAGGAGCAGGTGCCGTCCGGGCCCACGCCCGACGAGGCGGTCGGCGGGGAGCCGGCCGAAGACGAGCCCATCGAGCGCGAGACGATGTCGGAAGAAGAAATCGTCGGGGGCGAGGACGAGGAAGAAGAGTACGACGAGGACGAGTTCGACGACGAAGACGACGAAGAAGAAGACGACGAGGAAGAAGAGACATGAGCCTGTTTGCGCGTTTGGCGAATCCGTGGATATCCTCGCAGCGGCCGTACCAGCCGGGGCGGCCCATCGAAGAGGTGGCGCGCGAGCTGGGGCTGGGCGATGCGGAAGGCATCGTGAAGCTGGCCTCGAACGAGAACGCGCTGGGGCCTTCGCCGAAAGCCATGGCGGCGATGCAGGCGGCGATTCCGAAGATGCACCTGTATCCGGACGGCGGCTCGTTCTACCTGCGGCAGGCGATCGCGAAGAAGTACGGGGTGTCCGACGACATGACGATGCTGGGATGCGGCTGCAACGAGCACGCGGTGTTGCTGGCGCACGCGTTCCTGGACCGGGGCGACAACTGGGTGGCGTCGGAGCGGTCGTTCGTGGTCTACAAGCTGGTGGCGGCGCTGTACCATTGCCAGTGCGTCGAAGCTCCGATGAAGGGGATGACGCACGACCTGGACGCGATGCTGGCGGCGATCACGCCGAAGACGAAAGTCGTGGTGGTGGGCAATCCGAACAATCCGACGGGCACGATGGTGTCGCAGGCGGAAGTGGATCGGTTCATGGAGGCGGTGCCGGCGAACGTGGTGACGGTGTTCGACGAGGCCTACATGGAGCTGGTCGATCCGCAGGGCCAGGTGGACACCGTGAAGCACGTGAAGGCGGGCAAGAAGCCGGTGGTGACGCTGCGGACGTTTTCAAAGGCGTACGGGCTGGCGGGGCTGCGCGTGGGCTACGCGCTGGCGCAGCCGGACGGGATCGACCTGCTGAACAAGGTGCGCCAGGCGTTCAACGTGAATGCGATGGCCCAGGCCGCGGCGGTGGCCGCCCTGGAAGACGATGCGCATCTGGAATCCACGCGGAAGATGCTGCGCGAGGGACGCAAACAGTTGATGGACGGCATGCGGAATCTGGGGCTGGAGCCCGTGGAATCCGTCACGAACTTCATCCTGATCCCGTTCAAGAAAGCGGCGGGGCTGACGGCGGCGCTGACGAAGCGCAAGGTGATCGTGCGCCCGATGGTGGGGTTCGGCCTGCCGGAATACGTGCGGGTGAGCGTGGGGACCGCGAAGGAAAACGCGCAGTACCTGAACGCGCTGTCGGAAGCCTTGATCGAGCTGCGATAGGCCGCCGGCTTCAGTTGCGCGGGCCGGGCGCTGGCCAGCGCAGCGTCACGGCGGTGCCCGCGCCGGGCGTGCTGGCGGCTTCGATCCGGCCACCGTGGGCTTCGACGATGGCTTTGCAAATCGCCAAGCCGAGACCGGCATGTTCGGCCGAGCGCGTGCGCGCTTGGGACGCCCGGTAGAAACGATCGAAAATATGCGGCAGATCCTCCGGAGAAATGCCGTCTCCGGTGTCCGACACGACCGCCGTGATTTCGCCGTCCTGCGCAGAGGTCGCCACGCGGATCTGGCCTCCCGGATGGTTGTATTCCAGCGCGTTGCCGATCAAGTTGACGAACACGCGGGCGATCTGGTCGGGGTGGCACGCGAACGTCGCCGGTTTCAGATCCGCCTCGATCCGGATTTCCCGTTCCAGCGCCAGCGGCCGGAGCTGCTCGAGGCAATTCGCCGCGAGGTCGGCCAGATCGGCATCGGTCCGCCGTCCTTGTTCGCGTCCGGAATCCAGGCGGGCCAATTCCAGCAGCGAATCGGAAAGCCGGCGCAGCTTTTGGGCGGCTTCTTCGCAGGAGCGGATCGTGTCGCGGTATTCCTCGGCGCCGCGTTCGCGGCGCAGGGCCGTTTGGGCGTCCGAAATGATCACCGCGAGGGGGGTGCGCAGTTCATGGGCCGCGTCGGCGGTGAATTGCCGCTGGCGCGCGAAGGCGGCGTCCAGGCGCGCGAAGGTGGCGTTGAGCACGTCGGCCAGCTGGCCGAGCTCGCGATCCATGCCCTCGGTGGGAATCCGCTCGGAAAGGTGTTCTTCGGAAATCCGCTGGGCGGTGGCGCCGATATGCCGGACGGAGCGGAGCGCCAGGCCGGCGAAGAACCAGCCGCCGCCCAGGCCGAGCAGCAGGACGAGCCCGCCGGCCCCGGCCAGGCCCCAGCCGTCGTTCCGGAGGCGGGCCAGGTCGGCGGCGATATCGCTGCCGACGAGCACGCAGTCGCGCATTTCCGTGAAATGGTAGGCCTCGCGCCAGGTTCCGCGCGTGCGATGCCGAATGGCGGTTCCGGCATTCGGCGGCTTGGGCGGTTCGAGGGATTCCGGCAGAAAAGCCGATTGCGAGAGCCGAGATCCTTCTTCCTCCCAAACGGCGAAGAAGCACCCGTTGCTGGCCGCAAACCGGTTCATCACGCTTTCCGGCAGAAGGATGGGCGCGCGCGAAAACCGTTCGCGGGGAAATCCGCCCGGGGGAGGTCCCATGGGATGCGGTCGTCCCCGGAAATCCGGCGGCGGCATGCCGTGATCATGGAGGCGGAAGCGCTGTTCGATTTCCGCGCCGCGGAAAGCGACGCTGACGAGTTCGACCCGCCGCGCCAATTCCGCATCGATTTCCTCCATGGCGGCGCTTTTCTGGAGCTGGTAGGCGGTCGTTCCGAAGCCGGCGACGAGGAGCGCGAGCAGGAAGCCGAACCAGAGGAGCAGGCGAATGCGGATGGACGGCCGGAACATGCCGCTCACGCGATGCAATACCCGTGCCCGCGCCGGGTGACGATGAGATCGCAGGCCATTTTCTTGCGCAGATTGTAGACGTGGACGTCGAGCAGGTTGGACAAGGTGTCCGAGCGCTCGTCGAACACGTGTTCATAGAGTTCCGTGCGGGTGATGACCTTGCCGCGGTGCTGGGCCAGATATTCCAGGATCATGTATTCCTTGGCGGTCAGCGGAATGGGCTTGCCCTCGACGGCGACCGTGCGGGCGCGGGTGTCGATCGACACCTGGTCGAACGCGATGATCGGGCTGGGTTGGGCGGCGGATCGCCGGATCACGGCGCGGAGACGGGCGAACAGCTCGGACAGATCGAACGGCTTGACGAGATAATCGTCGCCGCCGCCGTCGAGGCCGCGGACGCGGTCGGCGGTGGCGTCGCGGGCGGTCAGGAAGAGGATGGGGGTTTTCTTGGTTTTGCGCAGCCGCTCCAGGACCTGCCAACCATCCAGTTTCGGAAGCATGACGTCGAGCACGATGGCGTCGTAGTCGTTGCTCTGGGCCTTGTAGAGGCCTTCTTCGCCGTCGGCGGCGGCATCCACGGCATAGCCTTCTTCGCGCAAGGCCTTGGTCAGGTTGCGCAGAAGGCGGGTTTCATCTTCGACAACGAGCACTCTCATGGGCGGCCCCTTCATAGCATCTGGGGGGAAACTGGCACAAGGCGGATGAAGGGAAAATGAAGGCCGGAAATAACCGATTCAGGACCGGCCGGTTCTACATGAAAACGGGATTCAGCGGAAAACCGTTTTTTTCTGGATTCCGGCGGCAAATTCACGGGGCCTTCATTCGGCTTCCGGCACACTGCGGGCGATTCGTGGGCCTATGGAGCGAAGCAAACAAGGCCGGCATCGTCCGGAAAACCGAAAGAGGATGGGCATGAAAACGAAGATGGCGAAATTCCCGATGGCGGCGGTTTTGGCCGCATGGCTGGCCGCGTCTGGCGTTGCGCAAGCGCAATATTCAGATCTCCGCATCACCGAGGCCATGTCCAGCAGCGGCACCGGCGGTACGGTCGATTGGTTCGAGGTCACAAATTTCGGGCTGACGCTGGTTTCGCTCGTCGGGTGGACGGTGGACGACAGCAGCTATGCGTTCGCGAACTCGGTTGCGCTCAACGGCGTGACGAGCATCGCGGCGGGCGAATCGGTCCTCTTCCTGGAAAGCGCGGCGGGCGCCGCGATCGAATCCTTCCGCGCGTTTTGGGGCGGCATCGACACGGTCCAGATCGGCTACTACAGCGGAAGCGGCCTGGGCCTGAGCGCTTCGGGCGACGGACTCGTGCTGTTCGATTCCGCCGGCACGGAGGAGACGCCGCGGGTGGGTTTCGGCGCCGCGACGGTGGGCTCGACTTTCTACTACAGCTACGACGCCAGCGGCAATCCGACGACCAGCCCAAACACGGCGGCCATCGTCAGCGCGCCGGGCACGCTGTATGGACAAGTCACTTTTACCTCCGCCGACGCGCTCGGCAACGTCGGCTCGCCCGGCACGGCGATGGTCCTCGCCATTCCCGAGCCGGCGACCGGCGCGCTGCTGGGCCTGGGCGCGCTGGGCCTGTTCGGCCATCTGCGCCGGGTCCGGCGCCACCGCGGCTGAGGATTCGATCCGCAGGAAGGAGACCGAACGATGAACGCGCGGAGGACGGGAATTTGGGCGGGAACGGCATGGCTGGCTTGCGCCGCGGCCTTGGCGACGGACGCGGACTACGTGGAGTCCGCGGCGTTCACGCAGATCGTGTCCGTGGCGTTTTCCGGAACCACGGCGACGGTCTCCAACGGCGCGGGTGTGGGCGTGGCCGTCCTTCAGGACGGGGCGAACGTGGCGCTGACCTCGACGGTCGCCGGCGTGGAAATCCGCGTGAGCGGCGCGGCGACGAACGCTTCGCTGAAGATCGGCAGCAGCCAGCCGCTGAAACTGACGCTGGCCGGCGTCCATCTCGCGAGCGCGACCAATCCGGCCATCGGCGTCTGGACGAGCAACCGGTGTTTCGTGGTGCTGGCGAAAGGCACGACCAACGTCCTGGCGGACGGCGCGGTCAATGCCGCCGGCGGGGCGTTCTACGGGAGCGGCCCGCTGGTGTTCAGCGGGCCCGGCCTCCTGAACGTCAGCGGCATGAAGAAACACGGCATCAGCGGCGCCGGAGCCGTCCGCATCCGCGACGGCGAGATCGCGGTGCCGCGCGCGGTCTCGGACGCCATCCACGCCGGCTCGTTCCGGCTGGACAACGGCACGCTGGCGCTGGCGCCCGCCGGCGACGGCATCGATGCCGGAACGGTCCGGATCGATGGCGGCGCCGTTTCGGTCCTGAGCACGTCGAACGACGTGAAGGGCATCAAGAGCGACGGCGCGCTGGCGTTCAACGGCGGCCTGTTCGACGCGACGGTGCGGGGGGCGCAGAGCAAGGGACTCAAATGCACCGACCTGACCGTCGGCGGCGGTACGCTGCTGTTCCGGCTGACGGGCGGCCCGGTGCTGGGGTTGGCCACCAACGTGACCACCAACGGCACGACGGTCGCGACGAACGTCTACGTGGCCCCCTCCTATTGCACGGCCATCAAGTGCGACAGCAACCTGACGATCAACGCAGGAACGATCGTCGTGACCCATTCCGGCCTGGCGGGCAAGGGACTTTCCGCGGACGGCGACATCACGGTCAACGGCGGCTCGCTCGACCTGTTCACCAGCGGCGGCAACTCGGCGACGTTCACCAACGCCGACCAGGTGCTCGACGTGGCGGCGGCCGACTGCCTGAAGGCCGACGGCACGCTGCGGATCCTGGGCGGCACCGTCCGGGCGACCAGCACGGGCGCGGCGGGCGACGCCATTTCGGCGGAAGGCGCGGCGATCATCGGCGTGGCGGGCATCACCAATACGCCGTACGTCGAAGCGGCCACGCGCGGCGCGCGGGTGTTTCTGTCCGGCTCGGGCGAGAGCGCGGATTATTCCAACCCGAAGACCTTTTCGGCGCAGGGCAACGTCACGGTCAACGGCGGAACGTTCCGCGCCACGACCGTGAACGACGGCGGCGAAGGCCTGGAAAGCAAGGGCATCCTGACGATCAACGGCGGCGACCTGGAAATCTATGCCTACGACGATTGCATCAACGCCGCGACCAACATCACCGTCAACGGCGGGCGGATCTATTGCTACAGCACGGGCAACGACGCCATCGATTCCAACGGCACGCTGGCGTTCAACGGCGGCCTGGTCGTGTCGTCGGGCACGACCGCGCCGGAGGAGGGTTTCGACTGCGACCAGAACACGTTCGCGATCCGCGGCGGCACGCTGGTGGGTACGGGCGGCGCCAGCAGCTCGCCGACCGCGGCCAGCTGCACGCAGCGGGCGGTGCTTTACAAGGCGGCGGGCACGTCGGGCACGGTGGTGCGGGTCGCGGCGGGCGGCACCAACGTCCTGGTCTACAAGTTGCCGCGCACGTACTCGGGCGGCGGGGGCGGGCCGGGCGGCGGCAGCACGGCCAGCATGACGATGCTGTTCAGCCTGCCGGCGCTGACCAACGCCACCTATGCGATCGTGACCAACGCCGTGGTTTCCGGCGGCACCGAATTCCACGGGCTGTACGTGGGGGCGACGGTGACCGGCGGCACCACGTCCAAGACCTTCACGGCTTCGTCCATGGTCACCACGGTCCAGTAAGGAGCACGCCATGAACCGCATGAAAATCCGGATGGGCATCTTCGGGGCGCTGGCGCTGGCGGGGACGGCGCTGGGCTCGGTGAACGTGGACTCGGCCGCGAACTATGCCGGGGGCTGGACGAACGGCGCGAACGGCGGCGGCGGCTTCGGGGCGTGGAGTCTCGCGGCGGATTCCGGCGCGGGCTGGGCCGGTTGCGGCATCTGGGACAGCGCCGCCGCTTCGCTCAATCTCGGCCAGGCGTTCGGTTTCGTGGCCAAGGGCGCGGGCGCCATCGTCACCATGGACCGGCCGTTTGCGGCGGCGCTCGCCGCCGGCGACACGTTCAAGCTCGACCTGGGCCTGAACTACGACTCCGGCAGCGGCGGCAACAAGGGGTTCTCCCTGCGGACGGCCGACAACCGGGAAATCGTCGTGGTGAACCAGGGCGCGTCGGAAGTCGTCACGGTGAACGGCGCGGCCGCATTCACCAATTACGGCGTAAACACGATGTACTGGACCTTCACGCAGGTGTCGGCCACGCAAGTGACGGTGTACGCCACGGGCCGCGCCGGCGCCGAAACCTTCACGGCCACGGTCAGGACCAACGTGGCCAGTTTCCTCGCCAACGTCCATTTCTACGCCGCGGCCATCACCAACGACGCGGACGCGGAATTCCGCCAAGTCTATTTCGACAACCTGGCGCTGACGCAGGGGGCGTCCGACACCAACCTGTTCCGCTATTCCGTCGAGAACGGCCGCGCGATCGTCACGAGCGTACTGGCCAGCGCCACGGGCGACCTCGTCGTGCCGGCCATGCTGGGCGGCTACGTCGTCGGCGGCGCCGGGCGCGGGGCGTTCCAGGGCCTCACGAACGTCGCGAGCGTGTCGTTTGCCGGGGGGGCGAGCGTGACGAACCTCGGCCCGCAGGCCTTCCAGGGTTGCGCGGCCCTGACCAACGTCGCGCTGCCGGAAGGTTTGAAAACGCTTTCGCCGGGATTGTTCTACGGCTGTGCGGCGTTGAAATCGGCGACGATTCCCGGCGGCGTGACGAACATCGGGGACGCGGCGTTCGCCGAATGCCGCCAACTGGCGTCCGTGACCCTGCCGAGTGGCCTGACCGGCTTGGGGCCATCGCCGTTCCTCAACTGCCGGAGCCTGGGGGCGATCGCGGTGCCGGCGGGCGTCGCGTCCGTGCCGGAGCAGTTCTGCTACGAATGCCGGAGCTTGGCGACGGCCGATTTGCCGGCCGGCGCGACCAATATCGGCCGGGCGGCGTTCTTCAACTGCTTCGGCCTGACGGCGCTGACGCTGGAGGGCGCGCTGGATGCGGTGGGCGCCCAGGCCTTCGCCGGCTGCGACGGCCTCAAAAAGCTGACTTTCAAGGGCGGCGTGGACAGTCTGGGCGCGGAAGCCTTCGGGAACTGCGCGGCGCTGGCGGGCGTCTTTTCCTGTGCGACGAGCCGGCGGCGGGGGACGACCTGTTCCTCGGCTCCGATCTCGCCACGGTTTTTTACCTGGTTTCGCCGTCGAGCTGGGGCGCCACCTTCGGCGGGGTTTCGACCGTGGAATGGGCTCCGGAAGCCGTCAGCTTGGCGGCGACGAATGGCGCTTTCCGGATCGCGCTGGAGTGGGCGGACGGCCAGACGATCCAAGTCCAGGCCTGCCGCGATCTGGTGGCGCCGGTTTGGCAGGACGTGGGCACCTACGTCACGGCGAACGGAGCGGCCAGCGTCGTGGACACGAACTGGGCGAACGTCGATGCGCGCATGTACCGCTTCGTGAAGCCGTAGCCGGGGGGGTGATCGTCGCAACATCATGCCGTGAAACAAGATGGACGGCCGGGCCGATTTTTCGCCCGGCCGCCTGTTTTTGGGGTGGTCAAGGGGGAGGGGGGCGGGGTATGGTTTCGGCTCGAATTGCCCCCAATGGGGAGGATTCGGGAACCTGACCGGAGAACCGGAGCATTTATGATCGTCGTGATGAAAAAAGGGGCCAGCGAGGCCCAAATCAAAGCCATTTCGGACCTGGCGGAAAGCTGGGGTCTGAAGGCGCACGTGAGCCCGGGCACCGAAGTGACCGTGGTGGGGCTGATCGGCGATGAAGCGTCGATGCAGGAATCCGCCCTGGAGATGTTGCCGGGGGTGGAAAAAGTGATGCCGGTGCTGAAGCCCTACAAACGGGCCAGCACGGAATTCCATCCGGAAAAGACGGTGATCAAGATTCCGCCGGCGCGCCACGGCGACCGGGGACTGAGCATCGGCGGGCCGGGGGTGGTGGTGATGGCGGGGCCGTGCGCCGTGGAAAACCGCGACATGATCCTGTCGCTGGGCGCGTTTTTGAAGGGCGCGGGGGCCCACATGTTGCGGGGCGGGGCGTTCAAGCCGCGCACGTCGCCCTATGCGTTCCAAGGGTTGGGCGTCGAAGGATTGCGCTATTTGGCCGAGGAGCGCTCCGTGGTGGGCCTGCCGGTCATCACCGAAGTGATGGACACGCGCGACGTGGAAATGGTGAGCGAGTTCGCGGACGTCATCCAGGTGGGCGCGCGCAACATGCAGAATTTCAATTTGCTGAAGGTGCTGGGGCACTGCAAAAAGCCGGTGATGCTGAAGCGCGGGCTGGCCAGCACGCTGGAAGAGCTGCTGATGAGCGCGGAATACGTGATGAGCGAGGGCAATACGGACGTCATCCTGTGCGAGCGGGGCATCCGCACCTTCGAGAAATTCACGCGCAACACGCTGGACCTCAGCGCGGTGCCGGTGTTGAAGCGGGAAAGCCACCTGCCGGTGGTGGTGGATCCGAGCCACGGCGTGGGGCATTGGGACCTGGTGGCGCCGATGGCGAAGGCCGCCGTGGCGGCCGGCGCGGACGGCTTGCTGCTGGAAGTGCATCCCGACCCGGCCAAAGCGGTGTCGGATGGACCCCAGTCGCTGACGCCCAAGCGGTTCAAGGATCTGATGGGCGAGTTGGAGCTGGTGGCGCGCGCCGTGGGGCGCAATCTCCACTAGGGCGGAGCCGGGATCGACGGACGATGACCAAGGAACCGTGCATTTCGATCATCGGTCTGGGGCTGATGGGAGCCTCGCTGGCGCTGGCGCTGCGCAAGCGCGGCTATGCGGGCCGCCTGGCGGCCTATGCCCGCAAGGAAGAGACGCGCCGGGAAGCGCTGGCCCGCGGCATCGTGGACGAGGCCTGCGGCGATCCCGACGCGGCGGTCCAGGCGGCCTCGCTGGTCGTGCTGTGCGCGCCGATCCGTTCCTGCGCGGAGCTGGCGGCCGACGTCGCCCCGGTGCTCCGGCCGGGGACGCTGGTCACGGACGTGGGCAGCACCAAGGGCTGGATCTGCCGCCAGATGGCGGGCATCCTGCCGCCGGGCGTTTTCGTGGGCAGCCATCCCATCGCGGGCTCGGAAAAGCAGGGGTTGCAGGCGGCCTCGGCCGATTTGTATGAAAACGCGCTGACCGTGGTCGCCGGCCATCCGGACGTGCCGGAGGCGGCGGCGGCGCGCGTGGCGGATCTCTGGCAGTCGGCGGGCGCGCGGACCTGCCGCATGGATCCGGAAGACCACGACCGCCTGCTGGCGCGAACGAGCCACCTGCCGCACGTGGCCGCCGCCGCGCTGGCAAAGGCCATCGGGCGCGATTCCGCCGAACAGGTCGGAACCTTCTGCGGGACGGGATTCTACGATTCCACCCGCGTGGCGTCGGGCTCCATCGAGATGTGGAACGACATCCTCATGACCAATGCGCCGGCCGTGGCCGAGGAATTGAGAGCTTTCAAATTGGAAGTCGAGCGGGTATATGATGATCTCCAAGCGGGTCGCTTCGGCGACGTGGCGAAGTTCTTGGAACGCGCCCGGGAAGCCCGCGCGGAATTGTTGAAAGGGCGCGGCCCCGGCGCCGGCGCTCCAAAATAACGTACAACCAGGCGAACAGATGCCCATCCAGAAACAGACGAAGATCGTACATCCCGGCGGGTTCGACGGCGGCGTGGTCCGCGTGCCGGGCGACAAGAGCATTTCCCACCGCACGGCGCTGCTGGCCGGCATTTCCTCGGGCACGTCGGAAATCCGCGGCTTTTTGCAGGCGGAAGACTGTCTGAACACCCTCAAGGCGATGGAATCCTTCGGCGCGCGTTCGTGGATCGACGACGAAGGCGTGCTGTCGGTCCAAGGCACCGGCGGCAAGATGATCGAGCCGGTCGGGCCGCTGGACGTGGGCAACTCCGGCACCGGCATGCGCCTGCTGGCGGGCCTGTGCGCGGGCTCGCCGATCCACGTGACGCTGACGGGCGACGAGTCGCTGCAGTCGCGCCCCATGCGCCGCATCAAGGAACCGCTGGAGCTGATGGGCGCGAAGGTGGAACTGACGCCCCAGGGCACCGCGCCGATGACGATCACCGGCGGCGCGCTGCGCGGCATCGAATACTGCCTGCCGACGGCCTCGGCGCAGGTGAAGAGCTGCTGCATCCTCGCGGGCCTCTACGCCGAAGGGCGCACGACGGTCCTCGAGCCGATCCCGACGCGCGACCACACGGAACGCATGCTGCGCGCGGTGGGCGCGCCCATCCGCGTGGAAGGCCAGAACATTTCCGTGGACGGCTATGGCCCCAAGGGGCCGAAATTCCTCGCGCGCCCCTACGTGGTGCCCGGCGATTTCTCGTCGGCGGCCTATTGGCTGGCGGCCGCCGCGGCGGTGCCCGGCGTGAGCGTCCGCGCAGAAGGCGTGGGCCTGAACCTGCGGCGCACCGCGCTGCTGGACGTGCTGCGCCGCATGGGCGCGCGCGTCGAGATCGAGCGCACCTCGGCCCCGACGGATCCGGAAGTCTACGGCAACGTGACCGTCTACGGCGCGGAGCTGAAGGGCACCGAAGTCGGCGGCGCGGAAATCCCCAACCTGATCGACGAGCTGCCCCTGGTGGCCGTGCTCGGCGCGCTGGCGACCGGCCGCACGGTCATCCGCGACGCCAGCGAGCTGCGCGTGAAGGAATCCGACCGCGTGGCGGTGATGGTCGAGAACCTGGCGGGCATGGGCGTGTCGGTCGAAGAACAGCCCGACGGCATGGTCATCGAGGGCCCGACGAAGGTCTCGCCCACGAAGAGCATCCGCAGCTATGGCGACCACCGCGTGGCCATGAGCATGTCGATCCTGGCGATCTTCGCCGACCAGCCCGTCACGATCGCCAACGTGGCCTGCGTGGACACGTCCTATCCGGAATTTTGGGAGC